>NZ_JAMYSB010000021.1:0-102125 GCF_040321695.1 Mesorhizobium sp. M0292
GGTGGGTGGTTTTTTTTTTTTATATATAGTTTTTCTCGGTTTTTTTTACCCCCCGCGGGGGGCCCCCATCCCCCCCCCCGGTGGTGGGGTTCTGTTTTTGGGCGCCAAGTCCTACTCGCTTACCGCTCTTCTCGTCGAAACGGCTTCAGCAGCGCCGACGGCGCAACCGCGTTGCGTGACATCACGGCCATCGCGACGATGGTGAAAATGAACGGCAGCATCAAGAACGTCTCATAGGGAATATGCCCGAGGCCGCTCGCCTGCATGCGCAATTGTAGCGCATCGACGAAGGCGAACAGCAGCGCCGCGCCCGCAGAGCGCCACGGGTCCCAGCGGCCGAACACGACCAGCGCGATCGCCACCCAGCCACGGCCCGACACGACACCAAAGGTGAAGGCGTTGAACTGTGCCATGGTGAGGAAGGCGCCCGCAAGCCCCATCAGCGCACCGCCGAGGATGACCGCCTGGAAGCGCGTGGCGATGACGCTGACCCCAGCGGAATCAGCGGCGCGCGGGTTCTCGCCGACCATCCGCACCGACAGCCCCCAAGGCGTGCGGTAGAGCACGAAAGCAGCGAGCGGGATGGCAATGATTGCCAAGTAGACCAGCGCAAACTGGTTGAAAACCGCTGACCCCAGAACCGGAATATCCGACAGCAGCGGGATCGGCACCGTCTGAAAACCCTTGATGCTGGGCGGCACCGATTGCTGGCCGAAGGTCAGACGGTAGAGGAAATAGGCAAGGCCGGACGAGAACAAAGTAACGCCGATGCCGCAGACATGCTGGCTGAGGCCGAGCGCCACGGTGAACAGCGCATGCAGCGCACTCATCGCCATGCCGGTCAACACCGCGGCCAGCACGCCGAGCCACAGGCTGCCGCTGAGGCTGGCGGCGGTGAAGCCGGTCATCGCGCAGAGCAGCATGATGCCTTCGATACCGAGATTGAGCACGCCGGCCCGCTCGGAGAACATCTCGCCCAGCGTGGCAAATGCCAGCGGCGTGGCGATGCGGATAATGGCGGCGAGGAAGCCGACCTGAAAGATCTGTTCGAACACCGCGCTCATAAGGCGGCACCGACGCGGCGGATGCGATAGGCCGTGAACAGCAGCGCCACCAGCATGGCGAGCAGCGCCGTGCCCTGGATGACATCGCTGAGGAACGCCGGCACGCCGGTGGCGCGCGACATCGCTTCGGCGCCGGTCATCACGGCGGCCAGGAAGATCGCCGCCGGTACGACGCCGAGCGGATTGAGCCTGGCCAGCATGGCAACGACGATGCCGGAATAGCCATAGCCCGGCGAAATGTCGCTCATCACCTGGAAATGCACGCCGCCGACCTCGCCGACGCCGGCAAGCCCGGCCAGCGCGCCCGACAGCAGCGCCGTCGAGATCAGCACCCGCTCGACATGTATGCCGCCATAGCGGGCGGCTTCCGGGCTTTCGCCGGTGACCCTGATCCGGAAGCCGAGCGTGGTGCGCACGATCAGGAACCAGATCAACGGGGCCGCGATCAACGCGGCGATGACACCCAGATGCAGCCTTGTGCCTTCGAGCAGCACCGGGAAATTCGCCGAATCCTCGATCGGCGGCGAGATCGGATAGCCGCTGAACGAGTCCTTCCACGGCCCCTCGATCAGCGCCATCAGCGCATAGTAGATGACCGAGTTGAGCAGCAGCGAGCTGACGACGTCATCCACCTTGAATTTGACCCTGAGCGTCGCGGGCACCAGCGCTACCGCGGCACCGGCAGCAGCGCCCGCCAGCGCCATCGACAGGATCGCCAGCGCGCCCGGCATTGGGATGGCGCCGACGAAGCAGCTGGCCACGGCGCCGGCCAGCAATTGGCCCTCGGCGCCGATGTTCCAGAATTTGGCCCGGAAGGCGACGGCCACAGCCAGCCCGGTGAAGATCATCGGGGCGGCGCGCACCAGCGTTTCGGTGATGGCATAGCTGTCGCCGAACGAGGCCGACAGCATCACGCCATAGGCCTCAAGCACGCCGGCGCCTGCCAGCGCGATGAGGCCGCTGCACAGGACCAGCGCTGCGCCGATGGCCAGCAGCGGCAAAGCGAGATTGAACCAGGCGGGGGTGGAACTACGGGCTTCGAGGCGGAACATCAGCTATGCCCCTCCGCCGCCCAGACGGTCGCGCCGCCCTTCATCCGCCTGCCGGCACCTTCTCCCCGAATAGACACGGGGAGAAGGGATCCGGGCCCTATGCAACTCCCCTCTTGCAGCTGTGGTGATTGGCGAAACCATGGGTGAGAGCCCCTCTCCCCGTCTCTATACGGGGAGAGGATGCCGGCAGGCAGGTGAGGGGCAGCGCTGACGCTTAAAGTCAGCCAAAAGCGGGCAGTATTATTTGAGGTTTCTGCGAGGAACCGAGTGAGAAAGTCCATCTAGGCTCTGCCCTCCGCCCCGGTCATCAGCAGCCCAAGCCGCGCGATGGTCGCATCGGCGCTGTCCAGCGTGCCGGCGATGCGGCCCTCATACATCACCGCGATGCGGTCGCAGAGCACCAGCAGCTCTTCGAGATCCTCGCCGATGACGATGATCCCGCAGCCCTTGGCACGCATGTCGAGGAATTTTTCGTGGATGAAGCGGGCGGCACCGATGTCGAGGCCGCGCGTCGGCTGCGAGACGATCAGCACCTTCGGGTCGAAATCCAGTTCGCGCGCCAGCAGCGCCTTCTGCAGATTGCCGCCCGACAGCGCGCCGGCGCGGGTCATCGGCCCGGGGCACCTGATGTCATAGGCCTTGATCTGTTCTTCGGCGAAGGCGCGGATCGCATCTGGCTTGAGCAGGCCCCGGCTGCTGAAAGCCGCAGTACCAATGCGCGGCAACACCATGGAATCGGCGAGCGGCAGATTGGTGACCAGCCCGGTCGTCATACGGTCTTCCGGGATGCGGCCAAGGCCGAGCGCCTGCACCTCGCGCGGCGAGAACCGCGCAACAGGTTTGCCGGCTATCGTCATCGCGCCGGCGTCGGGCGCGCGCGTGCCGGAAATCACCTCGGCCAGCGCCCGCTGGCCATTGCCGGAGACCCCGGCAATGCCGAGGATTTCGCCCGCGCGAACGGCAAGCGATACGTCGCGCAGCGGCGTCCCCGAATGCCGTGAGGTGGAAATACCGTCGAGCGTCAGCACCGCCGCGCCTGGGGTCGAAGGTCCTCTTGCCGGCGGCACGATCTCATGGCCGCACATCAGCTGCGCCATTTCTGCCGATGTCGTGTTCGCCGGATCGTCGACACGGCCGGCGACGCGGCCATGCCGCAACACGGTGCAGCGATGGGTGAGCGCCCGCACCTCGTTCAATTTATGCGAGATGAAGATGATGCCGAGCCCCTGCGCCGCCATCGAGCGCAGCGCCGAAAACAGCCCGTCGACCTCGCTCGGCGCCAACACCGCCGTCGGCTCGTCGAGGATTAACAGCCTGGCGCCGCGAAACAGCGCCTTGACGATTTCGAGCCGCTGCTGCTCGCCGACCGACAGCGCGGAGACAGGCAGGTTGGGGTCCAGCGTCAGCCCATGCTGACGGCTGATGTCGGACAACCGGGCAAGTCCGCCGGCGCGGTCGATGCGGCCGGATTTGCCGGGAATGCCAATCAGAAGGTTTTCCAGGACCGTCAGCCTTGGCGCCAAATGAAAATGCTGGTGCACCATGCCGATGCCGGCGGCCAGCGCATCGGCCGAACTGGTGATCCGCACGGTCTTGCCCTGGATAAGAATTTCGCCGGCATCCGGCGCATAGGCGCCGAACAGCACATTCATCAGCGTCGTCTTGCCGGCGCCGTTTTCGCCCAGCAGGCCGAGGATCTCACCTGGGGCGACGCTTAGATCGACAGCCTCATTCGCCTTGACGGCGCCGAAGCTCTTGGTAATGGCGCGCATTTCGATGAGAGGGGCGGACAAAGGTGCTCCTGCGGAGATACCCCTCCCCCTCGAGGGGAGGGTGCCGAGCGAACCGAGGCGGGTGGGGTCACCTCAACTGCCTCAACCCATGACTTAGCAGGATGGAGCACTTCGCGGAGGACCCCACCCGGCCCTGCGGGCCACCCTCCCTCAAGGGGGAGGGGTACGCCGAGCTAATCCGAAACCGGCGTGTTCTCATCCACATCCACCCGGAAATTGCCTTCCAGGATCTCGGCCTTCTTCTTCTCGACCAGATCCTTCACATCCGCCGGCAGCGTCTTGTCGAATTTATGGTAGGGCGCCAGGAACGACCCGCCCTTGGCCATGCGCGAGAAATCGCCATAATCCTGCGCGGTGAAGACACCGGCCTTGACCAGCTTGATCGCCTGCTCGACCGTCGGATACATGTCCCAGACCGGCCCGGTTATGACCGTGTCGGGGCCGAGGCTCGACTGGTCGGACATATTGGAGATGGCGAGTATCTTCTTGTCCACCGCTGCCTCGATGACGCCGAAGCGCTCCGCATAGATGACATCGACGCCGGCATCGATCTGGGCGACCGCCGCTTCCTTGGCCTTGGGCGGATCGAAGAACGAGCCAATGAAGGCGACCTTCTTCTTGATGTTGGGATTGACCTCCTTGGCGCCGGCAAAGAAGGCGTTGACCAGCCGGTTCACTTCCGGAATGCCCATGGCCGCCACCGCGCCGATCGTGCCCGACTTCGACATCTTGCCGGCGATCATGCCGGAGAGATAGGCCGGCTCGTGGATCCAGTTGTCGAAGACGCCGAAATTGGGCTCGGCCGGGCCGGCGCCCGAGCCGAACAGCCATGCCGTCTTCGGGAACTGCTTTGCCGTGCGGCGCGATTCACGCTCGGCGGCGAAGGCGTCGCCCAGCACCAGCTGGTACCCGCCTTGCGCATATTCGCGCATGACGCGGCTGAAATCGGCGGTCTGCACCTTTTCCGACCATTTGTATTCGATACCGAGTTCCTTCTCGGCCTTCTGCAGGGCGACGTGGATCTGGTTGTCCCACGGCTCCTCGATCGGCGTGGCGAAGATCGCCGCCACCTTCAGCTTCTTGTCCTTGGCGAGGGCTGCACCCGGCAGCATGGCTGCGGCCAGGCCAAGTGCGCCGAGTTCCAGCACGTCGCGCCGCGACAGGCCGGTCGATTGCGATTTGTTTTTCCGGTTTTCCATCTAGTGCCCCTCTGTTTGACAGCCGTGTCGAGCCGACTGTTCCGAAATCAGACGCGGAACTATGGAACGGGTGCGGACTTTTGTCCACATGGTCAAATTTGGCGGGACTGCTGCCGGGCTCACGCCTTTTAGCGCAGCGCTTTCTCGCCGCCGGCTACGGTGATGACGCCGACGATGATCAGCCCGGTCAGCAACAGCCGAACGCCGGCGCTGACGCCGAACGTGTTGAGCATGGTCAGAAGCAGTACCAGGAACAGCGCCGCGCCCCAGACACCGGGAACATTGGCCTTGCCGCCGGCGACCGAGGTGCCGCCGATGACGACGACGGCGATCGAGGCCAGCAGGTACTCGTTGCCGATATCGACATTGGCGCCGCGGAAATAGCCGGCGAGCAGCGCCCCGTCCATGCCGCCGAGCGCGCCCGACAGCGTGTAAGTGAGGAAGCGGGTGCGGCCGACATTGACGCCGGCAAGCCACGCGGCGCGGATGTTCTGGCCGATCGCCAGCACCGAGCGGCCATAGATCATGCGCTGCAAGGCGATGGCCGCACCGATGGTGAACAATACGGCAAGGATCGCCAGCACTGGAATGCCCAGGATTTGCCAGTTGGCAAAATCGGCAAAGCCGGGCGGCGGCTTGATCTGCAGGCCACGCCCATAGCTGATGTCGATCGACTGGATGATGAAGCTGGCCGACAGAGTGGCGATGATCGGCGGGATCCTCAGCGCCCAGATCAGGAGATAGTTGACGGCACCGATGGCAGCGCCGCAGGCGAGCGCGGCGAGCAGCCCGACCACGATCATGGAATCGCTGCCGCCCATGACCTTCATGGCGACGGCGCTGGCGAGCCCGATATTGGCCGGCAGCGACAGGTCGACATTGCCTGGCCCGAGCGTGATGACGAACATTTGGCCGACGCCGACGATGACGGTGAACACGGCAAGCGAAAGTGCCGCCGTGATCATGCCGCCGCCGCCATAGCCGCCGGTGAAAGCGATGGTCGCCAGCCAGACGAACATCGCGCCGATAAACGACCAGATCCAGGGTTTGGCGACAAGCGATTTAACCAATGTCATCGCTACCTCTCCCTGCGGCTGATCAGGACGCGGGCCGCCAGCACGATGATCAGGATGGCGCCGTTGGCCGCGACCTGCCAATCCGGCGGGATGTGCATGAAGGTGAGCAGAGGCGATGCCGCCAGCGCCAGTGTCAGCGCGCCGAGCACGGCCCCTATGGGCGACACCCGGCCGCCGACGAACTCGCCACCGCCGAGGATGACGCCGGCGATCGCCAGCAGCGTGTAGCCATTGCCGATATTGGCGTCGGCCGAGGTGGTGATGCCGATCAGCGCCATGCCGGACAGAACGCCGAACAGGCCGGTCAGCGCAAACAGCACGATCTTGGTTCGAAGCAGCGACCAGCCAGCGCGCCTGAGCGCCGCCGGATTGCCGCCGGATCCCCGCAGGATGACGCCATAGGAGGTGCGCATCAGCCCAAAATGCACCACCGCTGCGATCGCCAGCGCGGCGATGATAGGGAACGGAATGAAGGGCGGCTTGAAGGCCATCAGCGACAAGAGCCAGTCCGGCGCCTTGCCACCGGGCTTGGGCAGCACCAGAATGGCAAGCCCCTGCCAGACGAAGCTCATGCCCAGCGTCACCACGATCGACGGCAGATTGCGCAGATGGATCAGTGCGCCGAGCAGCGCATAAACGCCTATGGAGCCGAGCAGGATGATCACGCCAAGCAGCGGCGCATCCTTCAGCCATGTGGCGGTGACGCAGCCGACAAAGCCGACGAATGTGCCGATCGACAGATCGAGCTCGTTGCCGGCGATGACGAACATCTGGGCGATCGTCGCCAGCGCGATCGGGATCGCCAGATTGAGCATCAGGCTGAAGCCGAAATAGCTGATGGCTCGCGGGTTGAGCCAGGCGATGGCGAGCAGCACCAGAGCCAGCGACAGCGCAGGTAACAGGCTGCGCAGCATACGGGCGCGGGCCGCGGCATTGCTGCGCGACGAGGAACTTGGGCCGGGAGCGATTGCCGTCATCTCAGGCCGCATCGCCGAATGAGGACTGGATGATCTTTTCCTCCGTCAGCTCGTCGCGCGTGAGATTGGCGACGATGCGGCCGTTCTTGAAGACATGGATGTAGTCGCAATTGTCGAGTTCTTCAGTCTCGGTGGTGTACCAGAGGAAGGTCCGGCCCTTGGCCGCCTCCTCGCGCACGAGATCGTAGACCTCGAGCTTGGTGCCGATGTCCACGCCGCGCATCGGATCGTCCATCAGCACGATCTGCGCATCGGAGCCGAGGGCGCGGGCAAACAGCGCTTTCTGCTGGTTGCCGCCGGACAGCGAGAAGATGTTGTTGGTCATGTCGGGCGTGCGGATGCCGATCTTCTGCTTCCAGAACTCGGCAAGCTCAGCCTCGCGCTGCGGCGAGATCAGCAGCCCTTTGCGCAGCCGCGCCAGTGAGCGGATGCCGATGTTTTCGGCAATAGACCATTGCGGGAAAATGCCGTCCGATTGGCGGTCTCCGGCCACCAGCGCCACCGGGGCGGTCACCTCGATATCAAGCCTTCTACGCGTCGCGGCGGCAAAGATCGCCAGTAACAGGTCGGTCTGGCCATGGCCGGCAAGCCCGGCAAGCCCGATGATCTCGCCGGCGCGGGCGACAAGCTCCTTGCCGTCCTGCTGCCGCTCGGGCCGCGCCCGCACCCTGAGCGGGCCCGCCGCCGGCCTGGCGGCGATCTCCGCCGCGATCTTCTCGCGCGCTTCCGCGCCGCCCATCGTCGTCACCAGCCGGTCGCGGTCGAACGCTTTTGCCACGTCCGTGGCGACCACCTTGCCGTCGCGCATCACCACGATGCGGTCAGCATTCTGCAGCACCTCGCCCAGCACATGCGAGATCAGGATGCAGCTGCCCCCGGTGGCTACGAAACGGCGCACGAAGGCAAGCAGCTGGCCCGCAGTATGCGCGTCCAGCGAAGAGGTCGGCTCGTCGAGAATGACCAGGTCGAGCGGATCGCGCGTCACCGTGAAGGCGCGCGCCACCTCGACCATCTGCCGCCGGCCGATGGAGAGATCGCCGGCAATGTCGTCTGCCGAGATGCCGTGATCCGGAAAGATTTCGTCCAGCTTGGCGGCAATGAGAGCAGCCGCCTTGCGTCGCCAGCCGAAGCCGGTGAGCGCCGGATGGTTGATGCGCGTATTCTCCGCGATACTGAGGTTAGGGCAGAGCGACAGTTCCTGGAACACGCAGCGTATGCCGAGTTTCAGCGCGCGCGCCACCGAGTAGTCGGTTTCGGCATTGCCACGCACCGCGATCTCACCGCCATCGGGCTGCAGCGTACCGGCCACCATATGCATCAGCGTCGATTTGCCGGCTCCGTTGTGGCCGACCAGCCCGACGCATTCGCCTGATACAACATGGAAGTCGACGCCGTTAAGCGCCCGAACGGCGCCGAAATGTTTTTCGGCGCCGTTCAGCCTGATGATGTCCAAATGGGCGGCGCCGAAATGTTTTTCGGCGCCGCCCAGTCTGATGATGTCCGTATTGGCCTCAGGCATGCTCAACGATATCCGGTCGGTCATGCCGCTGGCAATGAATGCAATGCATCACTTGATATTGGCTTTGATCGCCGCGATTGCGTCTTCCTGGCTGTATTCGTGGGTGGCGACGCCGCCCTCCTTGATTTTCGGCAGCTCGGTCTCGAAATTGTCCTGGGTAAAGGCGAGATACGGCACCAAAAGGTCATGCGGAATGTCCGTGCGGCCGTCGAGCACCTGCTGCGCCACCCAGAAGGCCAGCGACGACACGCCGGGCGCGATCGAGGCCGACCAGGTCTGGTAGCCGTCCTTGTCCTTCTGCTCCTTCCACCATTTCAGCTCGTCCTGGCGGTTGCCCATGATGATGGTCGGACGCGGCTTGCCTGCGGCGGCAAAGGCTTGTGCCGCGCCATAACCGTCACCGCCCTGGTCGACGATGCCGACGATGTCGGGCAACGACGGCAGGATCGTCGCGACCGCCTTCTGCGCCGTCGTCTGGTCCCAGTCGCCGGTCACCGAACCGACGATCTTGAACTCGGGATGGGCGGCGACGCCTTCGAGGATGCCGGCATGGATGGCATCGTCGATCGAGGTGCCGGCAAGGCCGCGGATTTCCAGCAAATTGCCGCCCTTGGGCTGGAATTTGGCCATCTGCTCGACTTCCTGCTTGCCCATGTCCTTGAAGTCGACGACGACGCGGTAGGCGCAAGGTTCGGTGACGGTCCCGTCGAAGGAGACGACGACGATGCCGGCATCGCAGGCCTGCTTGATGGCGCCGTTCAGCGCATCCGGCGAGGCGGCGTTGATGACGATGGCGTCATAGCCCTGCAGGATCAGGTTCTGCACCTGGGCAGCCTGGGTCGGCACTTCCTTGTCGGCGGTGGTGAAGATGTCGGCGGCGCCGACGATCTTATCCTCCACCGCCTTCTTGGTGACGATGCCGTAGCTGTCGAGCATCGCCTGGCGCCACGAATTGCCGGCGTAATTGTTGGAGAAGGCGATCTTCTTGCCGCTGGTGTCGGCAAGCGCCGTGCCCGAGGCGAGCATCGCCGCCAGAGCGCTCAGGACGAGCAGTGTCTTCATGTCATAATCCTCCCATGGATTGTCGGCCCCGCCGACTGTTGCAGATGGTTTTGGCGTTGTCTGCCTGTTTTTTATCTATTGTCAGACAAATTCAGATACGCCCGCTTGTCAACTGCGATCGATCACGCTTGGACGATCAACTTCAGGTGCGGCGGTTGAAAAGCCTTCGCGTGCTGGTCTAGGGAAGGGTCCAGGAGACCATGCATGGCAGCGATGCCGCCGACCCTTCCCCCCAGTGCACCCAAAAGAATGGGCGCCCCCGGAATTCCGGCGCGCTGGACGTCAAGCGCCAAGAGCGGCGTAGGTGCCGCGCTTTCGCCGGCGAGCCGCGTCTGGTTCACGCTCAGCCATGGCATCGTCAACGAGGTCTATTATCCCGGCCTCGACAGTGCCTGCACGCGCGACATGGGACTGCTGGTCACCGGTCCCGGCGGCTGGTTCTCCGAGGAGAAGCGTGACGCCACGCATGCCATCGAGCCGTTCGAGGACGGAGTGCCCGCCTATCGGCTGATCAACGCGACGGCGCGTTACCAGATCGAAAAGCGCATCCTGGCGGATCCGGCGCGCCCGGCCTTGCTGCAGGAAACCAGCTTCACGGCACTCGAGGGCGTGGCCACGGACTACCGCGTCTACGCCCTGCTGGCGCCGCATCTGTTCAATGCCGGCATGGGCAACACCGCCTGGATCGGCGAGCACAAGGGCAAGCCGATGCTGTTTGCGTCCG
Source organism: Mesorhizobium sp. M0292 (assembly GCF_040321695.1). Classification (NCBI taxonomy): domain Bacteria; kingdom Pseudomonadati; phylum Pseudomonadota; class Alphaproteobacteria; order Hyphomicrobiales; family Phyllobacteriaceae; genus Mesorhizobium; species Mesorhizobium sp. M0292. The sequence goes on from NZ_JAMYSB010000021.1 coordinate 10,467, forward strand.
GGCACGGCGCCTGCTTGGCGCTTGCCTCCTCGCTGCCCTGGGGCGACTGCTCGGCCGGCTATGCAGGCTTTTCCGACGGCTGGCAGCAACTCAGCCGCGCCGGCCGGCTCGATCCGACCTGCCAAAGAGCGGAGGACGGCAATGTCGCGCTGACCGGCGAGATCGGCTTTTCTTTAGCCAACAGCGAAGCCTTGCTTGCGCTTGGGTTTGGGGCAACGCCGGATGAAGCGGCCGAAAACGCCGCCGCCAGCCTGAAACGCGGTTTTGAGCCGGCGGCAAAGGCCTATGTCGCGAAATGGCGGAAATGGCAGGCAGGCCTGACGCAGCTCGACCACCATGATGCATCCGGGCTCAACACCTACCGCGTCAGCACAGCGGTGCTGGCGACGCACCTGTCGCTGGCGAGGCCCGGTGCGGCCGTTGCCAGCCTGTCGATCCCCTGGGGAGCGAGCAAGGGCGACGACGACCTCGGCGGCTATCATCTGGTCTGGCCGCGCGACCTCGTCGAAACCGCGGGCGGCTTCCTCGCCGCCGGCGATCCGGCGCAGGCGCTTGAGATCCTCGCCTATCTCCGTTCCATCCAGCAGCCGGACGGCCACTGGCCACAAAATGTGTGGCTCGACGGCTCGCTCTATTGGCCGGGCATCCAGATGGACGAATGCGCCTTCCCGCTGCTGCTTGCCGATGGGCTGCACCGCGCCGGCCACCTGCCGCGCGCCAAGCTCGCCGCCTTCATGCCGATGATCGAGAAGGCCGTGTCCTATGTCGTGCGCAATGGTCCCGTCACCGGGCAGGACCGCTGGGAAGAGGATGCCGGCTACAGCCCATTCACGCTCGCCGTCGAAATATCGGCACTGCTTGGCGCCGCCGATCTGTTCGACGTCAACGGCAAACCCGAGCCGGCTAACTATTTGCGCGAGGTCGCGGATTGCTGGAACGACCAGATCGAGCGCTGGACCTATGTCAGCGGCACACCGGAGTGCCACGAGGCTGGCGTCGACGGCTACTACATCCGCATCGCGCCGGCCGACGCTTCAGGCGCCGCATCGCCGAAGGACGGCTTCGTACCGATCAAGAACCGTCCGCCGGGCGATACCGACAAGCCGGCCGAAGCGATTGTCAGCCCGGACGCGCTGGCGCTGGTCCGCTTCGGCCTCAGGGCCGCGGATGATCCGCGCATCGTCGGCACGGTCAAGATCATCGACGCGCAACTGCGCTGCGACCTGCCGCAAGGGCCTCTATGGTACCGCTACACCAGCGACGGTTATGGCGAACACGCCGACGGCGCCCCCTTCGACGGCAACGGCCAGGGCCGGCCCTGGCCGTTGCTGGCCGGCGAACGCGCCCACTACGAGCTGGCCGCCGGTAACAAGGACAAGGCGGCAAGCCTGCTCAGGACATTCGAGGCTTCGGCTGGCGTGGGCGGTCTGCTGCCGGAACAGGTCTGGGACGGCGCCGACATACCGGAGCGCGAATTGTGGCTGGGCAGGCCGTCGGGCAGCGCCATGCCGCTGGTCTGGGCGCATTCGGAACACATCAAGCTGTTGCGCTCGCTCCGCGACGGCGCCGTCTTCGACATGCCGCCGCAAGGCGTCAAGCGCTATGTCAGGGACAAGACCGGCTCGCCGCTGAGGATATGGCGCTTCAACAACAGGCTGCGCACCATGGAAGCCGGCAAGACGCTGCGGGTTGAACTGCTGCAGCCGGCACTGATCCGCTGGAGCGGCGACCAGTGGCAGACCAGCCATGAAATCAACACGTCCGTGAATGTCTTTGGCGTCCATCTGGCGGATCTGCCGGTGGCCGATATTCCGCGAGGTAATACGATCGTCTTCACTTTTTTCTGGCCCGACGGCGACCGTTGGGAGAATGTCGACTTCACCGTCGGCATTGAGAACTAACTCGCCCACAATTTTCTTTCCTCAAGCGACTAGGACAAGACCATGCAGATCGGAATGATGGGACTGGGCAGGATGGGCGCCAACATGGTGCGCCGCCTGATGCGCGACGGCCATGAATGCGTCGTCTACGACATCAACCCGGCAAGCGTTGCCGCCCTGGTTGCCGATGGCGCCATCGGCGCCGCATCGATGGAGGAGTTCGTCGGCAAGCTTTCCAAGCCGCGCAGCGCCTGGCTGATGCTGCCGGCGGCGATCACCGGCAAGATCGCCGACCAGGTGGCAGCATTGATGGAGCCCGGCGACATCATCATCGACGGCGGCAATTCCTATTATCACGACGCTGTCGACCAGGCGGCCGAGCTTGCGGCCAAGGGCCTGCACTATGTCGATGTCGGCACCAGCGGCGGCGTCTGGGGCTTGGAGCGCGGCTATTGCCTGATGATCGGCGGCCCCGATACGGCGGTCAAACACCTCGATCCGGTCTTCGCCACGCTGGCGCCCGGCGCCGATGCCGGCGCCACGCCCGACAAGGCGGGCGGGACCGCACCCTTTGGCTACCTGCATTGCGGACCGAGCGGCGCCGGTCATTTCGTCAAGATGATCCACAACGGCATCGAATATGGCGTCATGGCCGCCTACGCCGAAGGCATGAACATCCTGAAATCGGCCAATGCCGGCAAAAGACAGCGCACGGCGGACGCCGAGACCAGCCCTTTGGAAAACCCGCAATACTATCAGTTCGACATCAACCTGCCGCAAGTGGCCGAGGTCTGGCGCCATGGCAGTGTGATCGGCTCGTGGCTGCTCGACCTCACCGCCGGCGCACTGAAGAGCGACCCGGCATTGGCCCAGTTCGGCGGCCGCGTCTCCGATTCCGGCGAAGGACGCTGGACGCTGAAGGCGGCGATCGACACCGGTGTGCCGGCGCCGGTTCTGTCCTCGGCTTTGTTCGACCGCTTCTCCTCGCAGGGCGAATCCGAATTCGCCGACAAGCTGCTGTCGGCCATGCGCTATGCCTTTGGCGGCCATGTCGAAAAGCCGAAGGCCGGCAAGTGAAGGCCGCAGGGGAGACGCGCAAGATGAGCCCGGAACGGTCCGACACGCTGGTGCTCTTCGGAGCAACCGGCGACCTTGCCCACAAGAAGATATTTCCGGCCCTCTACCAGATGGTAGCCAAGGGGACGCTGACCGAGCCGGTGATCGGCGTCGCCTTCGATGCCTGGGACATCAACCAATTGCAGGCGCGGGCCCGCGACGGCATCGTCAACGCTGTCGGCAAGATCGACGAAAAGATCTTCGCCAAATTCGCCAATCTGCTGCGCTATGTCAGCGGCGACTACCGCGACGGCGCGACCTTCGAGAAGCTGAAGACGGCGCTCGGCTCGGCGCAGCGGCCGCTTCACTATATGGCGGTGCCGCCGACCATGTTCGAGACCGTCGTCCAGGGGCTGGAGCAATCCGGTACCGCGCATGGCGCGCGGCTGATGGTGGAAAAGCCGTTCGGCCACGATCTCCAATCGGCGCGCTGGCTGAACCGCGTGCTGCATCTGGTGTTCGAAGAGCAGTCGATCTTCCGCATCGACCACTATCTCGGCAAGGAGGCGATCCAGAACCTGCTCTATTTCCGCTTTGCCAATTCCTTTCTCGAGCCGATCTGGAACCGCAACTTCGTCGAAAGCGTACAGATCACCATGGCCGAGGACTTCGGCGTCGAAGGCCGTGGCAAATTCTATGACGATGTCGGCGCTATCCGCGATGTGATCGAGAACCATCTGCTCAACATCCTTTTGCTGCTCGCCATGGAACCGCCGGTCGGCCGCTCGGCCGACGATCTGATCGACGAGAAGGTGCAGGTGCTGCGCGCCATCCGCACGCTGACCAAGGACGACGTCGTGCGCGGCCAGTTCACCGGCTACCTCGCTGAACCCGGCGTGAAGCCGAACTCGCCGGTCGAAACCTTTGCTGCCGTGCGCTTCATGGTCGACACCTGGCGCTGGCAGGACGTGCCGTTCTTCATCCGCACCGGCAAGAACATGCCGGTGCATGTGACCGAAGTGATCGTGCGGCTGAAGCGGCCGCCGCTCGACGTCTTCGATCCGATCAAGCCCAGCGACGCAAATTACGTGCGCTTCCGCATCGACCCGCAGGTGGCGATCTCGATCGGCGCGCAACGCAAGGCGCCCGGCGACGATATGGTCGGCGAGCAGGTCGAGCTCACCGCGCTCGACGATTCGAAGGGCGACATGCCGCCCTATGAGCGGCTGATCGGCGATGCCATGAACGGCAATGGCCAATTGTTCACCCGCCAGGATGCCAGCGAGCTTGCCTGGCGCATTGTCGGCCCGGTGCTGGGCGACACCACGCCGCCGCATATGTATGAGCCGAAGACCTGGGGGCCTGCCGACGCCATGGCCAGCTTCGGGCCGCCCAACGGCTGGATCAATCCGACTTGAGCAATTCCAGGAAAGTGCGAGCGGTTTTTCCGTCCGGAATTGCGTAAAAACAAAGAGTTGGAGCATTCCCCCGTTTCCCTGAAACGGGGAACGCGCCAAGTGAGCGGAGGAAACGACATGGCCAAGGCAGCCAGGCCCGCGAAGGCCAAGGCGGAACCGATCGTGCTGACGATCGATGTCGGCGGCTCGCACGTAAAAATCCTCACCAGCGCAGGCGGCGAGATGCGCCGGGCCGATTCCGGACCGGATCTGACGCCGCAGCAGATGGTCGCCACGGTGAAGACGCTGGCCGAAGGGCTGCCCTATGACGTGATCTCGATGGGCTATCCCGGCCCGGTCAGGCACAACAGGCCTTCGCTCGATCCCGCCAATCTCGGCAAGGGCTGGGACGGCTACGATTTTGCCGCCGCCTTCGGCAAGCCGGTCAAGGTCGTCAACGACGCGCTGCTGCAGGCGATCGGCAGCTACGATGGCGGGCGCATGCTGTTCCTCGGCCTCGGCACCGGCCTGGGCGCGGCGATGATCCTCAACAATGTCGGCCAGCCGATGGAACTGGCGCATCTGCCGTACCGCAAGGGCGGCAGTTTCGAAGATTATGTCGGCGAGCGCGGCCTGGAGAAATACGGCAAGAAGAAATGGCGCAAATACGTTTTCGACGTCGTCGGGCGGCTGCGTGCGGCGCTGCAGCCGGATTATGTCGTGATCGGCGGCGGCAATGTCGACAGACTGGATGAATTGCCCGCCACATCCAGGCGCGGCGACAATACGCGCGCTTTCGAGGGCGGTTTTCGACTATGGCGCGACAGGGCGCTCATCGTCTGATAGTATTAAAATTCAGTATAGTTGTTCAAAATGACGTGTGGCGCGATACGAAGTCATTGCGTTACGCAGATTTGGCGATTAGATCGGTGGCACCGGATGGAATCATCTGGCGCAACCGCACATATGCGGCAAGACAAATGACTAGAGCGGATTTCCGGCTCCGCTGGGACCACTCTGGGAGTTTCCGCCACCCCCCTAGCGACGGAGAGATAAATTGGCCGACGACAGCAACGACTCTGACAAGGACATCGACCTGCTCGAGCTTACCGCCCATATCGTGTCCGCTTACGTCGAGAAGAACCGCTTGCCCGTTGCCGGCCTGAGCGATCTCATCGCCAGCGTTGCGGCGTCGATCGGCGGGCTCAGCCAGCCGCCGGCCCCAGTGGCGGCGCCGCAGATCCCGGCCGTCAATCCCAAGCGGTCGGTGACGCCGGACTACATCATCTGCCTCGAGGACGGCAAAAAATTCAAATCGCTGAAGCGCCATCTCGGCGTCCATTTCAACCTGACGCCGGAAGCCTATCGTACCAAATGGGGCCTGCCGGCCGACTATCCGATGGTCGCCCCCAACTACGCGGCGTCGCGCTCCGAGCTGGCCAAGTCGATCGGCCTCGGCCGCAAGGCTGCAGTGGCCGCGCCGGCGAAAGCCAAGGGTCGGAAGGCCAAAGTTCCGGCCTGAGTGGGATCAGCGCCTCGGCCCTGAGCCAATCGTTTGGACGACTGGAACAGAAGCCTGCCGGCGAATGAGCCTTGGCAGGCTTCGTGCTTTTGTGGCTTGGATACACCACAGAGATTGCTTTGGGGGAGCAGCGATGAACTACGCCAGAATGGTGATCGAGAAAGAGGCGCCGGAGGAATACGGCTACGATCGCATTCGGTTCAATCTCTCCGAAAGCTCGATCGCCGATCAGAAACTCTCCGACGTCGGCCTGTCGCTGCCGGATCTCACGCTGTTCTACGGCGAGCATCGCGGCGACAAGGAGTTGCGGGCGCTGATCGCGGCGCAAGACAAAGGCATCTCCGCTGACGATGTTCTGGTGACCGCCGGTGCGGCGGGCGCGCTCTTCATCATTTCGACCTCGCTTCTGTCGGAGCGCGACCATCTTGTCGTCGTCCGGCCGAACTACGCCACCAACATCGAGACCCCCAAGGCGATCGGCTGCGCCATCTCCTATGTCGATCTCGATTTCGACGCAGGCTTTGCCATCGATTTCGGCCGCGTCGCCGCCAGCATGCAACCGAACACCAAGCTGATCAGCGTCACCTGCCCGCACAACCCGACCGGCACGATGATGGGCCGGGCCGATCTCGACGCGCTGATTGCGCTGGCCGAAGCGAGCGGCTGCCATCTGCTGGTCGACGAGACCTATCGCGACCTCTCCTATGGACAGCGCCTGCCGGCGGCGGCTTCTCTCAGCCCCAAAGCGATCAGCGTCTCGTCGCTGTCGAAAGCCTTCGGCATTCCCGGCATCCGCATTGGCTGGCTGATCACCAGCGATGCCGAACTGCAGGAGCGCTTCCTCGCCGCCAAGGAGCAGATCGGCATTTGCGGCAGCGTCATCGACGAAGGCATTGCGCGCGGCATGCTGGGGCGCCGCGACGCTTTCTTGGGCGCGCTGCTGCCCGAGATGGCGAAACGCCGCGACATCGTGCAAGACTGGATCGACCGCGAGCCGCTGGTCGACTGGGTGCGGCCACAAGGCGGCGTCGTCGGATTTCCAAGGCTCAATGTCAGTCCAGACTTCGACCTCGACCGTTTCTACGTCAATCTCTTGGAAAACCACGGCACCTATGTCGGTCCCGGCCACTGGTTCGATATGCCCAAGCGCTTCTTCCGCGTCGGTTTCGGCTGGCCGAAAGAGGCGGAATTACAGGGCGGCCTCGACGCCATCACCGCCGCGCTGAGGCAGTAACGTCCGCGTGCAATCGGGCGAGCGGCTGGAAAACCACTTGATCCAGGCCCGATTTTCACGCATACGCGCCCCGAACTTTGATAAGTTTCATTGGCCGGAACAGCGCCCATTTCCGGGAAGTGCCCCGCCGGCCAATGCAAGCAACGGGGCCTGTATCCATGACATCCCATTCCCATACACCGCCTGACCGGCGTTACGCCGCCTTCCGCCATCGCTCCTTCCTGAGCTATTGGGCGGCGCGTTTCCTGACCACCTTCGCCACTATGATCGTGTCCGTCGCCGTCGGCTGGCAGATCTATGATCTGACGCGCGATCCCTTCGATCTCGGCATTGTCGGCATCGTCCAGTTCCTGCCGTCGCTGCTGCTGGTGCTGGTCACCGGCGTTGTCGCCGACCGTTTCGGCCGCCGCCTGATCATGGCGCTGGCGACGGTAGTCGAGGCAGGTTGTGCGCTTGTCCTGTTGTACTTCACGCTGCGCGGTCTCGTCAGCCCGCTGCCGATCTTCATCGTGCTGGCTATGTTCGGCCTGGCGCGCGCTTTTTATGGGCCGGCCTCGTCGTCGCTGTTCGCCAACCTTGTTCCGCCGGAAGATTTCGGCAATGCGATCGCCTGGAACTCGTCCGCCTGGCAAACGGCGACCATTGTCGGCCCGGTCGCCGGCGGCCTGCTCTATGGCGTCTCGGCCGAAGCCGCTTACGCCGTTGCCTCCGTGCTGATGCTGGTGGCCGGTCTGCTGATCTTCACCATTCCGAAACCGGCCCAGCAGAGCGCCACCGACAAGCCGACGATGGAGACGCTGTTTGCCGGCTTCCGATACATCTGGAGCGAGAAGATCGTCCTGGGCGCCATCTCGCTCGACCTCTTCGCCGTGCTTCTGTCCGGTGCCTCGGCGCTGCTGCCGGTCTATGCCCGCGATATTCTGGAACTCGGCCCGTGGGGCCTCGGCCTGCTGCGCTCGGCGCCCGGCATCGGCGCCATCTGTGTCGCGGTCTGGCTTGCCGGGCATCCGCTGCGCGACAGTGCCGGCAAGATCATGCTCGGCTTCGTCGCCGGGTTCGGCGCCTTCACCGTGCTGTTCGGCGTCTCGACCATCACCTGGCTGTCGATCCTGGCCCTTGCCGGCCTCGGCGCCACCGACATGTTCAGCGTCTATATCAGGGAGACGCTGATCCAGCTGTGGACACCCGACGAGGTGCGCGGCCGCGTCAACGCCGTCAACCAGGTCTTCGTCGGCGCCTCCAACGAAGTCGGCGAGTTCCGCGCCGGCACCATGGCGGCGCTGATCGGCACCGTGCCGGCGGTGGTGATCGGCGGCGTCGGTGCGATTGCCGTCGCCGGACTGTGGGCGGTGCTGTTTCCGCAACTGCGAAGGGTGCGGCATCTCAACAGCCGCAACTGATCGAGTAAGCCGCAGGATCCGGCGCTCGGTCCAAATCAGCTTGCGCCGATGACGGCTGAGATGGGCCGGAAGCGGATGGGCCGGTTCTGGGCGAACTAGCCAGATGGCGGGGCAGCCACAGGGTGGACATTTCAGTCCATATGGAAAATGATTATGTTGCCATGCACAATACTGCAGTGCTCTGGTCTCGACGAGAAACCTTAAATATAGAAGAGAACCACCCGACCTCCGGGTCCAGCTAGCGGGGACGCAAATGGACACTTCAGGGAATCGGCAATCGCATCGCGACGCAAGCGGGCGACCCAGCCGATCGGCCGGCTGGCTGGCCCGCTCCGCCGTCCCAGTGGCATTCCTGCTCGGCATGGCTTTCAGCAGCAACGCGTTTGCGCAGGACCAGCAACTGCCGGTGGTGACGGCGGCCAAGCCGGTGGTGCGTGAAATCGTCGAAGACGATGAGTTCGTCGGGCGCTTCGAAGCCGTCGACGAGGTCGCCATCCGTTCGCGCGTCAGCGGCTATCTGGACAAGATCAGCTTCCAGGACGGCGCACTGGTCAACAAGGGCGACCTGCTCTTCACCATCGACCAGCGTCCGTACCAGGCGGCCTACGATGCCGCCAAGTCGCAAGTAGACGTCGCCAAGTCCCTGCTCGAATTCTCCAAGATGCAGCTGGATCGCGCCGATGAACTCGCCAAGACCGGCAATATCTCGGCCGCGACGGTCGACGACCGTCGGCGGGAATACCTTTCGGCGCAGGCGCAGATGCAAGGCGCGACGGCTGCGCTGACGACGGCCAACCTGAACCTGGAGTTCACCGAGATCAAGGCGCCCTTGTCCGGCCGCATCGACCGCCGGCTGGTGTCGGTCGGCAACCTCGTGCAGCCGGATTCCACCTTGCTGACGACCATCGTCACGCGCGATCCGATCGACTTCTATTTCGACGTCGATGAGCGCCTGTATTTCAGCTACGCCCGCGACGCGAAGGAGCGCGGCGGCAGCATGCAGGAAGGCGCCGGCGGGCTCGAGGTGGTGGTTCGCGTCGCCGACCGCGCGGAGGCGGTATTCAAGGGCAAGCTCGATTTTGCCGAGAACCGGATCGACAACGCGACCGGCACCATGCGGGTGCGTGCAAGGTTTGCCAACGCCGACGGCGTTCTCCAGCCAGGCATGTTCGGGCGCATCAACGTGCCGGGGTCGCTGCCGCATAGCGGCGTCCTGGTGCCCGACGAGGCGGTCGGCGCCGATCAGGATCGCCGCATCGTGTACCTGGTGGATGAGGCCGGGATGGTGTCGGCGAAGCCCGTGCGCACCGGCCCGCTTCTCGACGGCTACCGGGTGATCCGCGCGGGCCTGACCGGCGACGAGACGATCATCGTCAACGGGCTGATGCACGCCAGGCCCGGCACCAAGGTGAAAGTCGAGATGGTGACGTTGCCGCCCAAGGTCGAGACCGCCGGGTTGCAGCAATGAGGTTCGCCCATTTCTTCGTCGACCGTCCGATCTTCGCATCGGTGGTTTCGATCGTCCTCCTGATCCTCGGCGGGATTGCTTATACCCAGCTGCCGATCGCGCAATATCCCGAGATCGCGCCGCCGACCATCGTCGTTCGCGCCCAGTACCCGGGCGCCGACGCCGAGACGGTCGCAGCGACGGTGGCAACGCCGATCGAGCAGGAGATCAACGGCGTCGAGGGCATGCTTTACATGTCGTCCTATTCGTCCGGCGACGGGGCGATGGCGCTGACCATCACCTTCAAGCTAGGCACCGATCTCGACCAGGCGCAGGTGCTGGTACAGAACCGCGTGTCGGTCGCCGAGCCGCGCCTGCCCGAAGAAGTCCGCCGCCTCGGCATCACCACCATCAAGAGCTCGCCCGACCTGATGATGGTCGTGCACATGCTGTCGCCCGACAATACCTACGACCAGCTCTACGTCTCGAACTACGCCCGCTCGCGGGTGCGCGACATACTGCTCAGGTTGGACGGCGTCGGCGACCTCATCATCTTTGGCGAACGCGAATATTCGCTGCGCATCTGGCTCGATCCGGAAAAACTGTCCGCCCTGGGGATGACCTCGGGCGATGTGGTGCAGGCGCTGCGCGACCAGAACGTCCAGGTGTCGGGCGGCTCCATCGGCGCGCCGCCGACCAATACCGGCACGGCGTTCCAGTACACGGTCACCACGCAAGGCCGCTTCAACGACGCACGCGACTTCCGATACGTGATCGTCAAATCGGCCGAAGACGGCCGCCTGATCCAGCTGCAGGACGTGGCGCGCATCGAGCTCGGCGCCAAGGATTACGTCACCAACTCCTATCTCAACGGCAAACCGGCGGTGGCGCTCGCCATCTTCCAGCGGCCAGGCACCAATGCGCTCGCCGCAGCCGCGGAGATCCAGGACAAGATGAAGGAGCTTTCCCAGGACTTCCCGAAGGGATTGAGCTACGACATCGTCTACAATCCGACCGAGTTCGTCGCCGAGTCGATCCAGGAGGTCTACAAGACGATCCTCGAGGCGATGGTTCTGGTCATCATCGTCATCATCGTCTTCCTGCAATCGTGGCGCATGGCGATCGTGCCGATCGTGGCGATCCCCGTGTCGCTGATCGGCACGCTGGCGGTGCTTTACGCCGCCGGCTTCTCCCTCAACATGCTGACGCTGTTCGGCCTCGTGCTGGCCATCGGCATCGTCGTCGACGATGCGATCGTCGTGGTCGAGAACGTCGAGCGAAATATCGCCAGCGGGCTGGCGCCCAATCCGGCGTCGCATCTGACCATGGACGAAGTCGGAACGGCGGTCATCGCGATCTCGCTGGTGCTGATAGCGGTGTTCGTGCCGACAGCCTTCATTCCCGGCATTTCCGGGCAGTTCTACCTGCAGTTTGCGATCACCATCGCGGTGTCGACGGCAATCTCGGCATTCAATTCGCTGACGCTCTCGCCGGCCTTGGCCGCGCTGCTGTTCAAGCCGCACCACACTGCTGCGGCGCCGCCGCGCTTTTTCCTGGCGCGGTTCGGACGGGCGCTCGCCGACGGCTTCAATCGCGGCTTCGAAAAGGTCGCCCATTGGTATTCGAGCATCGTGCGCGTGTTGGTCGGCTCGCGGATAGCGATCGCCGCCACGCTGGCCGTTTTCGCGGCCCTCATCTACGCCACGGTCTATATGGTTCAGACGGTGCCGCGCGGTTTCATTCCGTCGCTCGACCAGGGCTATGCGATCGTCGTCGTCCAGTTGCCGGACGGCGCCTCGCTATCGCGGACCGATGCCGTCATCCAGCAGGCGTCGCAGATCATCCAGAAAACGCCGGGCGTCGACTACGCGGTCGCCTTCGCCGGCTTCTCCGGTGCCACCTTTACCAATGCCAGCAACGCGGGCGTGATCTTCGCCAGGTTCAAGCCGTTTGACGAGCGACTGGAAGCCGGCCAGTCCGCGACCCAGGTCATCGGCAATTTGTTCGGCAGCCTGCAAAGCATCAAGGAAGCCTTCATTATCGCACTGCCGCCGCCGCCGATCCGCGGCGTCGGCAATGCCGGCGGCTTCAAGCTGCAGATCCAGGAGCGCAACAGCGCCGACATGCGGCAGATCCTGGCGCTTGCCTATGAAATTGCCGGCAAGGCCAACAAGACGGCGGGGCTGACCGGCGTGTTCACCACCTTCTCCGCGTCCAGCCCGCAATTCTTCCTGGCGATCGATCGCGACAAGGCGCGCATCCTGAACGTGCCGATCCCCAACATCTTCGAGACGCTGTCGATCAATCTGGGCACCGCCTACGTCAACGACTTCAACGCATTCGGGCGCGTCTACCAGGTGCGCGCGCAGGCCGACCAGGCGTTCCGCCTCGATCGCGCCGACATCTTGAAACTGAAGGTGCGCTCGGCGACCGGCGCGCTGGTTCCGCTGGGCACGTTGATCGAGATCCGCGACGTCACCGGCCCGGCGCTGGTCCAGCGCTACAACATGTACGTCTCCGTGCCGCTGCAGGGCAACGCCGCGCCCGGTGTTTCCACCGGCGATGCGCTTGCCAAGATGGAAGAGATCACGGCACAGACGTTGCCGGCCGGTACCTCCTACGAATGGACCGAACTCGCCTATCAGGAGCGCAACACCGGCAATGCCGCTGTCTATATCTTCGGACTGTCGGTGCTGTTCGTGTTCCTGGCGCTGGCGGCGCAATATGAAAGCTGGGTGCTGCCGTTCGCCATCGTGCTGGTGGTGCCGCTCGGCGTGCTCGCGGCGTTGCTCGGCGTGTCGTTCCGAGGGCTGGACAACAACATCCTCGTGCAGATCGGCCTCATCGTGCTGATCGGACTTGCCGCCAAGAACGCGATCCTGATCGTCGAATTCGCGCGGCAGGCGCAGGAACGCGGCCTGTCGGCCGCCGAGGCTGCCGTCGAAGCCTGCCGGCTCAGGCTGCGGCCGATCCTGATGACCGCCTTCTCGTTCATCCTCGGCGTCGTGCCGCTGATGATCGCGACGGGCCCGGGCGCGGAAATGCGCCAGTCGCTCGGCACCGCGGTGTTCTCCGGCATGCTGGGCGTCACTTTCGTCGGCCTGTTCCTGACGCCGGTGTTCTACGTCACGCTAAGGTCGCTGTTTTCACGGCGCAAGCCGCATGCGGAGGCCGAGCCTTCGGCACCAGCAGAGGTGCCGTCGGAGACGGCCGCCGAGTAGTGTTACACGGGCAGTTCGTGGCGCTGCCGACTATTTCGTTTTGGTGTTGAATTCACGGTTTGCGGCATAGTCGATAGTGAAGGTGCCCGCAGGAGCGCGAACGCCCTGCTTCACGTTGGATATGGTGACTGTCGAGGTAAGGCCCCTCTCGTCAGTCAGGGTCCATCTGCGTAGTCGAGCGATTCCCTGTCAAACACCATAGTGATATTCGAATTGCCGAAGGCCGACTTGTCGGCCAGCCTGATGATCACCTGGGCGCCATCGTCCTTGATACTTTTGAGGCGATTGCCGGAAAAGTTGACCTGATTGTCGAGGAGCAGCTTGAGCGGCGTCTTCGAGAGAGCATAAAGCCGCGATGTCTTGAGCTTCTTGTTATAGACCACCAAGGATTTTCCATCTGCAATTACGCTGACCCCTGATTGGCCTGCATAGTTGAACCGGATCTTGCCCGGCCGCTGGAGGAAAAATTTCCCTTTGGTCCTTTCCGCTCTTGGGCCCGACTGGACAAAGTCCTCGGACATGGACTTTACCGATGAGAAGTGATCGGCAATCGTCTTCGCTTCTACAGGTGCGGCCAAGGCCGCGGTCGAAAGTTCGGCGTTTATCGCGACAGCGCTGACAACGGCGAACCAGAAAGCCCGCAGTCTTTTGCTGTTATATGCCATTCAGTTATCCTACCCCGAAAAGACGCGTGATCGAAAGAGATCACGCGTCTTTGAGATCAGTAGCCGTCCGGGCACTGAGCAACGTAAACTCGACCGTTCCGACCGCGATATCTGCACTGGCCGGCTTCGCTGGCGTGCCCGATGACCGCCCCGGCCAGCGCTCCGACCGCCCCGCCAACAACCGCCCCTTTTACCGGGTCGCCGGCCACTGCTGCGCCTACAGCTGCGCCACCCAAACCACCGACGGCAGCGCCTTGTTCGGTGCGGGAGCATGCCGCGAGCGGAATGAGTAGGCTCAAAATGAGCAGCGTCTTCTTCATTGGTTCTCTCCTGGGGCCGTTATTAGCCGAAGCTTAAATGCGCCACGGAGTTTTTCGATCCATCGGAGTGTTTGGGGCGCAATCCAAATCTGCGGGAACGGGCTAAGGTCCCGGATCCATCGTACACGCCTCCCAGAGGTAAGTCGTCTTTGGGCAAGCTCGGCCGTTCAGAGTAGTTGGATTTTGCTCTATCCCTCAGTAGGCTTGCCGAAGATCAGGCTCAAAAATTCGCTCAGCCAGCGCTTGAGGTGCATATCCCAGATCAGCCGGCCGCCGAGATGGTCGCGGCCGGGCTGCGCGCCGGGCAATTCGAAACGGTGCGCGCCGCGCACCACCCAGCGCTGCATCATCAACCGGGTCAGTTCGCCATGGAACTGGATGCCCCAGGCATTGTCGCCATAGCGAAAAGCCTGGTTGGGGTAGGTTTCCGCAGTCGCCAGCAGCGTCGCATCCCTGGGCAGCGAAAAGCCTTCGCGGTGAAACTGGTAGACCATGTCGGGCCAAGGCAGCAGCTTCTTGCCGGCTTCGGTCGGCTTCAGCGGATACCAGCCGATCTCGACCAGCCCCTCGCCATGCCCCTCGACCTTGCCGCCGAGATGATTGGCCAGCATCTGCGCGCCAAGGCAGATGCCGAGGAAGGGCCGGTTCTCCTTTAGCGGAACATTGAGCCAGTTGGTCTCGCGGCGGACGAACTCATCTTCGTCATTGGCGCTCATCGGCCCGCCGAACACCACGGCGCCGGCGTGTCCCTCCAGCGTCTCCGGCAGGCTGTCGCCGAGAGGCGGCCGGCGGATGTCGAGGTCGAAACCTTCCTCGAGCAGCATGTGGCCAACCCGGCCGGGGCTCGAAGTCTCCTGATGCAGCACGATCAGGACTTTTGGTTTCGAGCTCGGTCTGGGCGGCATGGAAAGGCGGAATCCTATTCGTCGCTCGACGTTCCGCTGGCGTCGGGCGCGGCGGCCGCCGCCTTGCGGCGCGCCTCGACGCGATCCTGGCGCTCGACGCCGATCAGTTCGGCAACGCGCCAGACGGTGTTGTCCTCCAGTTCATGCAGTTCGCCGTCGGCATAGACGATTTCCCACATCAGGCCGATGAAAGCCTTGCGCGCCTCGGCGTCGAGATGGCGCTTCAAGACGCTGGTGAAGGCATAGAGGTCGATCGCCTCATTGTCGGCGCGCTCGCCGGCGGCAGCCAGTGCATCGAGCTCGTCGCCGCTGATCGAATAGCTCTGCGCCAGCACCTGCTTGAACCGCTCCCACTCGACATCCTGGCGCACGCCGTCGGCATTCATCACATGATAGAGCAAAGCCGACGCCGCAACGCGCGGATCGTCCGCATTCGCGCGAGCCCCAGCCCCGGAGGGCAGGTCTTTCAGAAAGGCCAGGACGCGTTCGAACATGGTGCTCACTTACTTCATTGGAGCATGATCTTTTCCAAAAACTGATATCCACTTTTTGGGATCATGCTTCAGGGATCAAAACAGGCGGAAGCGGCGCGGTGACTTCTCCGCTTCGTCGTCGGGGTCGACGCCAGGGTCGTCGGGCAGCCGAGCCAGTTCCTCGGCAGGTTCGACGGGTTCGGCGTCGTTTGGTATTGCGGCGAAAGCGGCGGCGGTGACCGGCGTGATCTGGTCGTCGCCCACAGCAGGCTTCGGCTCGGTCGGCGCCTCGCTGATCGTCTTGGCGACGGCGGGATGATCGATCACTTCGGCTTCCTTTGCCGGCTTGGCAGGTGCCGCGAGCACAGGAACATCGGCTTCGTCTTCATGGCTGTCGATGAGCTGGCCCAGCCGCTCCATCGGCGCGCGCCAGGCGAAAGCGTCGAGCTTGCCGCTGACCGGCGATACCGGCGCCCAGCGTTCGGAGACGACGCCGTCGGCGACCCAGGCCGGATCGCGCGGCGCGCGGACCGCCTTGGACAGCAATTGCCTGATCTTGCCCTGGTCGCCGGTCTCTGCCTCCTCGATATCGGCCAGCAGCAGGTAAGCGCCTTCCCGGCGATCCATGCGGATCGCCGCTTCCGCCTCCCGGCGGGCGGTGGAAAAATCCTGCGCATCGAGCGCGGCTCGCGCCACCGTCATCGACGATTCGGCATTGTTGCGCTTCAGCTCCTGCAGCTTCTTCGCCCGGTTGAGACGATCGACCACGGCATCTCCCGGCCTTGCATGGGTGTAGAGCTCGGCGATCTCGGGATGCGGCTCCGCCTTCCAGGCTGCCTCAAGGATCTTCGAGCCTTTGCGCACATCGTTCTGTTTGAACAGAAGATTGGCGGCTGCAACCGCAGCCGGCGCGAAATCGGGCGCGAGCTTGTTGGCCTCGAGAGCGGCTGCCTTGGCTGCATTGGGGTCGCTGTCGGTCAGCGCCTGCGCCTTGGCGGTCAACAGCACAGCGCGGCGGCGATTGGCGGCGTCGCGTTCGATCTGCCTGGTCGACTTCTGCGCCTCCACCAGCTTCAGCGCGCCGTCCCAGTCGCCGCGCCCGGTCAGATCCTCCAGCGTCGATTCGGCGGCCCAAGCCAGTTGCGGCGCGACGGAAGCGGCGCGGCCGGCATAGTGACGCGCCGCGTTGCGGTCGCCGAGCCGTTCGGCTTCGAGATAGAGCCCGCGCAGGCCAAGCAGCCGCATTTCGGGGTCGTCGAGCATGGCCTCGAATTTTTCGCGCGCGCCCTCATGGTCGCCTTCGAGCAGCGAGGCTTGCGCTTCGAGCAGCTGGATCAGCGGCTCCTGGTCGGAGCGGATCAGTTTGGCGGCTTCCTTGGACTTCTTGCGGGCCAGCGCGCCGTCGCCGGCGCCGGCTGCGATCATGCCGGTCGACAGCGCCTGGTAGCCGCGGTCGCGGCGGCGGACGCGGAAATAGCGCGAGATCGTGTATGGGCTGTTCCACAGCGACTTGATCAGCCACCAGACGATCATCACCGCTGCGACGACGGCAACGATCGCCACCGCCGCCACCATCAGGCTGACCTGGTATTGGTAACCGTTGAAGGTAACGACCATCTCGCCGGGACGATCGGCCAGCCAGGCAAAGCCCAGACCGAGGGCGAAGACGGCGGCGAGAAAGATGAGAATGCGGATCATCGTGTCGTCCTCATGCCTTCATCGCACCTGCAATCAGCGCGTCGACCTGCGTCTCGACGTCGATGCGCGCCTTCAGTTTGCCGGCAAAGTCGGCGCCGGCAGCCTTGACCGCATCCGGCAGCGTTGCGTATTCGCTGAGCGCCTTGGCGTAGTCGCCCTGATTGACCGCCACTTCGATGCGCGCCACGGTTTCCGGCGCGCCGGCGCCTTCGACGGCGCCGATCGGCCGGACCTTGACCAGCGATTCGGCGCTCGACAAAAGGTTCTGGAAGAAGCCGGCATTTTCATCGACCGGCGTCGCCGCCGCGACCATCGCATTGGCCGCGGCGTCGGCCTCGCCGGCGATCTCGGTGCGGGTCGGGACGCCCTTTTCAGCGTAGGGGCGCAGCGCTGCAATCTGCGGTGCAGCGGGCGAGATCGCCGCGAAGGTCTCCAACTCGGCGGCGAACGGCGCGCCGCGGTCAAGCGCCGCCTTCAAGGCCGAAGCGGCGATGGCCATCGCGATCTTTGGCTGCGAGGCCTGCGCATCGACCTTGCCGGCGAGCTGCGTCACCGACTGCTCCAGCGCGGCGATCTTGCCTTCCTGCGTCTTGGCTGCCTCACCGGCCGATTTCACCAGTGCGTCGAGGCCCGCCAGTCTTTCATTGAGCGGCGCGAGATCGACGGGCGCTGCACCACCGGCTTGGCCAAGGGCGGCGACCGCGGTCTCGATCTGCTTGACCTTGTCGCCAAGCGAGGTAAGCCCGGCATTGTCGCCGGGGCCGCCCCTTTCGACCGCCGATTTCAGCGATGCGACATCGGCCTTGACCTGATCCAGCGCCGAAGACAGCCCGTCGACCTTGGCCGTTGCGGCGCCATTGCCGCTGGCTTCCCTGAGGTCGGCGATTTCGCGCTTCAGCGAAGCGATCTCGCCATTGACGCCGTCGAGCGAGACCGTGCCCGCCCCTGAGCCCGGAGCGCCAAGCACGCCGGCAAACTGCAGCCCGCCGGCGGCAGCCAGCGCGATGACACCGCCGATGATGCCGGCGGCAATGCCGCTCGTGCGCTTCGGTTGCGCGGCCATGGGCTGGTTCCCGGCTGTCCTTGGGGTTTCCTTGGGTGCACCCGGCTTGGGCGAGGCATCCTCGAAACTGTAGTCGGAGGTTCTGGCGCGCGGTGGCGCATCCGAAGCGGTGGGGTAAGGCTGCTCCGCCTGGGTGGACGCCTTGGCATCGGCGCTTTCGGGAGCGGCCTGCGCCGCGGCGTCGGAGTGCTCCCACGGCTCGAGATCGGCTTGATCGGCATGAACGGGCTCGTCAGGCGTCTCCGGCTGCGCATTGGCCATGGCAGCGGCATCCTCAGCCGCAACCGACCCTGCCGGGGCCTCGACGTCGTCCGAGTTGGCGACATCCGTCTTGGCGGCATCCGCATCGGCAATGCGCGAGACAGCGCCGGGTTCGAGTTCGATGGTCACCGGCTCGCGGCGGCTTTTCGAATGTCGCATCTTCGGCGTCTTGACCATGCCTGGGCTCCGCAATCCTGCTTCGTCTGGGCGCCCGACGGCGCGTGATGGTTTGAAAAATGGTCTAGCACATCATCATCAGGTGAAAAGGGGCGGCGTGATGACACGGCGCTCAGTCGCCGCGGTGCAACAGCTCAAGCAGCGCCTCCTCCTGCGGTTCCCGCGCAATGCGTATTTTTTTGCCGGCGGCATTGTCAAACGCCGCTGCCACGCGCTCGGAGAGCGCAAAAGCCTGCATGTTTTCAAAGAGATCGCGCAGTTCCGCCCGGCTGGCCAAGGCCTGCAACGCTGCCGCCGCCTTGGCTGAATAGAGCAGCACCGCGTCGACCGCCTGATCGGACAGGCGTGTACGGATTTCAGCATCGGAATAATCGAGCGAAATCGTGTCGTAGGTTTCGACGGTGCGGACCTCGACGCCGGCCTTTCGCAGCCGCGCCTCGAATGCCGGAAACCGCACGCGCCCTGTGAGATAGACGACCGCCTTGCCGGAAAGGCCGGCAGCAATCGCCTCGGCCAGCCGCTCGGCGTCGCCCGCCCCTTCACTGACCGACAAGAACCCTGTCGAACGTGCCGCTTCAGCCGTCCTGCGTCCGACGGCATGGCAAGGCAAGGCGGCGAGCGCACGAATGAGTTCTTTCGGCGCATGCCGCACCGCATTTGCGCTGGTCACAGCGACGGCCACGGCATTGTCGCTCGCAGCATCGGCGCCAACCCGCAGTGTCACCGTTTCGGTCAGCGGCAGAAGGAGCGGCTCAAATCCCAATTCCTGCAGCCGCCGCATGGTTCGCGACGCCCCAGGTTGCGGCCGCGTCACCAGGACACGCATATCAGACCCAGCCGTCGAAGAAGGTTTCGCCCGCTTTGACCCGCACCATCCTGGCCGCGTCCGTGCCGATGTCAGCGGCATCCAGCGCCAAGCCTTCGGCCTTGACCTCATGCGATTGCGTGCCATCGGGCGAAATGATCAGCCCGGCGAAAACCAGCCTGCCGCCCGATATCGTCGCATAGCCGGCGATCGGCGTGCGGCAGGAGCCATCGAGCGCCGCCAGGAAGGCGCGCTCACAGGCCAGCGCCTGGCCTGTCGGCACATCATGGATGGCCACCAGCATCTTTTCGACCTCGCTGTCGCCGATGCGGGTTTCGATGCCGATTGCGCCTTGTCCCGGCGCCGGCGGAAAAGCATCGAGCGGCATCAGATCGGTGACGACATGGCCGAGCCCGAGCCGCTTCAGCCCGGCATAAGCGAGGATCGTGCCTTCGGCGACGCCTTCCTCCAGCTTGCGCAGCCTGGTCTGCACATTGCCGCGGAACATGACCACGTCTAGGTCCGGCCGCATGCGCCGGATCAGCGCCTGGCGCCTGAGCGAAGACGACCCGACCTTGGCGCCTTGCGGCAAATCAACAATGCGCTTCACCGCCTTGCCGATGAAGGCGTCCCGCGCATCCTCGCGCGGCAGGAAGGCGGACAGCTCCAGCCCGACCGGCAGCACTGTCGGCATGTCCTTGGAGGAATGCACGGCGATATCGATCGTGCCGGCCAGCAGCGCCTCTTCGATTTCCTTGGTGAACAGCCCCTTGCCGCCGGCTTCCGACAGCGGCCGGTCCTGGATGCGGTCGCCGCTGGTCGAAATGACGACGACCTCGAAGGCTTCCGCCGGCATGCCATGCGCTTCCATCAGCCGCGCCTGCGTCTCATGCGCCTGGGCGAGCGCCAGCGGGCTGCCGCGTGTTCCTATTTTCAAAGTTTGCATGGCGCGCGGTCCGTGATAACCCCCGGCTGGCTTTGCGTTTCCGGCGCTCTCTAACGAGGCCCGCCTCTACTAACTAGGAAAGTCCGGCGACACAATCTCTGGAGACAGCGACGAATTGATCCGCGTTCTGGGCATTGAGACGAGTTGCGACGAGACCGCCGCCAGCGTGGTGACGCTGGACGGCGATTCCGTGCCGGTGATTGCGTCCAACATCGTGCTCAGCCAGATCGAGGAGCACGCCGCCTTCGGCGGCGTCGTGCCGGAGATCGCCGCGCGTGCCCATGTCGAGGCGCTGGACGGCATTGTCGAGGCCGCTCTTGCGGATTCGGGCGTAGCCCTGGCCGACATCGACGCCATTGCCGCCACTACGGGCCCCGGCCTGGTCGGCGGACTGATCGTCGGCCTGATGACGGCCAAGGCGATTGCAGCGGCCGCCGGCAAGCCGCTGATCGCCATCAACCATCTCGAAGGCCACGCATTGACCGCAAGGCTGACCGACGGGCTCGACTTTCCCTATTTGCTGCTGCTGGTTTCCGGCGGCCACACCCAGATCGTCGCCGTGCGCGGCGTCGGCGACTACCAGCGCTGGGCGACGACCATCGACGACGCGCTCGGCGAAGCTTTCGACAAGACGGCCAAAATGCTCGGCCTGCCCTATCCCGGCGGCCCGAACGTCGAAAAGGCGGCAATGTCGGGCGATGCGACGCGCTTTGCCTTTCCGCGGCCGATGAGGGGCTCGGCGCAGCCCGATTTCTCCTTCTCCGGCCTCAAGACCGCCGTGCGCCAGGCGGCGACCGCCATCCAGCCGCTAAGCGAGCAGGATGTCGCCGACATCTGCGCCTCGTTCCAGGCGGCGGTAGCCGACGCACTTGGCGACCGCGTGGCCCGCGCGCTGGCCCGCTTCCGCGACGAATTTCCGGACAAGGCCGAGCCGGCGCTGGTCGTTGCCGGTGGCGTCGCCGCCAACAGAGCGATCAAGGCGACGCTGCAGAAGCAGTGCGCCGAGGCCGGCTTCGCCTTTGTCGCGCCGCCGCTGAAGCTTTGCACCGACAATGCGGCGATGATCGCCTGGGCCGGGATCGAGCGGTTGCGGGCAGGCCTGTCGCAAGAGAACGGCTTCGATTTCGTGCCGCGTTCGCGCTGGCCGCTGGACAGCATTTCGGCCCCGATGGTCGGCTCCGGCCGGCGCGGAGCAAAAGCATGAGCGCCGGCAACACAAGCGGCAGGGACAGAACCGGCTGGCGCGTCGCCGTGCTCGGCGGCGGCGCCTGGGGCACGGCGCTGGCGCTGGCGATGCTGCGCGCCGGTCACGATGTCCGGCTCTACGCCCGCGACGAAGAGACGGTTTCCGCGATCCGCCGCGGCGAGAACTCGCGTTATCTCCCCGGCATCGCCATTGAAACAGGCATTGCGGCGACGAGCGATATCGGCACGGCCCTGACCGATGCCGATTGCGCGCTGGCCGTGGCGCCGGCGCAGGCGCTGCGCGCCATGCTGACGACGGCAAAGCCCCATATGCCGAAAGGCATCCCGCTGGTTCTCTGCGCCAAAGGCATTGAGCGCGACACCGGCGCGCTGCTGTCGGCGATCGTTGAGGAGATTCTGCCCGAAACTCCGGTTTCGGCCCTGTCCGGTCCCAGCTTTGCCGCCGACGTCGCCAGGGGTCTGCCGACCGCTGTCGTGGTTGCTGCACGCGACGACGCCTTGGCGGCCGAGCTTGCCTCGCGCTTTTCGGCGCAGAATCTGCGCTGCTATTCCAGCGACGATTTGATCGGCGTCGAGATCGGCGGTGCTTTGAAGAATGTGTTCGCCATTGCCGCTGGCGCCGTCACCGGCGCTGGGCTCGGCGCCAGCGCGCAGGCCGCCATGGTGACACGCGGCTTCGTCGAACTGCGCCGCATCGGCGCATCCTTCGGCGCCAAGCCGGAGACGCTGATGGGGCTTTCCGGCCTCGGCGACCTTTTGCTCACCTGCTCTTCGGCCCAGTCGCGCAATTTCGCCTATGGGCTGGCGCTGGGGCAAGGCAAGCCCTTGGCGGGACTGCCGCTCGCCGAAGGCGTGCCGACGGCGGCGATCGCCGCCCGCATCGCCACCGAGCGCGACATCGACGCGCCGATCATCGCTGCGGTGTCGGCGATACTGGACGGCACGATCACCATTCGGCAGGCTGTCACGGCATTGATGACCCGGCCGCTGAAGACCGAAACCGACCTCTGATCCCCTAACAAACCGGAGTTTAACATGCTGTTTGCGTTGATTTGCAAGGACAAGCCCGGCAGCCTGCAGGTGCGGGTCGACACGCGGCCGGTCCACGTCGCCTTTCTCGAAGGCCTGAACGCCGACAACAAACTGGCCTTTGCCGGCCCGTTCCTCGACGCCGAGGGCAAGCCCAATGGCAGCCTCGTCGTCGTCGAAGCGCCCGATCTCGCCGGTGCGCAGGCGCTGTCGGCTGCCGACCCCTATGCCAAGGCCGGGCTGTTCGAAAGTGTCGAAATCCGCCAGTGGAACTGGACCTTCAACAAGCCGGCGGCTAGTTAGTTCCGACGGCGCCTAGAGCGATCCCAGGAAAAGTGTGGAACGGTTTTCCGTCCGGAATTGCGCAAAAAATAGTAGTTGGAGCAAAGACATGAACTACTGGCTGTTCAAATCCGAACCTTCGGTCTTCTCCTTCGAGGCGCTGAAGGCCAAGGGCAAGGCCGGCACGCAGTGGGACGGCGTGCGCAACTATGCAGCGCGCAACAACATGAAGGCGATGCAGATCGGCGATCTCGGCTTCTTCTATCACTCCAATGAAGGGCTGAACGTCGTCGGCATTGCCGAAGTCTGCGGGCTTGCCCATCCCGACAGCACCACCGACGATCCGCGCTGGGAATGCGTCGACATCCGCGCCTTCAAGGACGTGCCGAACCCGCCGACGCTGGAGCAGGTCAAGGCAAATCCGAAGCTTGCCGAGATGGCGCTGGTGCGGCTTGGACGGCTTTCCGTACAGCCGGTGACGCCGGCCGAATGGAAGGAAGTCTGCCGCATGGGCGGCCTGACGCCGGCTCCGTGACGGTCCTCACGCCGAACAGCGCGAAAAAGTTCATTCTCGACAACACGGCGCTTATGTCGCCGCCGCATGTGCCGGAGATTGTCCTCAATCTTGCCGACGAAGCGCATGACCTCTGGCAGCGCACGGAGAACGAGCTGATTGAAATCGGCCTGCCGCCGCCGTTCTGGGCCTTTGCCTGGGCCGGCGGTCAGGGCCTTGCCCGTTACGTGCTGGACAATCCGTCGGATGTGCGGGGCAAACGCGTGCTCGACTTCGCCTCCGGCTCCGGCCTTGTCGCCATCGCCGCCGCCAAGGCGGGTGCGGCGCACGTGATCGCCGCCGACATCGACCCGTTCTGCGAAACGGCGATCCGCCTCAACGCAGAGGCCAATGGCGTTGCCATCGACTTTTGCGGCACGGACTGCATCGGCACCGACGCCGGCTGGGACGTGGTGCTGGCCGGCGACGTCTTCTACGACAAATCCTTCGCCGACACGCTGATGCCGTGGTTTTCGACACTGAAGGCGCGCGGCGCTGACATCCTCGTCGGCGATCCGGGCCGCTCCTACATGCCGAAGGCGGGACTGGAGCCGCTCGCCGTCTACGAAGTGGCGGTGACGCGGGCGCTGGAGGACGCCGTGGTCAAGCGCACCACGGTGTGGCGCCTCGCTTGACGGCATTGCCGAACAGGCGTTCCATCGCGCATTGATTTGAAGAATACGCATGTCGTTATCCCAGAACCGTCAGGCTTTGGGCGGCATGCTTGAGGGGAGGGCTTTATGGATTTTTCAGTGGTGAACTGGCTGGCGGTGGTTGTTGCGGCCGTCGCGGCGTGGCTGTTTGGCGCGGTCTGGTACACGGTCCTCAGCAAGCCTTGGATGAGGGCGGCCAGGATCGATCCGTCAACGTCAAAGAAATCAATATTGCCCTTCATCATCTCCTTCATCGCCGAGCTGATCATGGCGCTGGTCTTGGCCTTGGTCGTCGGCGCGATGACGGGCGGCGAGCCGGTCCTTGTCGCAGGGCTGGTCTTCGGCTTCGTCCTCTGGCTGGGTTTCGTCGCCACGACGCTGACGGCCAACCATCGCTATGAGAATTTCGGCTGGGACCTGACCCTGATCGACGGCGGCCACTGGCTCGGCGTGCTGTTGATCATCGGCGCGGTGATCGGCTGGTTCGGGACGCCGGTCGCCGGCTGAGGCCTGCAGAAGTCGTCAGGTCTGCGTCCTGGCGACTTCGTCGAGGATCCATTCGCGGAAAGCGATGATGCGCGGATCGTTGGCAGTGCTCTCGGGATAGACCAGGAAGTAGCCGAACTCCGGCCCCACGCGCAGACCGAGTTCAAAGGGCTGCACCAGCCTTCCCTGGGAAAGGTCGTTTGCCACCATGGCGAACTCGGCGAGCGCCACGGCATTGCCGTCGAGCGCCGCCTGCACGGCATCGGTAGAGGTTTCAAACACGATAGTCCGGCTGTCGTCGAAATCGTTGATGCCGGCCGCCGCCATCCACATGCGCCAGTTCGGCCATGTCACGCCTTGGCGCGACCATTCGATATGGGCAAGCGTGTGGTTGAAGAGGTCGCGCGGTTCGCGCAGCGGCGGGCCGGAGGTCAGCAGGCTCGGGCTGCACACCGGAATGAGGATGTTGTCGAACAGGCGATGGGCGCGAAGCCCCGGATACTTGCCGACCCCGAACCGGATGCCGACATCGACGTCGTCGAGTTCGAAATCGCGCACTTCGTAGCCGATGTCGAACCTCAGCTCGATACTGGGCTGAAGTTTGCGAAAATCGTCGACGCGCCGCATCAGCCATTTTGACGCGAACTGCGCGTCGAGCGTTACCTTCAGCAATGCCGTGCCGCGCGTCAGCTTGCGCGCCCGCGACACCGCCCGGTTGAGCAGGTCGAGCGCATCGATCGAGGCCTCGAACAGCACCGTACCTGCCTCGGTCAACCGGATGGTACGACTGGTTCGCGTGAACAGCACCAGCCCGAGCTGATCCTCGATTTCCTTGATCTGGTGGCTGACCGCCGCCGGCGTCAGCCCGAGCTCGTCGGCAGCGCGGGTGAAATTGAGGTGGCGGGCGGCGGCTTCCAGAGTCCTCAGCGCGCGCGTTCCGGGCAACAGACGGGACATCAACGTATCCTCAAATAAAACTTGACGATCCGAAAAGAACTACTCGTTTCTCTCATGTATTTCAATGCGGCATGATGCATCCATCGAAACACCATCAAGCCGGATTTGATATCCGGCGGAACACGGGAGCGCATCATGTCCATCTTCGTTTTGAACTCGCCAGCAGCTCGCTCGAACTGGTTGCATGCCGTAACGGACTGGCTTCGCCAGGCGAAAGTCGCCATCAACCTGCCGCGCCAGGACGTGGAGGATCTGTCGGATCGCCAGTTGCGCGACGTCGGCGCGCAGCGCAAGGACGTGACGCGGGCCGTGGACCGGGAACTCGGCCGGCTTGGATTGCTGGACACTGGGTGGCAGAAGCCGAGAAGGCGTTAGGCAATGGTGAGTAGTGAGTAGTGAGTAGTGAGTAGTGAAGGATTGAAACGACGCCGAGACCATCCTACTCCCTACTCCCTACTCCCTACTCCCTACTCCCTACTCCCTACTCCCTACTCCCTACCTCACCACCCTCACCACCGTCCGGTCCGACACCAGCGGCAACAGCCGCGCCATTGTCCGCGCTGTCACCGCCACGCAGCCTTGCGTCGGTGTGAAGCCTGGGCGCGCCAGATGGAAGAAGATGGCGCTGCCACGGCCGCGCCGGCGCGGCGCCATGTTCCAGTCGAGCACCAGGCAGGCGTCATAGAGGCGGTCGTCGCGCCGCATTCGCTCATGGCTGGCGCCATAGGGGATTTTCACCGGCCGGTTGTAGTTGCGGTCGTCCGGCACCTCGCACCAGCCGAGATCGGCGCCGATCGGCGCCATCGCCAGCCGGGTTTTGCGGCCGGCCGCGAAATGATCGCCCCGAAAATATCCTGACAAAATCCGCATCTCGCCAAGCGGCGTCGCACCGTCGCCTTCGCGCTTGTTGGCCGAGATGCCGCCGCGTCCGAGCGCGCAGGCAAACACCTTGCTGCCGGCCTGCAATATCCCCTGGCTGGGGTTGCCCGGCCTCGCCCGAACCACCAGCACACGCAGCCCTTTCGGCAAAATTGCGCCGGCTGCATTGCGATCGCGTTTTTTCTTGTATGATCGTGTCACGGAACAAATCACTGTGATCGGACTGTTGCGCCGGTCAGCTTCCGCATAAATGGGGGGCGGTCAACTGAAAATTCTTTTCAAAACAATGGATTGATCCATGACATCACGTACCATTCTGATCGTTGACGACGATGACGACCTGCGCGGAACCCTCGTCGAGCAACTGGCCCTTTACGAAGAATTCGACGTCTTGCAGGAAGCGACCGCCGCCAAAGGCGTCGCCGCGGCGCGCGGCGGGCTCATCGACCTGCTCATCATGGACGTCGGGCTGCCCGACATGGATGGCCGCGAGGCGGTGAAGATCCTGCGCAAGGGCGGCTACAAGGCGCCGATCATCATGCTGACCGGCCACGATACCGATTCCGACACAATTCTGGGCCTCGAGGCCGGCGCCAACGACTATGTCACCAAGCCGTTCCGCTTCGCCGTGCTGCTCGCCCGCATACGCGCACAACTGCGCCAGCACGAGCAGAGCGAAGACGCCACCTTTTCGGTCGGGCCCTACACGTTCAAGCCCAGCCAGAAGCTTCTGATCGACCAGCGCGGCGGCAAGGTGCGGCTGACCGAGAAGGAAGCCTCGATCATCAAATATCTCTATCGAGCCGACCAGAAGGTGGTGACGCGCGACGTCCTGCTCGAGGAAGTGTGGGGCTACAATTCCGGCGTCACCACGCACACGCTGGAAACTCACGTCTACCGGCTGCGCCAGAAGATCGAGCGCGATCCTTCCAATGCTGAAATTCTTGTGACAGAAAGCGGCGGCTACAAGCTGGTTC
Source organism: Mesorhizobium sp. M0292 (assembly GCF_040321695.1). Lineage (NCBI taxonomy): Bacteria > Pseudomonadati > Pseudomonadota > Alphaproteobacteria > Hyphomicrobiales > Phyllobacteriaceae > Mesorhizobium > Mesorhizobium sp. M0292. Next base: position 37,959 of record NZ_JAMYSB010000021.1, read on the forward strand.
CTTAAACTTTTCATTGTTCAATAAGCGGTCGGGGCGGGACTGTTTCGGGGAGGATCCGGCTGGGGGAGCCTGGATCGGCCCGCTGCGCAGATTGAAGTGTTAGAGCGTCCTTTGCGCGTTCAATTGGACACGCGGCGCTCTAAGGGAGGGATTGGACTGACCGTTCGGGGACGCAGCTAGAGATGGCGCTGGATGACGACATCCGCATCCTGTCCGCCGTGAAGCTCTTTGAGGGTTTCACGCAGGAACAGCTGCGCCTGCTCGCCTTCGGCGCCGAAGCCACCCATCTGCAGGCCGACCGCAAGCTGTACCGCGAGGATGACGAAGCCGACTCGGCCTATATCGTGGTCAGTGGCCGCATCGTGCTCTACCGGGAGCAGGGTGGCGGCCGCATCCCGATCGGCACCGCCGGCCCCGGCACGATCCTCAGCGAACTGGCGCTGATCGCCGACTCAAGACGGCTGACCAGCGCCTCGGCCGAGACCGATTCGGAAGTGATAAGGTTGAGCCGCAAGATGTTTCGCCGCATCCTGGAGGAATATCCCGAAGTGGCGGTGAAACTGCACCAGCGCATCCTCGATGATTTTCAGGCGATGATCGCCCGCATCGAGAAGTTGGCCCCAAGGTTTGGCGGGTAGGTCCCCGCGACCGCGCTCACGCTTGGGTGTGTCGAGATTCAGGTCAGGCCGAGTCGAAAATGGCTGATACCGAGAACCGGAGCGGAGCGTACTCAAAGTACGCGAGCACCGGAAGCGCAGGTATCGGCCATTGGAGGCCGGCCTCACCTGAATATCGACACGCCTAATCCAGGTCGAACCGCGCAATCACCGGCACATGGTCCGAGGGCCGCTCCCAGCCACGCGCCTCTCGCAGGATCTCATAGCCGGCAAAGCTCGGCACCAGGTTCGGTGACGACCAGACATGGTCGAGCCGGCGGCCGCGGTTCGAGGCTTCCCAGTCCCGCGCGCGATAGCTCCACCAGGTGTAGAGCTTCTGCTCTGGCGGCACGTCGAGCCGCATCAGGTCGACCCAGTCGCCGGCGATCCGCATCGCGTCGAAATTTTGCGTCTCGACCGGCGTGTGGCTGACGACGTTGAGCAATTGCTTGTGCGACCAGACATCGTGCTCCTGCGGCGCGATGTTGAGGTCGCCGACCAGGATCGAAGCCGACACCTCGTCATGCGCGGCGTGGATGGCGTTCATCTCGGCAACGAAATCGAGCTTGTGGCGGAACTTGCGGTTGATCTCCGGATCGGGCTCGTCGCCGCCGGCCGGCACGTAGAAATTGTGGACCAGGATTGCCTTGCCGCCGGCCTGCACCTTGACCGACAGATGCCGGCTGTCATCGATCTCGCAGAAGCGCCGTTTCTCGACAATCTCGATCGGCCGCCGCGCCACCGTCGCAACGCCGTGATAGCCCTTCTGGCCATGGAATGCGATGTGCTCGTAGCCGGCCTTGCGGAGCACCTTTTCCGGAAACAGCTCGTCGGGAACCTTCGTCTCCTGCAGGCAAAGCACATCGGGCGCCTGCTCCGTCAGCAGCCGCTCGACGATCGGCATGCGCAGGCGCACGGAATTGATGTTCCAGGTGGCGATGGAGAAGGGCATGCGGCGATCCGAACAAGGTCGCCGATCTACTGCCAGCCGAGCGCCACAAACACAAGCCAGCCTTTGCGGGCGGCGGCCCTGATTCAGGTCAGGCCGAGTCGAAAATGGTGGTCTCCGAGAACCGGAGCGGAGCGTACTTAAACCACGTGAGCGCCGGAAGCGCAGGAGATCGCCATTTGCAGGCCGGCCTCACCGCATCTAGCGCTGGTTGGTGTTCAGCTCGCGGTTCGCCGCATAGTCGATGGCAAAGGTGTCCGCAGGGAAGCTGACGCCTTCCTTGGTGTTGTAGATCATCACCGTGGTGTCCTTGCCCTGCGCGTCGGTGATGGTCCACTGGCGCAGATCATAGGATTTCGGATCGAACATCATAGTGATCTTCGAATTGCCGAACACCGACTTGTCGGCAAGCTGGATGGTGGTGAGGTCGCTCTCTTCCTTGATCGATTTCACGCGGCCCCCCGAGAGGTCGATCTTGGTGTCGAGCAACAGCTTCAGCGGCGTCTTCGACAACGGATAGAGATCGGACGTTTTCAGCCGCTTGTTGAGGATGACCACCGACTTGCCGTCGGAAATCACCCGGAAATTCGACTTGCCGTCATAGTTGAAGCGAATCTTGCCTGGCCGCTCAAGGAAGAACTTGCCGCCGGTCTGCTGGTTGTTGGGGCCGAACTGGACGAACTCGCCGCTCATCGATTTGACCGAGGAGAAATGGTCGGCGATCTTTTGCGCCGTCGGCGGCACCGCCGCCTGCGCCGAGGCCAGGAGCTGGAACCCCGGCACGACGTTGATGGCCGCGGCGCCGGCAAGCATCAGGCCAAGGCCGAGCAACTGGCGACGGTTTGGAGCGAAATCGCTGATCGCGGAAAGATCGTTTTTCATGCCGGTCACTCTCGTGTGGTGTGTGTCTCGTTGCAGTCCGTGGACCCCCAGTTAGACTTAAGTTTGGCGGGCCGGACAGCGCTCAGTCGCTGTAACGCGCCAAAAGGTTCAAGGTTGCCGCCGGGCCGTATCGGCTGATCAGAACTTGTCGTCCTCGGTCGGCACCAGAATTTCGCGTTTGCCGGCATGGTTGGCCGGGCCGACAATGCCTTCCTTCTCCATCTTCTCGATGATCGAGGCGGCGCGGTTGTAGCCGATGCCGAGCCGGCGCTGGATATAGCTGGTCGACGCCTTGCCGTCGCGCAGCACGACCGAGACCGCCTGGTCGTAGGGATCGTCGGAATCCTCGAAATTGCTGTTGCCGCCACCACCAGCGCCGCCCTTGCCCGACGGCTCGTCATCGTCCTCGCCGTCATCCTCGGTGATGGCGTCGAGATATTCGGGCACGCCCTGCAGCTTCAGATGGGCGACGATCTTCTCGACCTCGTCGTCGGCGACGAACGGGCCGTGCACGCGCTGGATGCGGCCGCCGCCGGCCATGTACAGCATGTCGCCCATGCCGAGCAGCTGCTCGGCGCCCTGCTCGCCCAGAATGGTGCGGCTGTCGATCTTCGACGTCACCTGAAAGGAGATACGGGTCGGGAAATTGGCCTTGATGGTGCCGGTGATGACGTCGACCGACGGACGCTGCGTCGCCATGATGACATGGATGCCGGCCGCGCGCGCCATCTGTGCCAGGCGCTGCACCGCGCCTTCGATGTCCTTGCCGGCGACCATCATCAAATCGGCCATCTCGTCGATGATGACGACGATGTAGGGCATCGGCTCGAGATCGAGGTTCTCGGTCTCGTAGATCGCCTCGCCGGTCTGGCGGTCGAAGCCGGTCTGCACGGTGCGCGAGATTTTTTCGCCCTTCTTTTCAGCCAACTGCACGCGCGCGTTGAAGCCGTCGATGTTGCGCACGCCGACCTTGGACATCTTGCGGTAGCGGTCCTCCATCTCGCGCACCGTCCACTTCAACGCCACCACGGCCTTCTTCGGGTCGGTGACCACCGGGGTCAGCAGGTGCGGGATGCCGTCATAGACGGAGAGTTCGAGCATCTTCGGGTCGATCATGATCAGCCGGCAGTCCTGCGGCGTCAGCTTGTAGAGCAGCGACAGGATCATGGTGTTGATGGCGACGGACTTGCCGGAGCCGGTGGTGCCGGCGACCAGCACATGCGGCATCTTGGCGATGTCGACGATCACCGCCTCGCCATTGATGGTCTTGCCCAGCGCCAGCGCCAGCTTGGACTTGGTCGTCTCGAAATCGCGGCTGGCCAGGATCTCCCGGAGATAGACGGTCTCGCGCTTGGCATTCGGCAATTCGATGCCGATGGCGTTGCGGCCGGGCACCACGGCGACGCGGCAGGCAATCGCGCTCATCGAGCGGGCGATGTCGTCGGACAGGCCGATGACGCGCGACGATTTGATGCCGGGCGCCGGCTCCAACTCATAGAGCGTGACCACCGGGCCGGGCCGTACCGCGATAATCTCGCCCTTGACGCCGAAATCCTCCAGAACGCCTTCGAGCAGGCGCGCATTCTGCTCCAGTGCGTCCTTGGACAGGCTGGCGTCGCGCACCACGTTCTTCGGCTCCGACAGGAAATGCAGCGACGGCATTTCGAATGTTTCCGAGCCGATCAGCGAGGTCTGCGCCTCGCGCTGGACGCGCGCGCCGGGAGCGGGACGCGGCGCAGGTGCGGCGACGCGGGTCGCTGCATCGGAGCGGAAGTTCTGCACCTTGGCGTTCGTCGCGGCACGGCGCTGGACCGGCTCGTCGTCGAGTTCGACCTCCTCGTCGCCATTGTCGAAACCGGCATCGAGGACGTCGTCATCGTCCGGATCGACGGAAACGCTGCGGTCATTGACCATGGCGGCGAAGAACTCCGGCTCGACGCGGGCGCGGCCATCCGGGCTCATCCGCGCTTCGGCGAATTCCGCCGATTCGACCCGTTCGGCGGCGCGGCGCCATGCGGTGGAGCGCTGCTCCATCTCCGGCTCGAACTCGTCGCGCTCCTGCTGGCGGCGCACAGCCCGGCGATGCATCCAGGCGCGGAAAGACAGCCACCAGTGGGTAACGGCGCCGAGCGCCAGTATCCCCTCGTCGCCCTCGTCCTCGTCTTCGTCGAAGAGCAGGTCGTCCTCTCGGGGATCGGGCTCCGCGGTGCGCTCCATGACGGCAAAGCCGTTCTTGCGCGCAATCAGCGCCGAGCCATAGGTAAACAGCCACAGCGCCGGCGCAATGAGCACCATGGCAATGATGCTGGCAACGATGCCGGTCGGGTAGCCGCCAATGACCAGGCCCGGAATATTGAGCACCATGTCGCCGAACACACCGCCGAGGCCGGTCGGCAACGGCCACGTCTTGGGCGGCACCACGCAGCCGGCCATCGCCGCCGCGAGCAGCGCGAAGCCGAACCAGGCAAGGCCGCGCTTCGGCAGCCTGTCGACGCCGCGCGCCGAAAACAGGAGAAAGCCCCAGATCACCGCCGGCACCAGGGCGGCAACCGCGGCAAGGCCGAAGAACTGCATGGCGAGGTCGGAGAATACCGCGCCCGCATAGCCCATGGCGTTGGTGACGATGTTGTCGGTGGCGTGCGAGAAGCTGGGATCGGCGACGTTCCAGGTCGCCAGCGCCGCGACGCCAAAGGCGACCAGCGCAAACAGGCCGGCGCCGACCAGCCGCCCGACCTGGCGCCGCGCGAATGCCTGGATGCCGTGCCCCGTATCGGTCAGCGCGAGCGGTGCTGAAGCCCCTGAACGCATGCTTCGTTCCCCGTCTGTCATGGACTGGCCGGGCGCATGACGCACTCCGGCAGATTCGGATGTCAGACTATCGGGGGGAAGGTTAAGGCCGCATTAACTATACGCACCCAGAGCCACGATCTTGCTCACTCCACTGTAGGCAGTCTCAACAGTTCGGAACCAATCCGGTCGACGTCTCCCCGCCGGCGGCCATCACTAGAACGTGATTGCGCAGGGACCGAGGCCTGCCAGCACGGTTGCCAAAAAGAGAGGCCCGGAATGACCCGGGCCTCAAAGCGTGAACTCCTTTCGGGAGCGTCACGACGGGATGGGAGAATGCGGGGCGGCCGAGGCCGCCCCGCAAGGCTTACGAGTGGTAGGCCGCTTCGCCATGCGAAGTCAGGTCGAGGCCTTCGCGCTCGGCGTCGGCTGTCGGACGCAGACCGATGATCAAGTCGACGACCTTGTAGAGGATTGCGCTGCCGATGCCCGACCACAGCAGGGTTACCAGGACGCCTTTGCCCTGCGCCAGGAGCTGCGTGGCCGTGCCGGCATAGCCGGCGGCGAAGTCGGCCGTCGAATAGTCGACGATGCCGGCGCCGCCGAGGGCGGGATTGACCAGAATGCCAGTGCCTAGCGCACCGATGATGCCACCGACGCAGTGGACGCCGAAGACATCGAGGCTGTCATCATAGTCGAACGTGTTCTTCACCACCGAGACGAAGAAGTAGCAGACGAAGGTGGCGACGATGCCAAGCACGATAGCGCCCATCGGGCCGGCAAAACCTGCAGCCGGCGTAATCGCGACGAGGCCGGTGACCGCGCCCGAAACAGCGCCGAGCATGGAGGCTTTGCCGCGCAGCAGCGATTCAAGCACGATCCAGGCCACTGCCGCCGCCGCCGTGGCGACGAAGGTGTTGATCATCGCCAGCACCGCATAGGCGTTCGCTTCGAGGTTCGAACCGGCGTTGAAGCCGAACCAGCCGACCCACAGCAATGAAGCGCCGACCATGGTCAGCGTCATCGAGTGCGGCGCCATGATGTCCTTCTTGTAGCCGATGCGCTTGCCGATCATCAGCGCGCCGACGAGACCGGCAATGCCCGCATTGATGTGAACGACCGTGCCGCCGGCGAAGTCGATGGCGCCGAAGCTGAAGATCAGGCCGGACGGGTCGGCATAGGCGCTCGGGCCGCCCCAGAACCAGACCATGTGCGCGATCGGGAAGTAGATTAACGTCACCCATAGGATAACGAAAAGGATCAAGGCGGAGAATTTGACGCGTTCGGCGAATGCGCCGACGATCAGGGCGGGCGTGATGCAGGCGAAGGTCATCTGGAAGACGACGAACACCAGTTCAGGAATGGCGACGCCCTTGCTGAAGGTTTCCGAAAGCGTCGATACGTTGACGCCGGAGAGAAACATCTTCGAAAGGCCGCCGACGAAGGCGTTGCCCGGGGTGAAGGCGAGGCTGTAGCCGTAGAAGACCCAGATGATCATGACCACGCTGGTGATGGTGAAGACCTGCATCAGCACCGACAGCATGTTCTTGGTACGAACCAGGCCGCCGTAGAAAAGCGCAAGGCCGGGAATGGTCATCAACAGCACCAGCACGGTGGAAATCATCATCCACGTGGTGTCGCCCTTGTCGACGGTAAAAGCCGGCGCTGCTGGCGCTGCCGCCGCGACGGCGGGAGCCGCCTCCTGCGCGAAGGCAGCAACCGTGCCCAATGCTCCGAGCGCTAAGGAGCCCAGCAGCGCGGAGCGCGCCACTGACTTCAAGGTGGAAGGTATATTCATTGAACTCTCCATTGGAATACGTGTTCGCCGCTCAAAGTGCGTCGGTGTCTGTTTCGCCGGTACGGATGCGCACCGCCTGATCGATGCCGAAGACGAAGATCTTGCCGTCGCCGATCTGGCCGGTCTTGGCCGCCGCCGTGATGGCTTCGACGGCCTTGTCGACCAGATCTGTGCTAACCGCGACTTCGATCTTGATTTTCGGCAGGAAACTGACCGCGTATTCCGCCCCGCGATAGATTTCCGTGTGTCCCTTCTGACGCCCGTAGCCTTTGACTTCGGTGACGGTCAGGCCCTGGATGCCGACGGCGGTGAGTGCTTCGCGCACCTCGTCGAGCTTGAACGGCTTGATGATTGCCATCACGATTTTCATAAGGTTTCACCCTTTGCTGTTGCGGTCCCCCGCGTTTGCACACCTTCACCGATCCCAAAAAGCCCGGAGAGTGCCCAACAGGATTCAAGCTCCGTGCCAGTTGCCGAAGCAGGGTGTTAACTCATTGTAAATAAACGGATCGCTCGAGTCGCGGCGGCACGATGGGCACTGTCAACGGACAGTCACTGATTAAAAAGTAGGCAATTTTTCGAAAATGCCTATTCGGCAGGCGGCCGCTTCAGCCGGATCAAGCCTTCCTGGGCAACCGAGGCGATCAGCGTGCCGTCGCGGGCAAACAGCGAGCCGCGGGTGAAGCCGCGCGACCCCTGCGTCGACGGGCTGTCCTGCGTGTACAGGATCCAGTCATCGAGCGGATGGCTGCGATGGAACCACATCGCATGGTCGAGGCTCGCCGCCTGGATGTCGCGGTCGAAAATGGCGCGGCCGTGCGCAAAGGTCGAGGTGTCGAGCAGCGTCATGTCGGAGAGGTAGGCAAGCACCGCCGCCTGGATGCCGCGGTCGGCCGGCACCGGGCCGGTGGTGCGGATCCAGATGTTCTGCTGCGGCTCCAGCTTTTCGCGGCTGGTGTAATGCTTCAGCATCACCGGCTTCATCTCGATCGGCCGGTCACGCTCCCAGTAGCGCTTGATGCCGTCCGGCACCGCCTCGCCGAACTTGCCCAGCAATTCGCGCTGCGACAACAGGCTGTCGGGCGGCGGCACGTCGCGCGGCATCGGCAGCTGATGCTCAAGGCCAACCTCGTCCTGCTGGAACGAGGCTTCCAGCGAAAAGATCGCCTGGCCGTGCTGGATCGCCACCACGCGCCGCGTGGTGAAGGAGCCGCCATCGCGGATGCGGTCGACCTCGTAGACGATCGGCACCTTGGTGTCGCCGGGCCGCATGAAATAGCCGTGCAGCGAATGCACGTGGCGCTCGGGCTCGACGGTGCGCTGCGCGGCGACCAGCGCCTGGGCGATGGTCTGGCCGCCGAAAACGCGCTGCCAGTCGAGCTTGGGGCTGCGACCACGGTAAAGATTGTGTTCCAGCTGCTCGAGGTCGAGAATGCTGAGAAGCTCGTCCATGGCCGCCGTCATGCTTCGTGACCTCGCCGTAAGATGCTATGGCGGTTTCCGACAGGAATGGCGGGCAGTCAAGGCCGGAATGCCCCAGTGGGCGGGGATGGTCGAGACTTCGAAAGGAATTGACATGGCGAACCGCAACCCGGACGCAAAAACCCCGCTCGACGTGCTGGTCGCTGGCGCCGGCTATGTCGGCCTCGCGGCCGCCGTGTCGCTGAAACAGGCGCGGCCGGGCCTCGCCGTGGCGGTCGTTGATGCTGCCCCCGCCGGCGTCTGGCAGAAGGACCGCCGCGCCTCGGCGATCGCCGCCGCCGCCTGCCGCATGCTCGACCAGCTCGGCGTCTGGCAGGAAATCGTCGGGCAATCGCAGGCGATCACCGAGATGATCGTCACCGATTCGCGCACCGCCGATCCGGTGCGTCCGGTGTTTCTCACCTTCGATGGCGAGGTCGCGCCGGGCGAACCGTTCGCCCACATGGTCGCCAACAAGGACCTGAACAGCGCCTTGCGCCGCCGCGCGCAAAAGCTCGGCATCGACATCATCGAAGGTGTCGCGGTCGCATCGTTCGACGGCAATGGCGCCGGCATCACCGTGCATCTGGCCGACGGCGTGGCGATTGAGGCGCGGCTGCTGGTCGCCGCCGACGGCGTCAATTCCAAATTGCGCGACATGGCCGGCATCAAGACGGTGAAATGGGAATATGGCCAGTCCGGCATCGTCTGCACGGTGGCGCATGAGCGCCCGCACAATGGCCGCGCCGAAGAGCATTTTCTGCCGGCCGGCCCGTTTGCAACGCTGCCGCTCAAGCCGACCGAGGACGGCACCAACCGTTCGTCGCTGGTCTGGGTCGAACGTTCCGAGGATGCCGAAAAGCTGGTCTCGGGCGACGACCTCGTCTTCGAGCAGGAGCTTGAATCGCGCTTCGGCCTGAAGCTCGGCGAAATCCGCGTCACCGACAAGCCGCGCGCCTGGCCGCTCGGCCTGACCATCGCGCGCGCCTTCGTCGCCCCGCGCGTAGCACTTGCCGGCGACGCCGCGCACGGCATCCACCCGATCGCCGGCCAGGGCCTCAATCTCGGCTTCAAGGATGTGGCGGCCCTTGCCGAAGTGGTGGTCGAGGCCGATCGCTTGGGACAGGATATCGGCGCGCTCGCCGTGCTCGAGCGCTACCAGCAATGGCGCCGCTTCGACACGGTGCAGATGGGCGTCACCACAGATGTGCTGAACCGGCTGTTTTCCAACGACATCGGCCCGCTGCGCCAGCTCCGCGACATAGGCCTCGGCCTTGTCGAACGGATGCCCAGGCTGAAGGAGTTCTTCATCCGCCAGGCGTCGGGGTTGTCCAACGGCACACCACGGCTGCTCAAGGGTGAGGCGATTTAGGCCGGGAATGAGTGCCGCTTTGTCATAGACGCGGCTCGGCTCCTGACATCAGCCGCGCAATGTTGGCGCGGTGGCGCACGATCACGTAGATGCCGCCGGCGATGACCAGCAACCGGTAGGGCAATGGTTGTTCCATGCCGCCGACGAGGGCGATCGCGGTGAGCGCCGCCAGCATCGAACTCAGGGACACAATTCGGGAAACTGCCAACACCACGGCAAATGCCGTCGCCGCGCCTAGACCCACAGGCCAGGACATCGCCAACAAAACACCCAACCCCGTCGCAGCCGATTTGCCGCCGGTGAAATTCAGCCAGATCGAACGGCTATGCCCAAGCAAAACAGCGAGTCCGGCCAAGCATACAACCCAAGGAGCCCAAACGGGCATATCAGATATTGCCGACGGCGGCGTTGCGGAAGACCAGAAACAAAACCAACGGGCAAAGATGACCGCTGCCGCCCCTTTCAGCACGTCCACCAGAAGCACCACCAATGCTGGCCATTTCCCGAGTGTGCGCAATACATTTGTCGCACCGGTGGACTTGGAGCCGTGCTCCCGGATATCGATGCCCTTAAGCAGTTTCCCCGCCAGATAGCCGGCAGGCGTAGAGCCGATAAGGTAAGCGGCAGCCGATCCTACCACGCTCGCTATCCAGAATGACATGCGCCCGGGCTGTTTCTCAGTTGACCTCAAACCCCAGCTTCTGCCGCAGTCGCAGCATGCGTTGGTCGGCGACCTTGAAACTCTGCTCGCCGCTCTTGGCAACACGATCCAGCATCTGCAGCAGGTCTTCGCGCTCATGCGGATCGAGGCGCTCGCGCAGGAAGGGCGCCAGCTTGTCGATGACGATCGTCGTGTCGTCGATCTGCGCCGCGGCCCATTTGGCGTAGACGACGGCTTCATCGGTCTTCTTCTGGTTGTCCGCAATCTGCGAGATCACCTCGCGGATGACCGTTTCACGCTTCGGCAGGATCGGGCCGTGCTCCGCTGCCAGTGCGGTGATCAGCGTTGCCGCCGCCACCACCGGATCGTCGATCGCCGTCAGCGGCGACAGCGCCGCTTGCTTGCGCAGCTTCTTGCGCCTTATGTTGCCCTGGACGCGGCCGACGACGTCGGCGACCTCGCGCGCGGCTTCGTTCATGGCCTTCATGCGATACCACCAGAACGCCCCGGCTCCCAGCACGCCGAGAATAGCAATCAGGAAAGGCATGTCGAATTCCCCCGAAAATGCGGCGACGATAGGAGAACTCCGGCGTTGCTTCAACACGCAAGAATTGTATCTGATGAGAAAACAGAGCTGGCCCCCTAATCATCCAGACGCCGAGATCGGGCGTCCTGGGTTCAGGTCGCTCGTCACGGGCACTAATGATGCAACCGCTTAGCGATAACGCTGACTTCGCATCGAGCGCGGTGCCCATCATGACGATCCGTTCGGCCACTGCAACGCGGCTGTCGGCGCGGTGACGCCAACCTGGGACGATCCGATGTTCCACCCGTTTCTCTACGGGTCGGGACAAGGGGCGGAGTTCCGCGCCGGCTTCTACGGCCTCGCCGGCTGGCATAGGGAAGGCCATATGCTGCGCGCGCTGTTCGAGGGCGTGATGTTCGAGCACCGGCGCCACATCAATGTTCTGAAGGACGCCGGTGTCAGCTTCGACAAAGCGGTCCTGTCCGGCGGCGGTTCGCGCAGCGAGCACTGGCCGCAGATCTTCGCCGACGGGCTTGGCGTGCCGATCACCGTCCCTGAAGCACGCGAGACCGGCGCACTTGGTGCGGCGATCGGCGCCGGGGTCGCGGCCGGCCTGTTCGCCGACTATGAGGCCGGCGTCGACGCCATGACCCGGTCAAGCGCCGCCTACCGTCCGAACCCGGCCATGCAGGACCATTACAACAGGCGTTATCGCGCCTATTGCGGCCTTGCCGATACGCTGCGATCGTTCTGGGCCGAACACGCCGCAGAACCGAGTAGAACACCGCCGAGTAAACCACCGCAATGACCCAACGGCTCGATGGCGACTACGACTACATCATTGTCGGCGCAGGCACCGCCGGCTGCGTGCTGGCCAATCGCCTGAGCGAAAACCCGGCGACGCGCGTGCTGCTGCTCGAGGCCGGCGGCAGCGACAATTATCACTGGGTGCATATCCCGGTCGGCTATCTCTATTGCATCGGCAATCCGCGCACCGACTGGATGATGAAGACTGCCCCCGAAGCCGGCCTGAACGGCCGCTCGCTGGTCTATCCCCGCGGCAAGGTGCTGGGCGGCTGCACCTCGGTCAACGGCATGATCTACATGCGGGGACAGGCGGCGGACTACGATGGCTGGCGGCAGATGGGCAATGTCGGCTGGGGCTGGGACGATGTGCTGCCCTACTTCCTCAAATCCGAGGACCATCATGGCGGCAAGACCGAGCTGCATGGCTCCCGCGGCGAATGGAAAGTGGCGCGGCAACGCCTGTCGTGGCCGATCCTGAACACCGTGCAGGAGGCGGCCAAGGAATTCGGCATCATGCCGCGCGAGGATTTTAACGACGGCGACAATGAGGGGTCCGGCTTCTTCGAAGTCAACCAGAGCAAGGGCGTGCGCTGGAACACAGCCAAGGCATTCTTGCGCCCGGCGCTGCGGCGGCCGAACCTCAGGCTGGTCGTCAACGCGCATGTCGAGACGGTGTTGTTCGAGGGCAAGCGTGCTATCGGCGTTTGTTATCGCGTCGGCGGCCAAACCATCGAGGCAAAGGCCAGGAGCGAGGTGCTGCTGACCGCCGGCTCGATCAACACGCCGAAACTGCTGGAGCTTTCCGGGGTCGGCGAGCCGGATCGCCTCGCCGCGCTCGGCATCGATGTGGTTCACGCCAGCCCCGATGTCGGCGAGAACCTTCAGGACCATCTGCAGATCCGCACTGTCTACAAAGTGTCGTCGGCGCTGACGCTCAACACGCTAGCCAACAGCCTGAGCGGCAAGGCGAAGATCGCGCTGCAATATGCCTTTGGCCGCTCGGGACCGATGTCGATGGCGCCGAGCCAGTTCGGCATGTTCTCGAAATCCGATCCGTCGATGGCGACGCCGGACCTGGAGTACCACGTCCAGCCCTTGTCTACCGACCGGCTGGGCGACCCGCTGCACCCGTTCCCGGCAATCACCATGTCGGTCTGCAATCTGCGGCCCGAGAGCGTCGGCTCGGTGCACGCTACGACGCGCGAGCTGGCCGTGCAGCCGGAGATCCGGCTGAACTACCTCTCTACGGCGCGCGACCGCGAGATCGCGCTGCGTTCGGTGCGCCAGGCGCGCAGCATCATGACCGCCAAGGCTCTTGCCGGCTTCCATCCGGAAGAAATCCTGCCTGGTCTCGCCCACCAGTCGGACGAGGACCTGCTGCACCAGATCGGCTCGATCGCGACGACCATCTTCCACCCGGTCGGCACCTGTAGGATGGGTGTCGACGGCCGCGCCGTCGTCAGCCCGGACCTGCGCGTGACCGGTATCGAGGGGCTGCGGATCATCGACGCGTCGATCATGCCGCGCATCGTCTCCGGCAACACCGCCTCGCCAGTGGTGATGATCGCCGAGAAGGCGGCGGATATGATCCGCCGGCCTGCATGACGTCGCCGCCGCCTATGACCCCGGCACGTCGTAGATCGCCCTGACTTCGACGGTGCCGATTTCAGCCAGCGGAATTTTGCCGGCGATCTCCAGCGCCTTGTCGAGAGTGTCGGCTTCGATCATGACGAAACCAAGCAACTGCTCCTTGGTTTCGGCAAACGGACCGTCAGTGATCAGCCGCTTGCCTTGGCGCCGCCGCACCGTCTTCGACGTCTTCACCGATTGCAGCGCCTGCGCGATGATCAGCTTGCCTTGCTGGTCCAATGACCGGTCATAGGCCATCGAATCGGCGTCGAGCTTGGCCAGACGCTCAGGCGTCATGGCATGGAGGTCCTTTTCCTCGCCGTAGACCAGACAGACATATTTCATTTCCAGCTCCCTTGCTGTGACGAACCATAGGTGATCACGGCGCCGGCGGCATCCTTGCCGGCAGCAGCGTGGTCGAGCACGCAGACCGCAATGCCGATCACGGCGACCGCAGCAAGCAGCCGGCCGAAGCCGGAAGGTCGCGAGCACTCGATCTCGTGTAGACGCGCGCTTTTGTCGGCGTCGTTCCAATGGGCAGAAAACAGATTGTTCATCTTGGATCTCCATCCGCCACGAGAATCCGTGGACGCTCGCAGGACGGCCGGCGCCGATGCAAGTCGACATTTTTGCACGCACATTTTTTCAGAAAAATTTGCAGGGCACGCCGGCGTCGCATCCGGCCGAAACAGCGCGGTGGTCTTCCCCTGCCGCCGCGCTATAGTTGGAGGGAACGCCGCGTGGCCGGCGCTGTCGCTGTAATCAAGGAGAATTCTATGGACCGTACCGCAAACGCCGTCTGGAAAGGCAATCTGAAGGAGGGCACGGGCACGCTCGACAGCCAGAGCGGCACCTTGAAGGGCACGCCCTATTCGTTCAAGGCTCGCTTCGAGGACGAGAGCGGCAAATCCGGCACCAATCCCGAAGAGTTGATCGCGGCGGCACACGCCGGATGCTACGCCATGCAGCTGTCGCATTTCCTGGCCGAGAACGGCACGCCCGCCACCGAGCTCGACGCCAAGGCGGTGGTGACGCTGGTCCCCGGCACCGGCATCACCGGCAGCGCCATCACCCTGATCGGCAAGGTACCGGGCATCGATGCGGCGAAGTTCAAGGAATTGGCCGAGAAGGCCAAGGCCGAATGCCCGGTTTCGAAGGCGCTCGGCGCCATCAAAGTGTCGCTCGACGCGAAACTGGGGTGATCCGCCGATTTTGCCCGGGGTAGCGATTCTTCGCGCCCCCCTCTGCCCTGCCGGGCATCTCCCGGGGAAATTGGAAGCTCGGTAGCTGGCACTCTTCTTTCGACGTTCGTAATTGGCGAAGGCCGGCGTGACATCTGATCTCCCCACTTGAGGGGGAGATGGCCGGCAGGCCAGAGGGGGTGCTGTCCCGCCGACGTCTCGGTTACTATTGGGCGCCCAGCGCATCAAGCCGGGCGCGAAGGGCTACGACTTCCTGCTCCAGAGCCTCCAATCTCGCTTCCAGGTCGGAAGCAGGCAAGGCCGGCGCGCTCCGCTGCACCGATAACGCCGCGACGTCCACCGGTCCTGCGAGCAGATGCATAAAACGGTCCTCGCGCTGCCCCGGCCCGCGCGGTATTTCCTGGACGAGCGGCGGGCGGCGGCCGATCAGCATGTCGAGTTCGCCACGCAGGTCCTCGACGGACGAAAACCGCGCCATGCGCTCAGCTCGCGCCAGCAACTCATGCGCCGTCTGCGGCCCGCGCAGCAAAAGCAGGCCGATCACCGCGGTCTGCGGCGTGGTCAGCGAGAAGCGCTGCGCCATCTGATGCTCATAGCGCTCGACGCGCGAGCCGAACATCTGACGCACCAGCCCCTTCTGCTCGAGCAGCTTGAGAGTCCGATGCACCTCCGTCTGCTCCAGCGCCATGACAGGCTCGCGCGCCGTCTTCTGGTTGGCGGCTGCAAGTGCTGCATTCAGCGTCAGCGGGTAGACATCCGGCGTCAGCTCCTTCTTCTCGATCAGGCAGCCGAGCACACGGGCTTCGACGGGATTGAGAATGGGAAGGTCATCGCTCATTGAAGTTCAGCCTCCCGGCGGTAAAATTCGGTTGCAAGGGCATGTTTGCGCGCTTGGCCGGCTTTGTCCCTGACGGGGCCGACTAGGTTCATTTCGTGGTGACCATAGCGGGCTTCGAGATAGCGCGCGATTGCGGTCGGGATGAGGCCCGAGCCCATCTCCCGCGTCCGGCTTTTGCGCTCGATCAGGCCGCGGATTTCGTCGCTGGCTTGAGCCGGTATCTCGGTCTGATCGAGGCATTCGCCAAGGTTCATCGGCGGCAGGCTGGCAAAGCCGCGCTGTTCCATCCAGTCGAGCGCCACGAGCGGGCGGATCAGATAGAACAGCTTCTTCAGCTTCACCTCGCCGGAGAAACTGCCGATCTTGGCGACATGCGAACGCGCAAGGCCGAGATAGTGGTGCGATACCTTCGCCGGATCGACGATCTCGGCCAGCAAATCGAGAAGGCGCTGGCGAAACCCCGAAACCTCCTCATAGACGATCGGCGACTTCGCCCATTCGACTATGACGGCATTGCCGCCAAGCGCCAGCAGCAACGCCTTGCGCAGATCCCAGCCGCCGGCATCGATCTCGCCTTCGATCGGAAACTCGATCACATCGCGCGCCTGCTGCAGCACGAGGTGATCGGTTACCGGTCTGATATAGACAAAGCGGCAGTCATAATCGCTGTCGGGAGACGGAAACCCCCAGGCGCGGCTGCCGCTTTCGATGGCAAACAGGATTTTTACAGGCTGGCTTCGCACCAGATCGAGGCGGGCGCGCAGCGCCGCGACGGCGTCCGGCGAAAAGTCGGCGGGTAGCGGCGGCGTCAGACTCTGCGCTCCACCATCATCTTCTTGATCTCGGCAATCGCCTTGGCCGGGTTGAGCCCCTTCGGGCAGGTCTGCGCGCAGTTCATGATGGTGTGGCAGCGGTAGAGCCGGAATGGGTCTTCGAGATCGTCGAGCCGTTCGCCCGTGGCTTCGTCGCGGCTGTCGATCAGCCAGCGATAGGCCTGCAGCAGCGTCGCCGGGCCGAGATAGCGGTCGCCGTTCCACCAATAGCTCGGGCACGAGGTCGAGCAGCAGGCGCATAGGATGCACTCGTAGAGCCCATCGAGCTTCTCGCGGTCTTCATGGCTCTGCAGCCATTCCTTGGCCGGCTCCGGCGACACTGTCTTCAGCCATGGCTGGATCGAGGCGTGCTGGGCGTAGAAATTGGTGAGGTCGGGCACCAGATCCTTGACCACCTGCATATGCGGCAGCGGGTAGACTTTTACCGCGCCGGAAATGTCGTCGCAGCCCTTGGTGCAGGCCAGCGTGTTGGAGCCATCGATGTTCATGGCGCAGGAGCCGCAAATGCCTTCGCGGCAGGAGCGGCGCAACGCCAGCGTCGGGTCGATCTTGTTCTTGATCCAGAGCAGCGCATCGAGCACCATCGGCCCACAATCGTCCATGTCGACGAAATAGGTGTCGATGCGCGGGTTCTCGTCATCGTCGGGCGACCAGCGGTAGATGCGGTATTCCCGCAGGTTGGTGGCGCCCTCCGGCTTCGGCCAGGTCTTGCCCGGCTGCACCTTGGAGTTCTTGGGAAGCGTGAGTTCGACCATTACCTCAGGTCCTTTCGGATGACGAGCTTCGGCACCATGGTCAGTACACCCTGGCCTTGGGCGCGATCTTGGCGAGGCTGATGCCGCCGTCCTTTTCCGCCACCAACGGTTCGGTGTGCACCGGACGATAGCTGAGGCTCACTTGGCCGTCCTCGCTTAGCCGGGCCAGCGTATGCTTGCGCCAGATAGTGTCGTCGCGGGCCGAGAAATCTTCGCGCGCATGCGCGCCGCGGCTCTCCTTGCGCGCCTCGGCGCCGTAGACCGTGGTGATGGCGTTGGCCATCAGATTTTCCAGCTCCAGCGTCTCGACCAGATCGGAATTCCAGATCATCGAACGGTCGGAGACTTTCAGGTCCTTGAGCTCGGTCCATATCTGCGAAATGCGCTTGCAGCCGTTTTCGAGCGACTCCTGTGTGCGGAACACGGCGGCGTCTTCCTGCATCGCCTTCTGCATTTTCTCACGCAGAACAGCGGTTGGCGTCGAGCCATTGGCGTGGCGCAGCCGGTCGAAGCGGTCCATGATGTTTTCGACCGAGGCTTCGTTGGGCGAAGGGATCGCCGAATTACGGTCGATGACCTGGCCGGCGCGGATTGCGGCGGCGCGG
Source organism: Mesorhizobium sp. M0292 (assembly GCF_040321695.1). Classification (NCBI taxonomy): domain Bacteria; kingdom Pseudomonadati; phylum Pseudomonadota; class Alphaproteobacteria; order Hyphomicrobiales; family Phyllobacteriaceae; genus Mesorhizobium; species Mesorhizobium sp. M0292. The sequence goes on from NZ_JAMYSB010000021.1 coordinate 55,720, forward strand.
CCGAACACCACCAGATCGATCAGCGAGTTCGAGCCCAGCCGGTTGGCGCCGTGCACGGAGGCACAGCCGGCCTCGCCGACCGCCATCAGCCCGGGTGACACCCGGTCAGGATTCTCGACAGTCGGGTTCAGCACCTCGCCCCAGTAATTGGTCGGCACGCCGCCCATATTGTAGTGCACCGTCGGCAGCACGGGGATCGGCTCCTTGGTCAGGTCGACGCCGGCGAAAATCCTGGCCGATTCCGAAATGCCCGGCAGCCGCTCATGCAGCACGGCCGGATCGAGATGGTCGAGATGCAGGAAAATATGGTCCTTGTTCTTGCCGACCCCGCGGCCTTCGCGGATCTCCAGCGTCATGCAACGCGAGACGACGTCGCGCGAGGCCAGGTCCTTGGCCGACGGCGCGTAGCGTTCCATGAAGCGCTCGCCCTCGGAATTGACGAGATAGCCGCCCTCGCCGCGCGCGCCTTCGGTGATCAGGCAGCCGGCGCCGTATATGCCTGTCGGATGGAACTGCACGAACTCCATGTCCTGCAGCGGGAAGCCCGCCCGTGCCGCCATGCCGCCGCCGTCGCCTGTACAGGTGTGCGCCGACGTCGCCGAGAAATAGGCGCGGCCATATCCGCCGGTCGCCAGCACCACCATCTTGGCGGAGAAGCGATGGATGGTGCCGTCGTCGAGGTTCCAGGCGACGACGCCGGTGCAGGTGCCGTCCGGTTCCATGATCAGGTCGAGCGCAAAATACTCGATGAAGAACTGTGCATTGTTCTTCAGCGACTGGCCGTAGAGCGTGTGCAGGATGGCGTGACCGGTGCGGTCGGCGGCAGCACAGGTGCGCTGCACCGGCGGGCCGTCGCCATAATTCATCATGTGCCCGCCGAACGGCCGCTGGTAGATCTTGCCCTCTTCGGTGCGCGAGAACGGCACGCCGTAATGCTCGAGCTCGTAGACCGCCGCCGGTGCCTCGCGCACCAGATATTCCATGGCGTCGACGTCGCCCAGCCAGTCCGAACCCTTGACGGTGTCGTACATGTGCCACTGCCAGGAGTCCGGACCCATGTTGGACAGCGACGCGGCAATGCCGCCTTGTGCCGCCACCGTGTGCGAGCGGGTCGGGAACACTTTGGTGATGCAGGCCGTGCGCAGGCCCTGCTCGGCCATGCCGAGCGTGGCGCGCAGGCCGGCGCCGCCGGCGCCGACGACCACCACGTCGAACTTGTGGTCGACAAAGGTATAGCCGGTGGCCGATTTCGCGTCCTTGGCCAAATCAGCCTCCGAATGCCAGTTTGAGCAGGGCGAAGATCGAGGCGACGCCGACCGCTATGGTGAAAAACGTGCTGAGTGCGATCAGCGCCAGCTTCATGCCTTCGGCATGCACGTAATCCTCGATAATGACCTGCATGCCGACACGCATATGGGTGAGACCGGAAACGAGCACCAGCGCCAACACCAGCGCCACGAACGGACTGGCGAGCGCCGCCCGCACCTCGGCGAAGCCGGCGCCATTGAGCGCGATCAGGAACCCGACGAAGAACAGTATCAGCGGGATGTTGGCAATGGCCGTCAGCCGCTGTCGCCAGAAATGCCCGGTGCCTTCGCGGGCCGAGCCCAGACCGCGGACCTTGGCCAGCGGCGTGCGCATATCGTTGTTGTTCGTGCCGCTCATCACAAGGTTCCCCGCGCCATGTAGCCGGCGACCCAGATCAGCAGCGTGAGCAGGATGGAACCGGCGAGCGTCGCCCAGGCGATCTTCGATGCCGTGTGTTTCTCCAGCCCGGCGCCGGTGTCCCAGACGAGATGGCGCACGCCGCCCAGCATGTGGTGCATCAGCGCCCAGGTGTAGCCGAACAGGATGAGCCGGCCGAGCCAGGTGCCGAAGGCCCAGTTGATCCAATCGAAAGCGCCTTGCGAACTCGCCGCCGCCATCAGCCACGCGGCGACCAGCAGCGTGCCGAAATACAGCGCCCCGCCAGTGATGCGATGAATGATTGACATCGTCATGGTGATCGGTGGGCGGTAAATCGTCAGGTGCGGCGAGAGCGGCCGTTCACGTCTGGCGGTTCGGGTGGCTGGTGATTTGCTCATGGCTGCCCCAGTTCGATGTCCGGAGCCGCGGTGGAAAGCGGCACTTACCGCCTCGATATATGACTTCAGACAGCCGGTTTCTAATGCTCTTTTTGCACCGCGTCAAAGCCGGAAAATCGTTTTGAAAACGTCATTTAGTCTGACAAAAGGCTGCTGTTTCGCTTCAATCGATTTGGCCACCGTCGAAAGCCGGCGCACCGTTCGCTGCAGTGCGGCATTTCCTTTGCAATCGACGCCAGGCTATCGTTTGCAGGTCTGTGGTGTCGAGCCCCTCTTCATCACCAGCGCCTCGCGCGCGTCGATCACGATTGCGTCATGCGACGCCGCTTCCTGGTAGCGGCTGGACTGGTTGGCGGGTGATGCGGCAAACTCCTCGGTCGTGCCGTCTGGCCTGACAACGCGCAGCGCCGTGCCGAGGTTCTGGATGGTGATCACACCGCCATTGCCGCATCTGTAAGTCGCCGTGCCGACAGCAGACCGCGGGGCCGTAAGGTCGGTGACAATCTTGGCTGGCGGTGCGGCAGGTGCTGCAGGAGCCGTTGCGGAAGCCGGGGGCGCCACAGGTGGGGCGGACTGCTGAGCCGGCGCGGGCGCGACAGTGGGTGGTACGGTATTCACCGCCGTCGGCGCGCCGTTCTGCGGCACGCAGGCTGCGGCAGTCAGCAAGGGGATCGACAACAGCGTCACCCGAAACGTCCGGCGTAACGCCATATGCTGTCCTCCTGCGCGGCTAACTAGCCGCGATGTTCCACCAAGATCAAGCTCACCCGACGTCAGCGTAGTTGTGTGCGTCGCGGCCGATGGTGCGGGCAAGCATGGCCGAATGATGACGCCCGGGTTTTCCATCCCGTCGGATATTAACCATGTTTGGCGAGAGATCGCCGCCGGATGCGCCTGCCCTCTTAACAAAGGTTAAGAAAACGTTAATTTCAGATTCGATCGGGTCCACAGCAGAGAGGACACCATGCTTTCGAATTCAGGAAGAGCGCGCCTTGCGGCGCTTGTGCTGGCGACAGCCAGTCTCGGCTTCGCCGCCCCGGCAATGGCCTGGTCGCGCCATCATGACCGCGTCTATGCCGATTCCCTGGGCAATCTCGTCATCGACAGCGCCGCCGGCTACAAGCGCATCATTGTCGGCCAAGGCAGGCTGGCCAAGAAATTGTCCGACTACACCAGCGCCGGGCAGCCGGAAGCGGAACCGGAAGTCCTTTATGAAGACGAGGCGGATCACATCTCCAGGCGTGGCTGCTACCAGCCGCCAGTGTTCGTGAAGGGCCGCTCCTATATGTACGGCCTCTCCGATGGCGAAATGCCCAACCTCAGCCCTTGCCGCTGATGATCCGGCACGGCCGAGAGGCCGTTTAAGCGAGACGCTAACCGACGCTGCCTGTATCCGGGATGAACACCGTTTCCGCCCGCTCATAGGACAATCGCACACTGTCGCGGCCGTTCTTCTTGGCCTTGTAGAGCGCTTCGTCGGCGCGCCGCATCAGCGGCTCCAGCCCTTCGTCGCCGGTGCGCGCCGCGACGCCGAAGCTCGCGGTCACCCTGGTGCCCGGCGGCAACCCGTCGATACTGCCGGCCGAATAGTGCGTGCGCACGGCTTCGGCAAACAGCCGCGCCGTGGCAAGATCGCTCAGCGACAGAAGCACGGCGAACTCCTCGCCGCCGATGCGGCCGGCAACCGCACGCGTGCCGGCGGCCGCGCGAAGCTTGGCGGCGAAGTCGGCGATCACCTGGTCGCCCGCGGCATGTCCGTATTTGTCGTTGAGCGCCTTGAAGTGATCGAGATCGGCCAGCACCAGCGCGACCGGCACCTTGGTAACAGCGCAATGCTGCAGCACCAGCAAGGCGCGCTCCTCGAAACCCCTGCGGTTGAGCAGGCCAGACAGCGGATCGGTGTGCGTCTCGATCTTCAGCGCCTTCATCACGTCGAGCGCAGCTGCCGAGAACAGGCAGAGCGCGATCAGCAACGACAGCAGCGCGTGCGTCAAAAGCGCCGTCGTCCAGTAGGACGAGCCATAAAACCCGTCATAGCTGGTGAACGGCCCGTGCGAGATGACGACGAGCAGCGTGCGGCCGATGAAGTTCAGCCCGGACAGCAGCGACAGTACGAACAGGATTTTTTCCGTCGGGCCGTTCTTGCGCACGGCGCGCAGCTCGGCGGCGACCAGCAGGCTGAGGCCGCCAAAGCCGAAATTGATCGACAGGATGCGCCAAGTTAAGTCCGGCTGGACGAACAGGAACCAGCAGAATGCGACCATCCCGCCAGCCGCCAGAATGCCGATCGCGATATAGGGCACGCGCCTGCCGTAGCGCGAGATGATCGCACCGACGAGGCAGCAGGCGGCGAGCGTGAAGCAGAGGTTGGAGACCAGCTTGGTCAGCACCATGCCGCCGGGCAGCGTGAAATACTGCAGCAGGAAGCCGGGCGCGGACACGCAATAGCTCGTGCCGAGCACAGCCAGATAGGGCCGGTGGCGCTGATAGAACCATAGCACGAGGAACGCCGCGCCGAGCGCCAGCGCGATCGTCGGATTGAGCAGCGCTATGAACAGGCCGGTGTCCAAAGGACGGTGACTTCCCGCTTGACGTCCGGGAAGACCTTAGAGCGCAAGCCCCAACAAGCGGTTAAGCCGGGACGAATATGCAAGTCGCCACTCATGAAGCTGGTGCACGGAACCGGGACCTGAGGCCGGCGTTTCCTGACAGCAATCAAGGAGAAGTTGTTCATGGCCGACACGATCACGCTGACCGATCACGAAGCAATTCGCTCATGGGCCGCAGGGCGCGCCGGATTTCCGGCGATCGTCGATGTATCGCCCGAAACCGGAACGCAGCCGTTGCTGAGGCTCGTCTTCGGCCAGCACGCCTATCAGGACCAGGATCAGCCTGAACGCCCGGTCAACGCAGGCGGCTACGAGCTGGTCGAATGGGACGAGTGGTTCAAGATCTTCGACGAGCGCGAACTGGCGCTGGTGGTCGCGGCCGACGAACCCGGCAGCCGGGAGGAATTTCATGAAATCATCCGGCGTGCCGGCTAGGGCATAATACCCCAAGGGTCTTAGAGCGGCGCGCTTTAAACAAAACCCCGAACGGTTTTGCCGTTCGGGGTTTTGCATACGCTCAGATCAGGCTTGAACCAGTCTGCGCTATTTCCAGTCGCGGATGTCGACGAAATGGCCGGCGATCGCCGCCGCCGCCGCCATGGCCGGCGATACCAGATGGGTGCGGCCCTTGAAGCCCTGCCGGCCTTCGAAATTGCGGTTCGAGGTCGAGGCGCAGCGCTCATGCGGCTTCAGCCGGTCGTCGTTCATGGCCAGGCACATCGAGCAGCCCGGCTCGCGCCAGTCGAAACCGGCGGCAATGAAGATCTTGTCGAGACCCTCGGCCTCCGCCTGTTCCTTGACCAGACCGGAGCCCGGCACGATCATCGCATCGACATGCGCACTCACCGTCTTGCCTTCGACCACCTTGGCCACCGCACGCAGATCCTCGATGCGGCCATTGGTGCAGGAGCCGATGAAGACGCGGTCGAGCGTGATGTCGGTGATCTTCGTGCCCGGCGTCAGCCCCATATAGTCGAGCGCGCGGATCTTTGACGTCCGCTTGTTCTCGTCCGTGATCTCTTCCGGATTGGGAACGACGCCCTGCACCGAAACGACGTCCTCGGGCGAGGAACCCCAGGAGACGATCGGCGGCAGCTTGGCCGCGTCGAGCACGATCACCTTGTCGAAATGCGCGCCCTCGTCGGACTGCAGCGTCTTCCAGTATTCGAGCGCGGCGTCCCACGACGCGCCCTTCGGCGCGCGCGGCTTGCCCTTGACATAGGCGAAGGTGATTTCGTCGGCCGCGATCAGGCCGGCGCGCGCGCCGCCCTCGATCGACATGTTGCAGATCGTCATGCGGCCTTCCATCGACAGCGCGCGGATCGCCTCACCGGCATATTCGATGACATAGCCGGTGCCGCCGGCGGTGCCGATCTCGCCGATGATGGCGAGGATAATGTCCTTGGCGGTGACGCCTTCCGGCAACTGGCCATCGACACGCACCAGCATGTTCTTGGCCTTCCGCTGGATCAGCGTCTGCGTCGCCAGCACATGCTCGACCTCGGAGGTGCCGATGCCATGCGCCAGTGCGCCGAAGGCGCCATGCGTCGAGGTGTGGCTGTCGCCGCAGACGATCGTCATGCCAGGCAGCGTGAAGCCCTGCTCCGGCCCGATGATGTGGACGATGCCTTGGCGGATATCGTTCTCGGAGTAATATTCGACACCGAAATCCCTAGCGTTCTTGGCCAAGGCCTCGACCTGGATGCGGCTTTCCTCGTTCTTGATGCCGAATTTGCGCTCCGGCGAGGTCGAGACATTATGATCGACCACGGCCAGCGTCTTTTCCGGATGCCGGACTTTTCTGCCGGTCATGCGCAGACCTTCGAAGGCCTGCGGGCTGGTCACTTCATGGACGAGATGGCGGTCGATGTAGAGCAGACAGGTGCCATCATCCTGGCGGTCGACGACGTGGTCGTCGAATATCTTGTCGTAGAGGGTGCGCGGTGCGCTCATGTGCGTAAATCCGTCGATTTGCAAAAAAGGGGAGGGGCAGACGCGCCTAAGCCTTCGGCCCGGCGAAAGCGGCTTAGCTAAGTCGGCTGGTGAGCGCGCCGGAAATGCGCGAAGAGAAACGCGACGGCAGGCGTTTTCTGTCCTGCAGCACGAAACCCTTATAGGCCGGATCGCCAAAAAGCTCTTCCATGGCGTGGCTCATACCAATGTTTTGGCTTTTCGGCAATTGCGGCGTGTTTTCGCTTCTCCCCTTGTGAGAGAAGGCGAAGAGGGCGGCGCTCAAAGCACCTCGAACACAAAAGTCTTCACCAGCGCGTCCGGCTCGGCGATCGCATAGCAGCGGAACCATGGGCTTTGCTCGGCCGGCCGCCATTTCCCGGCCCGCTCCAGCCCGTCGAACACGGCCTGGAAGCCGCCGCTGTCAAACACCTGGTCGCGCACGGTGAAGATGGCGTGGCCGCCTTTTCTGGTGATGCGGACAAGCTCGTGCAGGCCGGACGCCGGCGCATGGCTGATGGTGAACACGCCAGTCGAGAAGAAGGCGCGGAAATGCCCGTCTGGCCAGGGCAGCGGCCCGCCGAGCATTGCCTGCTTCAGATCGCCATAGGCATTGCGGCTGCCGGCGATCTTCAGCATGTCGTCGGAGAGGTCGAGCCCGGCAATGTCGTGATAACCCAGCGCCTTCAATGACGGGCCCGACAGGCCGGTGCCGCAGCCGGCGTCGAGCAGCGGTCCTTCGCCCACCTGCACATGGCGCGCCACCCAGGCGGTGATCAGGAACGGCAGCAGATAGCCTAGCGAAGCGGTTTCGCTGTCATAGGTCGCGGCCCAGTCCGCATAGGCCTTGGCCAGCCCTTCCGGCCTGTCGGCCGAATAGACGGTGCCCAGCGCCGCATTGGCCTTGTCGATCGTCATCGCCTGCATCCTCCGGAATCCTGTCCTCCGCGATCGTAGCCGTGCCCGCGTCGGACTTCTATTCCTGCTGCGCCCGCCGCAGTCGTTGCTCCAGCCCCCGCAGCGCCAGCGACAGGCTGACGGTGAGGATGAGATAGATATAGGCGACGATCGAATAGGTCTCGAAGAAGCGGAACGAGCCGGCGGCGTAGATCTTGCCCATCTGCGTGATGTCGGCGACGCCGAGCACCGAGACCAGCGAGGAATCCTTGACCATGGCGACGAAGTCATTGCCGAGCGGCGGCAGGATGGTGCGGATCGCCTGTGGGAAGACGATCAGCCGGAAGCGCTGCGTGCGCGTCAGCCCGAGCGCCTTGGCAGCCTCGATCTGGCCTTTCTCGACCGACTGGATGCCCGCGCGAAAAACCTCGGAGATGAAGGCGGAATAACCGATGGTCAGCGCCATGATTGCACGCCACAACAGCGACACGTCGCGCACCAAAAGCTCGCCGAGATAGCCGGCGTTTTGCAGCGGCGCGGTCAGCGCATTCCACGCAGCCACGAAGGCCGGCGCGCCGGCGAAGGCGATCCAGAACAACAGCACCAGGATCGGCACGCCGCGGATGATCTCGACATAGAAACGAGCGATCTGCTTGAGCCAACGCGACCCCGACAACCCCATCAGCGCAATGCCGAGCCCGACGGCGGAAGCCAGCGCGAAGGCGACCACGGTGACAAGAATGGTGATGCCGATGCCTTTGGCGACGGTGGCAAAAACCTGGGCGTAGAGATCGCTGGCGGCAATGGAGAGCGCAGCGACGACGGCGAGCGCGATCGCGGCGGCAAGCCACCAGGGGAAATCGGATTTTGGGGTTGAGGCGAGCATCAATGCCCAACGCTGGTGAACAGCTGCGCTCGCAAGATCTGCCGATCTCCCCCCTTGCGGGGGAGATGTCCGGCAGGACAGAGGGGGGTGCTGTCCCTCCAACCTGTCAAACGGTTACAGTCACAACCTTTGGCCTCTTTGGAAAAGCTCAAAACAAAAGGGAGGCGATCCTTCACACCCCCCTCTGCCCTGCCGGGCATCTCCCCCGCAAGGGGGGTCAGCGGCCGTCGCGCCAAGACGGCCTACTGCCCCATCTTGTAGTCGAGAAACCACTTCTTGTTCAGCGCCTCGATCGTGCCGTCGGCCTTCAGCGCCGCGATCGCCGCGTTGACCGGCTTCACCAGGTCCGAGCCCTTCGGGAAGATGAAGCCAAACTCCTCGGTGCCGAGCGGGCCGCCGATCAGCTTGAGCTTGCCGCCGGAGGCATCGACATAGCCTTTGCCGGCGGTGCCGTCGGTCAGGACGACATCGACGTCGCCGGATTTCAGTGCCTGCACCGAAGCGCCGAAGGTCTCGAACTGCTTGATGCGCGGGTTCTGCTCATTGCCGTCGAGCACGCTGTAGACGGCGGTGTAGAACGGCGTCGTTCCGGCCTGCGCGCCGATCAACCCGTCCTTGAAGGCGGCGAAGGTCTTGGCGTCGGTGAAGCGGCTTTCATCGGCGCGCACCAGCATGAACTGCTCCGAACGCATATAGGGGTCGGAGAAATCGACCTTCTCCTTTCGGTCGTCCTTGATGGTGATGCCGGTCATGCCAATGTTGTACTGGTTGTCGGAAACCGCCTGGATCATCGCGTCCCAGGAGGTGTTCTGGTACTCCACCTTGAAGTTCAGCCGCTTGGCGATTTCGTCCATCGCGTCATACTCCCAGCCGATCTGCTTGCCGGTCTTGGCGTCGATGAACTGCAGCGGCGGATAGGCGTTTTCCGTCACCACCACGACCTTCTTGCCGCCGAGATCGGGCAGCGCATCGGCCGCCCATGCAGCGACGGGCGCGAGGAAACAGGCCGCGAGGGCGGCCAGCAGCAGCTTCGATTTGGTCATGACACGCTCCAGGATGAGAAGCCCGCTTGCAGCCGGGCTCGCATGAAAATCCAGGCGCGACTTTAGCCGTCCGCAGACGGCTTGCAAGCCGGTCCGGTGCTCAGCGTCCGGTGAAAGCGGATTCCAATGCCTTCAACCAACGCGGTTTTAGAACGCCCCGTGGTCGGAATTTATTCCGTGATTGCGCCGCCGGCAAACCAGGCCCCTCCTGGACACGGGAACCCGTCAGATGACGGATCAGGATGGTGACGTAGCCTCACGCAGCTTGGCGACAAATCCGGTCAAGGTCCGGTGCAGCGACTTCAGCTCCTCGACTTCCAGCGGCATGGCGCAGGCAAGGCCTGCGGATACGTCCTTGATGCGGGCGCGCAGCGCCTGGCCCTTGGCAGTCGGTTCGACCAGCACGCGGCGCTCGTCGGCCGGATCGCGACGGCGGGTGACGAGACCAGCCGCTTCCATCCGCTTGAGCAGAGGCGTCAATGTCGCCGAATCCAGCCCCAGCGCCTCGCCGAGTTCGCCGACCGTGCTCGGCGCATGCTGCCACAGCGCCAGCATCGCCAAATATTGCGGATAGGTCAGGCCGAGCGGGTCAAGCAGCGGCCGATAGAGCTTGGTCATCAGCCCGCTCGCCGAATAGAGCGCGAAGCAGAGCTGCTGGTCGAGGCGCGGAACGGCGATCCTTCCGGCGGTGTCCGCCGGGACTTCGCTGGCCCTGGTTTCGGTCTTCGTCGTCATGCTGCCTTTGCCGGAAGCGCCACGGTCGAAAGCGCCACCTCGATATTGCCTTTGATCGCATTGGAATAGGGGCAAATCTGATGCGCTGCCGATACAAGCGCTTCCGCCGCCGCCTGATCAAGGCCTTTGGTCTCCGCGGCCAGTGCGACACCAAGTTTGAAGCCTTCACCATTGGGAAGCAGGCTGACGGTGGCGCTTACCGCCGCATCGTCCAGCGGCAGCTTCTGCTTGCGCGCGACGAAGCGGATGGCGCTTTCGAAGCAGGCGGCATAGCCGACCGCGAACAGCTGCTCGGGATTGGTGGCGCCACCCTGTCCGCCGAGCTCCTTCGGCAAAGCGAGGTCGACCTTCAGCAGGCCGTCGCTGGTCTCGCCGTGGCCGGCGCGGCCGCCGGTGACGCGAGCCTGTGTGGTGTAGAGTGCCATGTCAGTTCTCCATTTGCTTTGTATACGATCATTTAGTGTACAAGATAATTCGAGTCAACAGCCGTGGCGCAACTCTCGGCCGGCAATCGTTCACAGTCTGGTGAAACGAAAAAAGGCGGCCGAAGCCGCCTTTTCAAAATCCTTGGTCGAGATCTTATTCGGCCGGGGTCGCTTCCGCGGCCTTTGCAGCCTCGTCGGCGGCCTTGGCGGCTTCGTCGGCGGCCTTCTTCTCGGCGGCTTCCTGCGCGGCCTTCTCGGCTGCCAGCGCCTGCACGGCGGCGATCTTCTCGGCCTCGATGCGGGCCTTCTCAGCGTTCAGCGCGTCGCGCTCCTCATCGTTCAGCTTGCGGGCGCGCACGCCGGTGTTTTCCGAAATACGGGCCGACTTGCCGCGACGGTCGCGCAAATAATAGAGCTTGGCGCGGCGCACCTTGCCGCGGCGCACGATCTCGACGCCTTCGACCATCGGCGAGTAGACCGGGAAAACGCGCTCGACGCCTTCGCCGTAGGAGATCTTGCGGACGGTGAAATTTTCCTGGAAGCCGGCGCCGGCGCGGGCGATGACGACGCCCTCATAGGCCTGGACGCGGGTGCGGGTGCCTTCGGTCACGCGGACCTGGACGCGCACGGTGTCGCCGGGCTGAAACTCGGGAAGCTTGCGCTTGGCTTCGATCTTGGCGGCCTGTTCGGCCTCGAGCTGACGGATGATATCCATCTCAATAGTCCACTTCTTGTTCTTCCGACAGTCAGAGCGTCCGACACTCGCCTTGCAGTTCCATTGACCGCTCGGCTATGCCCTTTGTCCCCGAGACATCTTGTCTTCGAAACATTGGGCAGGGGCGACTACACCGTCATTGTTGACGGGTCCGGGAGATTTTTCTCGCCAGTACGGGCGGGCACATACAGCTATTTCACTGACTTGTCACGCCTTGGCCCTGTCTTTTTTGGTCGCATGCCACCACGCAATCGTCCAGTGCAGGGTTGCGCCGGCCCTTCAAGCTTCCTAATCCGGGAGCAGCACACTTGTCCGGCGGCCTCACAATGTCTGTTTTCGACGCAGTCCTGCTCTTCCTCGCGGGTTTTCTGTCAGGCGCCGTCAACGCGGTTGCCGGCGGCGGCACCTTCATAACCTTCGGCGCCATGACGCTGGCCGGCCTGCCGCCGATCGTCGCCAACGCCACGTCCTCGGTGACGCAGTTTCCCGGTTACATCACCTCGACGCTGGCTTACTGGACCGACATCAAGCATTTCTGGCGCGGCGCGCTGCTGCTTTGCCTGATCTCGGCTTTGGGCGCGCTGGCTGGTGCGCTCATCCTGCTGGCGCTCTCAAATCCGTCGTTCCGCGCCCTCGTGCCGTGGCTGCTGCTGGCCGCAACCGCCTTGTTCGCCGCCGGGCCGTGGCTGAAACCAACGCCGAAGCCTGGGCATGAAGCCACGGTCGGCTCTCTGGCCGGTTCTCTGGCGCAGTTCGCTACCGCCATCTATGGCGGCTTCTTCGGCGCCGGCATGGGCGTCATGATGCTGGCGACGCTCGGCCTGACGCAATCCGGCGACTATCACCGGCTGAACGCGCTGAAGAACATGCTGGCCGTGGTCATCGCCGCCGTTGCCATACTGGTCTTCGTTTCCGGCGGCGTTGTTGCCTGGCCTCAGGCAATCGTCATGATCCCCGGCGGCGCGCTCGGCGGCTATGCCGGCGTCTGGATCGCAAAGCGCGTGCCGCAAAACGCAGTACGCGGCTTCGTCATCGCCGTCGGCCTGTTTCTCGCCGTCTACTATTTTGCCAAGGGCTGAGCGGCGAGCAAATCCGGCCGCCGCTCCTTCGTCAGCCTCTCGGACTCTGCGCGGCGCCAGGCGGCGATCTTCTTGTGATTGCCGGAAACCAGCACGTCGGGGATTGGCCTGCCTTCGAACTCCTGCGGTCGCGTGTAATGCGGATGTTCGAGCAGACCGTTCTCAAAACTTTCTTCCTCGCCTGATACCGCATTGCCCATCACACCGGGCAACAGCCGGACCACGGCATCGAGCAGCACCAGGGCTGCCGGCTCGCCACCGGAGAGGATGAAATCGCCGATCGAGACTTCCTCCAGCCCACGCGCCTCGATCAATCGCTGGTCTACACCCTCGAAGCGGCCGCAGACGATGACGGCGCCCGGCCCGGCGGCCAGCTCGCGCACCCGCGCCTGCGTCAACGGCTTGCCGCGCGGGCTCATCAGCAATTTTGGCCGCGGATCGCCGGACGGCGAGGTGTGGTCGATCGCCTTGGCCAGCACATCGGCGCGCATCACCATGCCGGCGCCACCGCCGGCCGGCGTGTCGTCGACGGTGTGATGGCGATCGCTGGCGAAGTCGCGGATCTGGATAGCTTCCAGCGACCATGTCCCGACTTCGAGCGCCCGTCCGGCCAGCGACAGGCCTAGCCCGCCCGGAAACATCTCGGGATAGAGCGTCAGCACCGAAGCCTTGAACGTCACCGGTTGCCCCCGGCGTCGCGTGGCCCGCGCGGCCGGCCCTTCGCGTCGAAGTCTTCTTCGCGCGGCGCCTCGCCATCCTCGTCCTCGACCAGCCCGGCCGCCGCCGGATCGACACGGACAAAACCTTCGGCAACCACCACCTGCGGCACGGCGGCCTGCGTGAACGGGATCAGCACGCCTTTGCGCCCGCCAAGCGTGACATCGAGAATGTCGCCGCCGCCGAAATTGTGTACCGCGACCACCTTGCCGACAACCGCATCCGTGTCGTCGCGGACTTCCAGCCCGACGAGATCGGCGTGGTAGAACTCGTCCTCTTCGCCATCGTCCGGCAGCATCGAGCGGTCGACGAACAGCTCCGTGCCGGCCAGCGCCTCGGCGGCGTTGCGGTCGGCAATGCCCTTGAAACGCACCACGACGACAGTGTTTGCCGGCCTTATGTCGATGATCTGGAAGGCGCGGCCGTCCTTGGCATAGAGCGGGCCATAATCCGCCAGCGCCAGCGGCTCGCCGGTGAAGGTTTTCACCCGCAATTCGCCCTTGATGCCGTGGGCGGCGCCGATCACGGCCATTTGCACGGGGTTCTGGGGCTTCGACATGGCTGATATCCTTTGCCCTGCTCTAACGCCCTACCGGCGTCATTTCAATGATCGCCCGTGGCCATTTCAATGACAGGTTCTTCACCGCTTCCTAACCCGGCTGCCTGACAATGGCGGCATGCAGGAATTTCTCATCCCGGCAAAACCCGACCTCCAGGCAGCGCGCGAAAGCTGGCTGAAGATGCTGGCGCGCGAGCGTCGGCTGTCACCGGCGACTGTCGAGGCCTACGAGCGCGACACGCGCCAGTTCCTGCATTTCCTGACCGGACATTGCGGCGGCTCGCCCGGCATTTCCGACATCGCAACCTTACGCCCGGCCGATCTGCGCGGCTTTCTTGCCGCGCGGCGCAACGCCGGCGCCGGCGCCCGCACGCTCGGACGCGGCCTCGCCGGCATCCGCTCGCTGCTGCGCTTCCTCGAACGGCGCGGCCTCGCCAACGCCGCGGGTGCAGCAGCTTTGCGCGCGCCGCGCCAGCCGAAATCGCTGCCCAAGCCGCTGACCGCCAGCGATGCCAAACATGTCGTGTCGGTGGAAGGCCAGCTGGCTGAAGAGCCCTGGATCGCCGCCCGCAACGCCGCCGTGCTGACGCTGCTTTATGGATCGGGCCTGCGCATTTCCGAAGCGCTGGGCCTCAGCGCCGCCGACCTGGCATCGGAAGCCGACACCGTGCTGCGCGTCACCGGCAAGGGTGGCAAGACACGGCTGGTGCCGGTGCTGCCGGTGGCGCTCAGGGCAATCGCCGAATACCGAAAACTGTGTCCCTACCATCTCGATCCCAAGGGCCTGCTATTTCGCGGCGCCCGCGGCGGGCCGCTCAACCCGGCCATCGTCCAGCGCGACATGGCCAGGCTGCGCTCGGCGCTGAACCTGCCCGACACCGCGACGCCGCACGCGTTGCGCCATTCCTTCGCCACCCATCTGCTCGGGCGCGGCGGCGACCTGCGCACCATCCAGGAACTGCTCGGCCACGCCAGCCTGTCGACGACGCAGGTCTATACCGGCGTCGACACGGCAAGGCTGCTCGAGATCTACGAATCTGCCCATCCCCGCGCGTGACACTGTATAAGTCCAGGACAATTTCCCCACGCCGGTTAACCGTTTCGCCGCTTTTCAGTCCTAGAACCGCACCATGAAACGCGCCCTTGCCATCGCCGACCGCGCCGCCCTTGTGTCGCTGAAGCTGCTCGTCGCGCTCAACGCCCTGTTTTTCCTGTCTTTCCTCATCGTGCTGCTGCTTGCCATGGGCAGGGCGCATGCCGAAGCCCCGGCCTGCGCCGGCGCCGATCTGCTGTCGGCCCTGCAGAAGGAAGACCCCGCCACCTATTCCAGGATCGAGACGGAAGCAGCAGCGACGCTGAACGGCAAGGGCCTGTTGTGGAAGCTGGAGAAATCAGGCGAAAAGCCATCCTTCCTGTTCGGCACCATGCACATGACCGACCCGCGCGTGACCACTCTGCCGCCGGCAGCCAGGAAAGCCTATGGCGCTGCCGGCACCATCATCATCGAGACCACCGACGTGCTCGACAAGCAGAAGATGATGGAGGCCATGCTCAAGGAACCCGAGCTGATGATGTTCACCGACAACACGACGTTGTCGTCGCTGTTGTCGCCGGAGGATGCGGCGGTGGTGAACAAAGGGCTCGATGCGCGCGGCATTCCGCCGGCGAGCGTCTCCAAGATGAAGCCGTGGCTGCTGTCGGCCATGGTCGCGCTGCCGGTCTGTGAGGTCGCCCGTCAGGCAGGCGGCGCACCGGTTCTCGACGTCAAGCTGGCGCAGGACGCCAAGGCTAATGGCAAGCCGGTGGAAGGGTTGGAGACCGCAGCCAGCCAGCTGCGCGCCATGGCCTCGCTGCCGCTTGCGTTCCACATCAAGGGGCTGGTCGAGACCCTGAAGCTCGGCGACAAGATAAACGACATCAACGAAACCATGATCGTGCTTTACCAGCGCGGCGACACCGGCACCTTCTGGCCGCTGTTGCGTTCGATCTCGCCCGACGAAGACGACGCAGGTTACGCCGAATTCGACCGGACGATGATCACCGGCCGCAACAAGGTCATGGCCGACCATGCCGCACCGATCCTGGCCAAGGGCAATGCCTTCATGGCCGTCGGCGCCATGCATCTTCCCGGCCCCGAAGGCCTGGTCGAGGATTTTCGCAAGGCCGGCTATACCGTCACCGCCGTCGACTGAGCAGCGCCCGTCTTGAATGCCGAATCACGTAAGCCCGGCTCTGTGCGGTGCGCAACTGATTCGCAAAGCGGAGGCGGTTGGCCCTATTTTTGGCGGAAAAGGCCAGCTAAGCTCGTTCTACCTCGTTCGTGATTGATTTTGCGGGGGAAATACAGGCCAACAAGCGGTTGCGAATCAGAATTTTCCTGCGTTCGTCAATTTGAAGGCCTAGTATGAACCCGTTCAACGGTTGCGCGTTGAGGGGTGTTGATTGATGCTTTTCATCCACGGAGGACACTTTTATGGCGAACCCTAACGATCCAGCGCCCAGGTCGGGTGGTGGCAGCGGCTGGCTGATTGCGCTGGTCGTCGTCATCCTTGCGATTGTCGCGTACTATGTTTTCGGCAGAAGCGGCGAACATCCTGCACCCGCAGAGCCGCCGGCAGCCAGCACACCGGCGCCCGCACCTGCACCGGCTGAGCCGATGAAGCCCGCCGAACCGGCACCAGCCCCTGCTCCCGCACCGGCTCCTGCGCCAGCCCCGGCACCCGCGCCCGCTCCGGCGCCGAGCCCGTAATCTGGCCAACTGATCTGGCATCTTGATTCCAGCCAAGAACGGCCCGCTGAAAAGTGGGCCGTTTTGTTTGGGGCACCTATCGGCGAGCGTCGCGATTCTTCACCGCCCCCTCTGTCCTGCCGGACATCTCCCCCTCGAGAGGGGAGATCGGCAGTTCACGAACAGCGCCAGGTTAGAAACGTGAGAAACTTGAAAGCTCGCGACGCGGCGGTGAAGTCCAATCTCCCCCGTTGAGGGGGAGATGGCCGGCAGGCCAGAGGGGGGGTGCTGTCCCTCCAGCGTTTCCTTAAATATGGATCGGCTTGAAGAACGTCGCCAGCGCCGCTTCCTTGACCGCTTCCGACATCGTCGGATGCGCGTGGCAGGTGCGGGCGAGGTCTTCCGAGGAGCCGCCGAACTCCATCAGCACCGCCGCCTCATGGATCATCTCGCCGGCGCCGAAGCCGACAATGTGGACGCCGAGCACGCGGTCGCTGGCTTTGTCGGCGAGGATTTTCACGAAGCCGTCCGTGTGCAGCATGGCGCGCGCGCGGCCGTTGGCGGTGAACGGGAATTTGCCGGTTTTGTAGTCGATGCCGGCCTTCCTCAGCTCTTCCTCTGTCTTGCCGACCGAAGCGATTTCCGGGCTGGTGTAGACGACGCTCGGAATGACGTCGTAATTCACATGGCCGGCCTGGCCGGCAATGGTCTCGGCCACCGCCACGCCTTCATCCTCGGCCTTGTGCGCCAGCATCGGCCCGGCGATGACGTCGCCAATGGCGTAGATGCCGGCCACGTTGGTCCTGAGATGCCCGTCGGTCTTGACCCGGCCGCGCTCGTCGACCTCGACGCCGGCTTCTTTCAACCCGAGGCTGTCGGAATAGGCCCGGCGTCCGGTCGAGATCAGCACCGCGTCGGCCTCGATGGTCTCGGCCGCACCACCCTTGACCGGTTCGAACGCAACGGCGGCGCCCTTTTTGGCCTTGGTCACCCCTGTCACCTTGGCGCCGAGCTTGAACTCGAAACCCTGCTTGGAAAGCAGGCGCTGGAACTGCTTGGAGACCTCGCCGTCCATGCCGCCCAGGATGGTGTCGAGGAATTCGACCACGGTGACCTTGGCGCCGAGCCGTGCCCAGACCGAGCCGAGCTCCAGACCGATGACCCCACCGCCGACCACCACCAGATGTCCCGGCACTTTCTCCAGCGACAGCGCGCCGGTCGACGATACGATCACCTTCTCGTCGATGTCGACCTTGACGCCGGGAATGCCGGCGACATCGGAGCCCGTGGCAATAACGATGTTTTTCGTCTCGATCTCCTCGACCTTGCCGTCCTCAGCCGTCACCAACACCTTGCCGGCCGCAACCACCTTCCCGGTGCCACGGAAACTATCGATCTTGTTTTTCTTGAACAGGAAGGCGACGCCATTGACGTTGGCCGAAACGGTCGCGTCCTTGTGCGCCATCATCTTCTTCAGATTGAGTTTCGGCGCCGGTATCTCGACGCCCAGCGCATCGAAGGAATGGCCGGCCTCGGCGAACATCTCCGAGGCATAAAGCAGCGCCTTGGATGGGATGCAGCCGATGTTCAGGCAGGTGCCGCCGAAAGTGGCGTTCTTCTCGACCACCGCGACCTTGAGCCCGAGCTGTGCCGCCTTGATGGCACAGACATAGCCGCCCGGTCCCGACCCTATGATAACGACATCATAAGCCATGTTCGTTTCCCTTAGCTTGGGGCTCAGCGGCCGCCGCTTACATTCAGGATTGCGCCCGTCGTGTAGGACGCTTCATCCGACAAAAGATAGAGAACGGCATGCGCGACTTCATCCGCCGTGCCGGCTCGTTTCATCGGCAGCATGTCGCGGAACCGCTCGACCCGGTCCGGCTGGCCGCCCGAAGCGTGGATCTCGGTGTCGATGATGCCCGGCCGTATCGCGTTGACGCGCACGCCTTCGGTCGCGACTTCGCGCGCCAGGCCGAGCGTAAAAGTGTCGATCGCCGCCTTGGACGCTGCATAGTCGACATATTCGCCGGGCGAGCTGTGTAGCGACGCCGCGGACGAGATGTTGACGATGGCGCCGCCCTGGCCGCCATGCTTGCTCGACATGCGTTTGACCGCTTCGCGCGCGCACAGGAACGAGCCGATGACGTTGATGCGCATCATGCGCTCCAGCCGCGCCAGGCTCATCTCATCGACGCGCGCCTTGACGTCGACGACGCCGGCATTGTTGACCAGCGCGTCGAGCCGGCCATAGGCGCGATCGACGGCTTCGAACATGGCGACGATGTCGGCTTCGACGCCGACGTCGCCCTTGACGGCAAATGCCTCGCCACCCGCCGCCTCGATTTCGTCGACCAGCGCCTTGGCGGCAGCCTCGTTCGAGGCATAGTTGACCGCGACCCGGTAGCGCGCCTTTGCCGCAAGCCGGCAGGTGGCCGCGCCAATGCCACGACTGCCGCCGGTGACCAGAAGCACCTTCTTGGACGCGCTCATTCCTGGCAACCTTTCAGCAGAAACACGTCCCATGGCAGTTTTGAGAAACCGTTCGGGCCGAAGGCCGTCGACATCTGCAGCGACGGCCCGAGATCGGGGAAGATCAGGCTCTGCGGCGCGTCCGTGCCTTCCGCCGCCAGGAGCGCGATGTTGCCCTTGTCGTCGGCGCTGTAGATGACGCCATGCCAGACCGTGCAGGCGGCAAGCTCGTCACCGGTGACGTCGCCGGTCGGGCATTTGTACATCAGCGACCCTTGCGGTCGCGAAACACCGGATGTCCACATGACAATGCCGTCGAGAACGATGCCCTTGTCGAGCACCATCTTGAACGAGTTGGTGACGGTGACCGCATCCGTCGTCGGCCGGAAATCAATGCCGGCCTCGCTTTCGGCATCGCCATAGACAGCAAGCGCCAGCGGGCAGGCGGCATGCGCCTCGTAACCCGCTGCGAGAACAGCCAGCCCGGCCATAAATCCGATCATTGGCGAAGCGATGTTTGTCATGAATTGCTCGGGCTGCTCTCGCGGCCGTCGGCGTTTTCGAGCACCTCGAAATCGGTCATCAAGACCAGCGGCTCGCCGGCCGCATCCAGTCCCCAGAAGGAATAATAGTTCCCATCACCGAAGCCAGTGTCGAACATGGCTATATTAAGCGGATTTCCATCAACCGGATTATCCATGCGGAACTTGTCGAACGAGCATGCAACGTCAGCAAGATAGCTGTCGAGTTCCTCCTGCTCGGACATCAGCGTCAGAACCGACTTGTCCATGAACGAAGCAACATTATCATCGACAATAAATCCAGACTTCCAGGACGATGTGCCGACGTCGCGGACGAAGGCAGCCAACTCCCACCGCACCGGCAAGCCAGTGCCAAACCGCAATACCGCTGCAGCAACACGGCCTTGCGCCTCAAGCAACGTGACTGGATAGCATCCCGGCCTGACCTTACGGCTAAACACAGGCCGTTCCAGCCCGGTAATCAGTGGATCGCAAGCGATGATTTCGCCGGTCGGTAGCTCAAGCTCACCGATCGCGGTGACGATGATCTTCCGCTCCGCCATTTCGGCTTCGCTGAGAGCGAAGACACCGAGATTGCTGCTCGCCGGCGCCGAATCCCATTCAGTCGAGGTCGCCGGCGGAGAGATGGCGGCGGAAGCCGCCGGCCGGGAACGCCTCAATACGCTACCCGCTACTCGACCCAGCTTGAACCCAAACCGCGCCAGCCAGCCGCTCATGACGGATCAGCTCCGATCACAAATCAAGCACCAGCCGTTCGGGATCCTCCAGGCTATCCTTGACGCGGACCAGGAAGGTCACGGCTTCCTTGCCGTCGACGATACGGTGATCGTAGCTCAGCGCCAAGTACATCATCGGCCGGATCACGATCTGGCCGCCGACCACGACCGGCCGGTCCTGGATCTTGTGCATGCCCAAAATGCCGGACTGCGGCGCATTGAGGATCGGCGTCGACATCAGTGAGCCGTAAACGCCGCCATTGGAGATGGTGAACGTACCACCCTGCATGTCGGCGACCGACAGCTTGCCGTCCCGCGCGGCAATGCCCAGCCGGCCGATATCCTTTTCGATCTCGGCAATCGACATTTGGTCGGCATTGCGCACCACCGGCACGACGAGACCCTTTTCGGTGCCGACGGCAACGCCGATATGGGCATAGTTCTTGAAGATGATGTCGGTGCCGTCGATCTCGGCATTGACCGAGGGGATTTCCTTCAATGCGTGCGTAACCGCTTTGGTGAAGAAGCCCATGAAGCCGAGCTTCACGCCGTGCTTCTTCTCGAAGATGTCCTTGTACTTGGTCCTGAGCGCCATCACCGCCGACATGTCGACCTCGTTGAAGGTGGTCAGCATGGCGGCGGTCGACTGCGCTTCCTTGAGCCGGCGCGCAATGGTCTGGCGCAGCTTGGTCATGCGCACGCGCTCCTCGCGCGACGCATCGTCGCCCGAGGACGGCGCACGCACGGCGACCGGAGCCGGTGCGGCCTTCGGAATTTCGGCCGGCTGCGACGGCGCGCCCTTGGAAATCGCGTCGAGCACGTCGCCCTTCAGCACCTGGCCGCGCTTGCCCGAGCCAGAAACCTGGTCGACCGACAGATTGTTCTCGGCGATCAGCTTTGCGGCAGCTGGCGCCGGCGGCATTGTGCGCGGCTCGACCGGCCCGGCATCGCCGGCTATCTTGGCGGTCTCGGCCGCGGCCTGCCTGGTCGTATGTGCCGCGTCGGGGCTCGACGCCTGCGACACAGCTTGCGGCTTGGTCTCCTGCTTGGACGCCGGGGCGGCCGTGGCGACGCCTGCCGAGATCGAACCCAGCAACGCGCCGACGCCGACGGTCTCGCCTTCCTTGGCGGTGATCTCGCCCAGCGTGCCGGCGGCGGCGGCAGGCACCTCCACCGTCACCTTGTCGGTTTCGAGCTCGACCAGCGGCTCGTCGACGGCAATGGCATCGCCGACCTTCTTGAACCACTTGCCTATGGTCGCCTCGGTGACGGATTCGCCGAGAGTGGGAACGCGGATTTCGGTAGCCATTGTGCCTGTTCCGTTTCTTCTCTGTCTGTTCTATTCGCCGGGTTTGTTCTATTCGCCGAGCGCGTCTTCGAGCAGGGCGGCGAGCTGCGCCAGATGCTTCGACATCAAGCCGGTCGCCGGCGATGCCGCCGCAGGACGTCCGGTATAGCGCACCCGCTGGTGCTTGGCGTCGATATGCGCCAGCACCCATTCCAGATAAGGGTCGATGAACGACCATGCGCCCATGTTCTTGGGTTCTTCCTGGCACCACACCATCTCCGCATTGCGGAAACGCGACAGTTCGGTGATCAGCGCCTTGGCCGGGAAGGGATAGAGCTGTTCGACGCGCAGCAGGTAGATGTCGTTGATGCCGCGCTTCTCGCGCTCCTCGTAGAGGTCATAATAGACCTTGCCCGAGCACAGCACGACGCGGCGGATCTTGGAATCCTTGGTGAGCTTGATCGCCTGGTTCTGCAGCAGCTGGGCATCGTCCCACAAAAGCCGGTGGAACGAGCTTTCGCCCGAAATCTCCGGCAGCGTCGATACCGCCCGCTTGTGGCGCAGCAGCGACTTCGGCGTCATCAGGATCAGCGGCTTGCGGAAGTCGCGCTTCAGCTGCCGGCGCAATATGTGGAAGTAGTTCGCCGGCGTGGTGCAGTTGGCGACTTGCATATTGTCTTCGGCGCAAAGCTGCAGAAAGCGCTCGAGCCGGGCCGAAGAATGCTCCGGCCCCTGGCCTTCATAGCCATGCGGCAGCAGGCAGACCAGGCCTGACATTCTGAGCCACTTGCGCTCGCCCGACGAGATGAACTGGTCGAACACCACCTGGGCGCCGTTGGCGAAATCGCCGAACTGCGCTTCCCAGAGCGTCAGCGCCTTCGGCTCGGCCAGGCTGTAGCCATATTCGAAGCCAAGCACCGCCTCTTCCGACAGCATCGAGTTGATGACTTCGTAGCCGGCCTGCGCCGCCGACAGATTGTTGAGCGGGATGTAGCGGGTCTCGTCGCGCTGGTCGTAGAGCACGGAATGGCGCTGCGAGAAGGTGCCGCGTTCTGAATCCTGGCCGGAGAGCCGGATCGGATTGCCGTCGAGCAGGATGGCGCCGAAGGCCAGCGCCTCGGCCGTCGACCAGTCGATGCCTTCGCCGGAGTCGATCGCCTGGCGGCGGTTTTCGAGGAAGCGGATGATGGTCTTGTGCGCCTCGAAACCTTTCGGCACCTCGGTCAGTTTCTTGCCGATGTCCTTCAGCACCTTGACCGGCACCGCGGTCTTGCCGCGGCGTTGTTCGTCCTGGTTGTCGGCGGTGCGCAAACCAGACCAGGCGCCGTCCAGCCAGTCGGCCTTGTTGGGCTTGTAGTGCTGGCCGACTTCCCATTCGGACTCCAGATGGGCGCGCCAGTCGGCCTTCATCTTGTCGAGTTCGGCCTGGCTGATATGGCCCTCGGCGATCAGCCGGTCGCCATAGATCTGCACCGTCGTCTTGTGGTTGCGGATGTTGGCGTACATGATCGGCTGCGTGAAGGCCGGTTCGTCGCCCTCATTGTGGCCGAAGCGGCGATAGCAGAACATGTCCACCACCACCGGCTTGTGGAACTTCATGCGAAATTCGATCGCCACCTTGGTGGCATGCACCACCGCTTCCGGGTCGTCGCCATTGACGTGGAAGATCGGCGCCTCGATCATCTTGGCGACGTCGGACGGATAAGGCGACGAGCGCGAGAAGCGCGGATTGGTGGTGAAGCCGATCTGGTTGTTGATGATGAAATGCAGCGTGCCGGCGACGCGGTGGCCGCGCAGGCCCGACAGGCCGAGGATTTCGGCGATTACGCCCTGGCCAGCAAAGGCGGCGTCGCCATGCAGAAGCAGCGGCAGCACCTTGGCGCGCTCTTCCAGCGGCACGATCTCCTCGCGGCTGCGGCCGAACAGATAGTCCTGCTTGGCGCGCGCCTTGCCCATCACAACCGGATCGACGATTTCCAGATGCGAAGGATTGGCGGTCAGCGACAGATGCACCTTGTTGCCGTCGAATTCGCGGTCCGACGAGGCGCCGAGATGGTACTTGACGTCGCCCGAGCCCTCGACCTCGTCAGGAGCGGCCGAGCCGCCCTTGAATTCGTGGAAGATGGCGCGATGCGGTTTGGCCATCACCTGGGACAGCACGTTCAGCCGGCCGCGATGCGCCATGCCGAGCACGATCTCCTTCATGCCGAGCTGGCCGCCGCGCTTGATGATCTGCTCCAGCGCCGGGATCAGGCCTTCGCTGCCATCGAGGCCGAAGCGCTTGGTACCCTTGTACTTGACATCGATGAACTGCTCGAAGCCTTCGGCCTCGACCAGCTTCTGCAGGATCGCTTTTTTTCCCGTAGCGGTGAAGGAAATCTCCTTGTCGGCACCCTCGATGCGCGCCTGGATCCAGGCCTTCTCCTCGGGATCGGAAATGTGCATGAACTCGACACCGAGCGTCGAGCAATAGGTGCGGGTCAGGATCTCCAGCATCTGCCGGATGGTGCCGAATTCGAGGCCGAGCACATTGTCGAGGAAGATCGGCCGGTCGTAGTCGGCTGCGGTAAAACCGTAATTTTCCGGCGACAGCTCGTTATAGTCCTCAAGCGGCTTGGCGATGCCGAGCGGGTCGAGATTGGCGTGCAGATGGCCGCGCATGCGGAAGGCGCGGATCATCATGATGGCGCGCACCGAATCGCGCGTCGCCTGATGCACGTCGGCATCCGACAGCACGACGCCATTGGTGACCGCCTTGTCCTTGACCTTCTTTTCCAGATGCTTCTCGACGATGCCCCAATTGCCGTCCAGCGCCGACACCAGTTCGCCATTGGCCTGCAGCGGCCAGGACGGCTTTGCCCAGGAAGCGCCCTTGGCGTTCTTGCGCACATCGCCGGCGTCGTCCTTCAGCCCGGCGAAGAAGTCCTGCCATTCGGGGTTTACCGACTCTGGATCATCCTCATAGGAGGCGTACAGCGCGTCGATATAGGCGGCATTGCCGCCATACAGGAAAGAGGTGAGCGAAAATTGGTCGTTGGCCTGATCTTGTCTTGCCATTTTTGTCCGCGGAGCCTGGCTCCGTCTCCTTTTCAAAAGCGAATAGTGAGTAGCGAATAGCGAGTAGGGATTTTTCCCGGGTCGCCCCGTTACTCTCTTTTCCCTATTCGCTATTCACTACTCGCTACTCACTTGGCCTTGATCGCCTCGACCAGCGTCGTGCCCAGACGCGCCGGCGATGGCGATACTTTAATGCCGGCCGATTCCATCGCCGCGATCTTGTCTTCCGCGCCGCCCTTGCCGCCGGATATGACCGCGCCCGCATGGCCCATGGTGCGACCGGCCGGCGCGGTGCGCCCGGCGATGAAGCCGGCCATCGGTTTCCTGCGGCCGCGCTTGGCCTCGTCCTTGAGGAACTGCGCGGCGTCTTCCTCGGCCGAACCGCCGATCTCGCCGATCATGATGATCGACTTGGTCTCGTCGTCGGCGAGGAACATTTCGAGCATGTCGATGAACTCGGTGCCTTTGACGGGGTCGCCGCCGATACCGACGGCGGTGGTCTGGCCGAGGCCGACATTGGTGGTCTGGAACACTGCCTCATAGGTAAGCGTTCCCGAGCGCGAAACAACGCCGACCGAGCCCTTGCGGAAGATGTTGCCGGGCATGATACCGATCTTGCATTCGTCGGGGGTGAGCACGCCGGGGCAGTTCGGGCCGATCAGCCGCGAGGTCGAGCGGTCGAGCCGCGCCTTGACCCTAACCATGTCCATCACCGGAATGCCTTCGGTGATGCAGACGATCAGCGGGATCTCGGCTTCGATGGCTTCGAGGATGGCTTCGGCGGCGCCCGCCGGCGGCACATAGACCACCGAGGCATTGGCGCCGGTCTTTTCCTTGCCCTCGGCAACGGAACCGAAGATCGGCAGGTTTTCGCCCTTGGCGCCGGTCCAGGTCTCGCCACCCTTCTTGGGATGGATGCCGCCGACCATCCTGGTGCCGTGATAGGCCAAGGCCTGCTCGGTGTGGAACGTGCCGGTCTTGCCGGTCAGGCCCTGAACCAGCACCTTGGTGTTCTTGTCGATGAGAATGGACATCGGAGCCCTTTTCTAAAAACCGTTGATCGAGGAAGGCGAAACGCGCCGGTAGACGCCGCTCACCATGTCTTGCCAGCTGTCGCTGCCGGCAGGTTTGAAATGCAGTCGCATCCGGTAGGCATCGGGAGTGTCGAAAATATACGTCACGCGCGCTGAGCCGCGCGGCGATGACCGCTCCAGAATCAGTTCTGCGCCGTTCCATGCACCTGTGGCCGGCGAGGCCGGCATAAAACCCATGGAATCGAACTGATGCATGGTGACGAGGCTGTTTGGCTGGTCGAAGCCGAACACTGAGTGCGACCCGAACGAGACCGTGCCGTCGCGGCGCTGGCGATAGCGCTGCACCACGAACAGGCCGCCGAACTGCGCCTCCGCCAGCACCTCCGACGTCGCCGTGCCGCCATCGGCCCATTGCGTTTCCGCCACCTCTTCCTCGCCGCGCCACGCGCCGACCAGCGCCTGCAGGCGCTGGTGATCGGCCGAGAGCGAGGAAAAGGAAGCCGCGTTCATGGTCAGAGCCGCTTCAGGTCGGTGACGGTGAGGTCGCTCTTGGCATTGCCGGTGTTGAGTGTCGTTGCCGGCTCGAACATCAGCACCACGGGCTCGGCGGTCAGCGACCGCGGCCGGTGCTCGACACCCCTTGGCACGACGATGAAGTCGCCCTCGCCGAGCTCGACCGGACCGTCGCGAAAATCGATGGCGATGCGTCCGCGCAGCACGAGAAAGGCCTCGTCCTCATGCTCATGTGCATGCCAGTCGAAGGTCTCGCCGAACTTGGCGACCTTCGCCTGGCTGTCATTGACGTCGCCGGCGATATGCGGATCGAAGACCTTGGTGATCGTTCGATCCGCCGCCTCGACCAGGTTTATCTTGCGCGGAGGCATTCGCCTTCAGCCCTTCACCGCCGCCACGATCTTCTTGGCTGCGTCGTCGAGATCGTCGGCCGACACGACGTTGAGGCCGCTGTCGTTGATGATCTTCTTGCCGAGTTCGGCGTTTGTGCCTTCGAGGCGCACCACCAACGGCACTTCCAGGCCGACTTCCTTGACCGCGGCAATCACGCCCTCGGCGATGATGTCGCACTTCATGATGCCGCCGAAGATGTTGATCAAAATGCCTTTGACCGCCGGATCCCGGGTGATGATCTTGAACGCCGCCGTCACCTTCTCCTTCGACGCGCCACCGCCGACATCGAGGAAGTTGGCGGGTTCGGCGCCGTAGAGCTTGATGATGTCCATCGTCGCCATGGCAAGGCCGGCGCCGTTGACCATGCAGCCGATATTGCCGTCGAGCGCGACATAGGCGAGGTCGTATTTCGACGCCTCGATCTCCTTCTCGTCCTCTTCGGTGGTGTCGCGCAATTCCATCAGTTCGGGGTGGCGAAACAGCGCGTTGTTGTCGAACGACACCTTGGCGTCCAGCACGCGCAGGCGGCCGTTTTTCATCACGATCAGCGGGTTGACCTCGAGCAGGCTCATGTCCTTCTCGACAAAGGCCTTGTAGAGGATCGGGAACAGCGTGCCGGCATCCTTGGCGGCATCGCCGGTGAGGCCCAGCGCTTCCACCAATATGTCGACGTCGATGGTCGTCACGCCGGCCAGCGGATCGATGGCGCGGGTGATGATCTTTTCCGGTGTGTCGTGGGCGACGCCTTCAATGTCCATGCCGCCCTCGGTCGAGACGACGAAAGCGATGCGGCCGACCGAGCGGTCGACCAGGATCGACAGATAAAGCTCGCGATCGATGTCGGCGCCGTCCTCGATATAGAGGCGGTTGACCTGCTTGCCGGCGGGGCCGGTCTGCTTGGTCACCAGCGTGTGGCCGAGCATCTCATTGGCGTTGGCAACGACTTCGGCAACCGACTTAGCCAGCCGCACGCCGCCCTTTGCGTCGGGCGACAGTTCCTTGAACTTCCCCTTGCCGCGGCCGCCGGCATGGATCTGGCTCTTCACCACATAGAGCGGACCGGGCAGCGCTTGTGCCGCGGCTTCCGCCTCGCTTGCCTTGAACACCGGCACGCCTTCGGCCACCGGCGCGCCAAAGCTCTTCAGCAGCGCCTTGCCTTGATATTCATGGATGTTCATCTGGATGGTCTCCGGAGGATTATTTCGAGGCGAGATGCGGGGCGATCTTGACGCAGGCCTCGGTCAGGCCCTGCACCGTCGCCACCGAAGCGTCGAACATCTTCTGCTCGGCCTTGTTGAGGTCGATCTCGATGATGCGCTCGACGCCGCCGGCGCCGATGACCACGGGAACGCCGACATAGGTGCCCTTGACGCCATACTGACCCGAGAGATGCGCCGCACAAGGCAGCACACGCTTCTTGTCCTTGAGATAGGATTCGGCCATCGCGATGGCGGAGGCGGCCGGCGCATAGTAAGCCGAGCCGGTCTTCAAGAGGCCGACGATCTCGGCGCCGCCATCGCGGGTACGCTGCACGATCTGGTCGAGCTTTTCCTTCGAGGTCCAACCCATCTTGATCAGGTCGGGCAGCGGAATGCCCGACACCGTGGAATAGCGGATCATCGGCACCATGGAATCGCCGTGGCCGCCAAGCACGAAGGCGGTAACGTCCTCGACCGAGACCTTGAATTCCTCGGCTAGGAAATAGCGGAAGCGCGCGCTGTCGAGCACGCCGGCCATGCCGACGACATGGGTCTTGGGCAGGCCCGAAAACTTCTGCAGCGCCCAGACCATGGCGTCGAGCGGGTTGGTGATGCAGATGACGAAGGCCTTGGGCGCGTATTTCTTCAGCCCGGCGCCGACCTGTTCCATGACCTTGAGGTTGATGCCGAGCAGATCGTCGCGGCTCATACCCGGCTTGCGCGGCACGCCGGCAGTGACGATGCAGACATCGGCGCCCTCGATCCCGGCATAATCATTGACGCCGGTCAGCCGGGAGTCAAAACCATCGACCGGCGAAGACTGCGCGATATCGAGCCCCTTGCCTTGCGGGATGCCCTCGGCAATATCGAACAGCACCACGTCGCCGAGGTCCTTGAGGCCGATCATGTGAGCGAGCGTGCCGCCGATCATGCCGGAGCCGATGAGCGCTATCTTGTTGCGTGCCATGTGAGGAAATTTTCCCTTTGTCTGTGACGACGCCCAAAATCCCTGGCGATCTGTTGACGGCGTCGAGGAAGAGGCCGGAATGCTATGGTCTCAGCTAGATTTCGCCGCATCCAGTAGCCCCGGTGGAATATATATTCAATCGATTATTTTCGAGTGAATGATTTCAATCGGTTAGAAACATTGGGACTTACGTAAACGTCAAAGTTTGTATGCCAGCTTGGGAGGTTTACACAATGAACGTGGAAATCAGAAGACTCTATCCAGGCGATGACGCCCTTGTGAAGCGCATCGCCCAAGACGTGTTCGACGAGCCGGTGCGGGCCGACAGGCTTGCCGCTTACCTCGCCTCGCCGGGTCATTTAATGATTGTCGCGCTGGCAGACGGCGTCGTCGTCGGCCAATGCGCTGCCATCATCCACCGCCATCCCGACAAGGTGACCGAACTCTACATCGACGAAGTCGGCGTCTCGCCGGCCTTCCAGCGCCATGGCATCGCGCGAAAGATGCTCGACGCCATGTTCGCGCTCGGCCGCGAGCAGGGATGCGGCGAAGTCTGGGTCGGCACCGAGCCGGACAATGTTCCAGCGCGGGCGCTTTATGAAACGCGCGGGGAGGTGCATGGGCCGGCGGAGTCGTTTGTGATGTATGTGTATGAGCTTTAGGCGTCGGCGGGACAGCGCCCCCCTCTGCCTTGCCAGGCATCTCCCCCACGAGGGGGGAGATCGGACGTCACGCGACCTTTCGCCAATCTCCAATGGCCGCAGGAATGAGCGGAGCGCCGAAACCGCCAATCTCCCCCCGTGTGGGGGAGATGTCCGGCAGGACAGAGGGGGGCGCGAAGGATCACTACATAATGACCTCTTCGAACCCTCAGACCTGCACTTCCGCCTTCGCCTTTTGCCGCTCCGCCCAGTCCTCCAGCCAGTCGCGGCTTTGCATCTCGATCAGCCGCGAGGCCGTGCGCTCGAATTCGAACACCTCGTTGCCGCGCCTGGCCGTATAGAGCTCAGGCGGCGAGGCGTCGGCGCTTACCACCAGCCGCGTGTGATGATCGTAGAGCGTGTCTATCAGGAGGATGAAGCGCTTGGCCTCGTTGCGCTTGCCTTCGCCCAGCACCGGCACGTGATCGATGAAGACGGTCGAGAAGCGGCCGGCAATGGCCAGAAAATCGCGCGCGCCGAGCGGCTTTTCGCAGAGGTCGGCGAAGGAAAACCGCGCCGCATTGCCGGCAGCAGCCGGTATTCTCACCTGCCGCCCCTTGAGCGTCAGCGAGGTCTCGGCCGTCGGCGCTCCACGCGTCATCGCCTGCCAGGCCTCGTCGAGCACACGGTCGGCTTCGGCATCCGCCGGGGTGACATAAACCGGCGTGCGGGCGAGCTTTTCCAGCCGGTAGTCCTTGTCGGCATCGAGCGTCAGCACATGGGCGTGGCGCTCGAGAATGCTGATGAAGGGCAGGAAGAGCTGGCGGTTCAGCCCGTCGCGATAAAGATCCTGCGGCGCGACATTCGAGGTGGCGACCAGAACCACGCCATTGGCGAACAGCGCCGAAAACAGCCGCGACAGGACCATCGCATCGGCAATGTCGGTGACTGAAAACTCATCGAAGCACAGCACCCAGGCCTGTTCGGCAAGCTGAAGCGCGACCGGCGGGATCGGGTCGTCCTCCTTGACGTCGCCGTTCTTGCGCGCCTGCCGGTGCTTCTGGATGCGGTCCTGCACATCGGCCATGAAGTCGTTGAAATGAACGCGGCGCTTGCGCCTGACCGGCAACAGCTCGAAGAACATATCCATCAGCATGGTCTTGCCGCGACCGACGCCGCCATGAATGTAGAGGCCCTTGACGACCTCGCGCGTCTCGCGCTTGCGGGCAAACAGCCAGCCGAGCGCGCTCGACTTGTGCGCCAGCCGCTTGACCGAGATCTCGTCGGTCAGCCGGTCGAGCGCGGCGGCAATGCGCTCCTGCGCCGCATCGCGCTCGATGGCGCCGGTTGCGACCAGATGGTCGTAGCGCTGCCTGACGGTCGCATGGGTCTGGAGGCCGTCACGCAGATGCATCGGTCACGTCGCTGTCTAGGGATAGGCAGCCTATCTTGTAAGCGATATCGGCAAGCCGTTGGTAGTCTGGCCGTCGAATTTCGAACCGCCCGAGGAATAGAGCCGCGCCAGCGTGCCGCCATTCTCGTCATAGAGCGTCAGCTGCTTGCCGGCGACGTTCCACGATTTGATGCCGTCGATGGGCGGCGGGCAATGCAGCGGCCCGGCGCGGAAGCCGGCGCCGAATTTGGTCTGCGGCGTCGCCACCTTGCAGCTCTGTCCGGACACGCTGGCGTTCCAAACGCCGGCAACGCTCGCAGCGGTAAGGTCGGAGGCTCCGGCCGGCGCCGATCCGTCCGGCGGCAGCGAGGCGACCTGCGCGCCTGCCGGCGCGGTCGGGAATTGCGATGGGTCGGTGGTGCCCGGCGCTGCCGGGGGCGGCAGTTGGCTTCCGCTCACCGTGCCGGCGGGCGCGGGCTGCAGCGGGGCGGGCTGCTGGTCATCCATCGATGAAAAACGCGAGGTCGAACAGCCGCTCGCAACGAGCGCTGCCAGCGATACGGCCATCAGCCCGCTTCTCGAAAAAATCATTCCAACCTCCGTCGGATCCGGCTGGGGGGAAGCCGTCCGCACAATCTCACCCCTCACCAAGATGGAGAAGGTGGCGAAATTTCAACCCGATATGGTTAAAATAGGGTTTGCACCACGAATTGTTGTAAATTTGTCGCAAAATGGCTGGCGGACAAAAGGCATGTCTTCGCTCTAGCGCGGTTCCAACCGGTACATTGGTTGCGAAAGCGGCACCGGAGCCCGCAGCAGGTCGGCGCATCGGCGGTCGAGCGCAACTGCCGGCGCAAAACTGACTGAAGCGCTTGAGGCGCAAGGCCTGGCGCGTGAGCGGTTTCGCGCCTTCCGTCCGGGCGAGCTTTGGGACGTTCCCGAGATCGAGCGCGGCTGAAGTCTGCATTTGGCCGTTTACGGCACTGCCGTTTTAGCCGATGGTCTATCGCAACAGGGGGAACAGATGAAATCAATCTTGGCAGTTTTGATCGCGCTGGTAATTTCGACGCCGGCCGCTTTCGCGGGCGAAATCTCCGATCGCGCCGCTGAAGCCGAAAAGGCACTGCAGGCGGGTGATGGCGCCGGCGCGCTGGACAAATTCCGCAGCGCCGAGGACGCTCTGTGGCAAGCGATGCCGCTTGGCGTGCAAAATGTGAAGCATATCCTGTCGGCCAGCGGGTTCGGCGCCTACGCCGAGCGCCCGAACCATGTCTACAAGCCGGGCGAAGAGATTGTGCTTTATATGGAGCCGGTCGGTTACGGCTACGGCTCGGATGGGCTCGGCAACAACCAGATCGCGCTTTACGTTGACCTTACCGTGCTTTCCCAGTCGGGCGAGAAGCTGGGCAGCGTCGAAAAGCTTGGCCGGGTCCAGCTCGCCTCGCGCTCGCATAACCGAGAGATGTTCTTCAAATTAAACGTCTCCCTGGATGGCGTTCCCCCCGGCAAATACCGCGCGGATTTCCTCATGCACGACGAGAACTCGCCAAAGACGGCGCCTTTCACGACCGACTTCGAGATTGCCGAATAGCGCGCCCAGCCGGAAAGAGCCTCGCGGCAACGGAACCAGAGCGCCGCAGATGCGTTCTTAAGCCGGCTGCAGGCCAGTCAATTTGCGAGGCATTGTCCATGATCAAATGGATCATCATTCTTCTGATCGTTGCTGCCGCCGCCAGCCTGCTCGGCATGCCGGCGCTGGCCGGTGCCGCCGCCACCGGCGCGCGCCTGCTGATCGGCATCGTTCTCGTCATCTTCCTGCTGATCGTACTCGGCGTTTTCGCGGTAACCTAGACGCAGCCCACACTGGTAATTCCCGCCCGTTTCCGCCATATAGCGGCGAAACGTACAGGAATTACCTCAGATCATGGCAGGCACTGCCTCCTTCGCCAAGATGAACGGCATCGGCAACGAAATCATCGTCGCCGACATGCGTGGCCGTGCCGATAGGGTCACGGCGGCGTCGGCTGTCGCGCTGAACGCCGATGCGGCGACCAGGTTCGACCAGATCATGGCGATCCACGATTCGCGCACGCCGGGCACCGCCTTTTACATCGACATCTTGAATTCCGACGGCTCGGGCGCGCAGGCCTGCGGCAACGGCATGCGCTGTGTCGTCCAGGCGCTGGCCGCCGAAACCGGCCAGAAGACTTTCACCTTCGAGACCCGCGCCGGCATCCTCAACGCCGTCGAACATGCCGACGGCACCATCTCGGTCGACATGGGCACGCCGCGCTTCGGCTGGCAGGATATCCCGCTGGCTGAGGAATTCCGCGACACCCGCATGATCGAGTTGCAGATCGGCCCCATCGACGCGCCGGTGCTCCATTCGCCTTCGGCTCTCTCGATGGGCAACCCGCACGCCATCTTCTGGGTCGAAAACGATGTCTGGTCCTACGAACTCGAGCGTTTCGGCCCGCTGCTCGAAAACCATCCGATCTTCCCCGAGCGCGCCAACATCACTATCGCCCAGGTAACGTCGCCGGAGACGATGATCATCCGCACCTGGGAGCGCGGCGCCGGCCTGACCAAGGCCTGCGGCTCGGCCGCTTGCGCTTCCGTCGTCGCCGCTGCCCGCACCCGGCGCACCGGCCGCAGCGTTACGCTGATGACGCCCGGCGGCGGCTCGCTGCATGTGGAATGGCGCGACGACGACCACGTCATCCTGACCGGCGCTGCCGAATGGGAGTTTTCCGGCAATTTCGATCCGTCGACCGGCACCTGGGCCCGCGACACCGAAAGCGCGGCCTGATGTTTGCACTTGCCGATACCAAGGGCCCCAACTCCCAAGGCATAGACGTCGTCACCTTTGGCTGCCGTCTCAACACCTATGAATCCGAAGTGATGCGCCGCGAGGCCGAAAGCGCAGGTCTCGGCGCGCTCAAAGGCGGCGCCATCATCTTCAACACCTGCGCCGTCACCGCCGAAGCGGTGCGCCAGGCCAGGCAGTCGATCAGAAAGGCCCGCCGCGAAAATCCGGCGGCGCGCATCATCATCACCGGCTGCGCCGCGCAAACCGAACCGCAGAATTTTGCCGCCATGGGCGAGGTCGACCTCGTGCTTGGCAACGAAGAGAAGCTGAAGGCCAACTCCTACCGCGCGCTGCCGGATTTCGGCGTCAACGACAGCGAGAAGGCGCGCGTCAACGACATTTTCTCGGTGCGCGAGACCGCCGGCCACATGGTCGACGCCATTGAGGGCCGGGCACGTGCTTTCGTCCAGGTGCAGAACGGCTGCGACCATCGCTGCACCTTCTGCATCATCCCCTATGGCCGCGGCAACTCACGCTCGGTGCCGATGGGCGCGGTTGTCGAGCAGGTCAAGCGTCTCGTCGGCAACGGCTACGCCGAGATCGTGCTGACCGGCGTCGACATGACCTCTTTCGGCGCCGACCTGCCGGGCGCGCCGAAGCTGGGAAAGCTGGTGAAGACCATCCTGAAGCAGGTGCCTGATGTGAGGCGGCTGCGGCTGTCCTCCATCGATTCGATCGAGGCCGACGACGATCTGCTGGACGCCATCGCCACCGAGCCCAGGCTGATGCCGCATCTGCATCTGTCGCTGCAATCAGGTGACGACATGATCCTGAAGCGCATGAAGCGCAGGCATTTGCGCGACCAGTCGATCCGCTTCTGCGAGGATGTGCGCAAATTGCGCCCGGCAATCGTCTTCGGCGCCGACATCATCGCCGGCTTCCCGACCGAGACCGAGGAAATGTTTCAGAATTCGATAAAGATCGTCGAGGAATGTGGGCTGACGCACCTGCATGTCTTCCCGTTTTCGCCGCGCGAAGGCACGCCCGCCGCGCGCATGCCGCAGGTCCGCCGCGAATTGGTCAAGCAGCGCGCGGCCCAGCTGCGCGCCGCTGGTGAGGCTGCGTATCGCCGCCATCTGTCGTCGCTTCCCGGAACGCGCCAAACGATCCTTATCGAGCGCGACGGCGTCGGCCGCACCGAAGGGTTCACGCTTGCCGGGCTCGGCACAGGCGCGCCGGGCGAGATCGTCGAGGCAGACATCACCGGCCATGACGGCGTGCGCCTGATAGCGGCCCCGCTCACTGCCCGCGCCGCCTGAGACGATTGAAGCATGGCCGGTTTTTTCAAGAACATATTTTCGTTCGGCAAGAAGGAAGTCGTCGAGGAGCGCATCGACGAAACCGCTCCCCTGCCGCCGATCAAATGGGATGCGCTTGAGGCGCTGAAGCCGGCGGCCGAGCAGGTCGTTCCGGAGTTCTTGAAGCGCGAGGAGCCCGAGCCGCCGACGCCCCACCCTCCCCTCGATGGGGAGGGTCGCCACGAAGTGGCGGGGAGGGGTGAGAGCGCCGACGCCGACGCCACTCACCCCCACCCCCAAGCTTCGCTTGGGGCCTCCCCCATCGAGGGGGAGGTAAAGCCTGCGCCGCAGTCGGCGCCAGAAGAACCGAAGCCCGAACCCACGCCGACCATCCCGCCCGCGCCGGAACCGGTCGTCCCATCCGAGCCGGAACCGTTGCCGGAGCCCGCGCCGGTAGAAGAACCGCAGCCTGAGCCGGAGATACCCGAGCCGCCTGCACCGGAAGAAGTTCCTGCGCCGCCAGCCGTTCCGGAGCCGGCTCCCGAGCCGCAGCCCCAAGAAGTGCCGCCGGCGCCGGCCGAGCCGGAGATCGAACCATCGCGTCCGGAACCGCAGCTGGAGCCCGCTCCCGTCGAAGTGCCGACGCCTGCCGAGACTCCCGCAGAACCGGCCGCCCCGATCGAAGTGCCGCAACCGTCCGCGCCTCCCGCACAGCCTACCTCAGAGGTCAGCGCCGCCCCTCATCCGCCTGCCGGCACCTTCTCCCCGTATAGCCACGGGGAGAAGGACGAGGCGACCCACCCTCCCCTCGATGGGGAGGGTCGACGCGAAGCGGCGGGGTGGGGTGATGGCGCTGACGCCAGCGCAAATCACCCCCACCCCCAAGCTTCGCTTGGGACCTCCCCCATCGAGGGGGAGGTAAAGCGCACTCCGGTCGAAGCCACACCCGCGCCGGTCGAAGTCCGGGCTGCCACGGCGGGGATTGCGCCCATGCCTGAACCGGGTTTTCCGCCGACACCACAGCCGACACCGTCAGTCGGCAAAGTCACCGTCACCAAAAAGGTCGAGCAGAAAGCCGAGCCGCAAAAGGCGCCCGAACCGGCGCCGCGACGCTCCTGGTTCCAGCGCATGCGCGACGGGCTTGCCCGCTCCTCGAAAGAACTCACCGGCAACATTGCCGGCGTCTTCACCAAGCGAAAGCTCGACGAAGAGACGCTACAGGACCTCGAAGACGTGCTGATCCGCGCCGATCTCGGCATGGAAACAGCCTTGCGCGTCACCGATGCGCTCGCCGCCAGCCGCTATGGCAAGGATGTCTCCGACGCGGATGTCCGCACCATCATGGCGGCCGAGGTGGAGAAGGTGCTGGCCCATGTCGCGATGCCGCTGGAGCTCGACCTCTCGCACAAGCCCCATGTCATTCTGGTGGTCGGCGTCAACGGCACCGGCAAGACCACGACCATCGGCAAGCTCGCCGCCAAACTGACCGATGGTGGCCTGTCGGTGATGCTGGCCGCCGGCGATACCTTTCGCGCTGCAGCCATCGAGCAGCTGAAGATCTGGGGCGAGAGGACGAAGTCTCCGGTCATCGCCTCGAAGATCGGCGCGGATGCTGCCGGCCTCGCCTACGACGCTTTCGAACGCGCCAAGGAGGCCGGCTCCGACGTACTGATCATCGACACCGCCGGCCGGCTGCAAAACAAGACCGAACTGATGGCGGAGCTGGAAAAGATCGTGCGCGTGCTGGGCAAGCTCGATCCGGAAGCGCCGCATACCGTGCTGCAGACGGTCGACGCCACCACCGGCCAGAATGCGCTCAATCAGGTCGAGATCTTCCGCAATGTCGCCGGCGTCAACGGCCTGGTGATGACCAAGCTGGACGGCACGGCGCGCGGCGGTATTCTGGTCGCGATCGCGGCAAAGCACAAACTGCCGGTCTACTTCATCGGCGTCGGCGAACAGGTCGACGACCTCGAACCATTCTCGGCCGGCGAATTCGCCAGGGCGATCGCCGGCGTAGCGTAACAGGCAATGATCCCGAAGAGCTGACGGCTTTTTGGACAAGATCATGCGTCAGAAGGAAGTCATGAACTCACCAATCCTCGAACGCGACCCGTCCGATCCGCGAAAGAAGAAAGAAAGCGTCAATCCGCTGCTCAAGCTGGTGCTGGAACTCGGGCCGCTGATGGTGTTCTTCTTCGCCAATGCACGCGGCGCCTGGCTGGTGCAGAAATTTCCTGTCCTGGCCGAATTCGGCGGGCCGATCTTCGTCGCCACCGGCCTGTTCATGGCGGCGACGGCGATCGCGCTGATCGCCTCCTGGCTGCTGCTGCGCACCTTGCCGATCATGCCGATGGTCTCGGGCGTCGTCGTCTTCATCTTCGGCGCGCTGACGCTCTATCTGCAGGACGACGTGTTCATCAAGATGAAGCCGACCATCGTCAACACCCTGTTCGGCGGCGTGCTGCTCGGCGGTCTGTATTTCGGCCGATCGCTGCTCGGCTATGTCTTCGATTCGGCCTTTCGCCTCGATGCCGAAGGCTGGCGCAAGCTGACTTTCCGCTGGGGCCTGTTCTTCCTGTTCCTGGCTCTTGCCAATGAAGTGGTGTGGCGGAATTTTTCCACCGACTTCTGGGTTACCTTCAAGGTCTGGGGCATCATGCCGATCACCCTGTTGTTCACCTTCAGCCAGATGCCGCTGATCCTGCACCATTCGATCGAGGATAAGGCCGAGAAGGTGGAAGAAGCCGGCAAGTAGAGCAATTCCAGGAAAAGTGTGAAGCCGTCCGGAATTGCGTCAGAATAAACGGAGACGGCCATGGAATTCGTCACCACGCGCGATGAACTGAGGACGATCTACAAGACCCCGCGGCCGACCGACACCTCGATGCGCAAGGAACTCAGGGCGCTCGACGGCCACTGCCGCTCTTTCATCGGCAAGAGCCCTTTCGTGCTGATCGGTTCTTCCGACGGCGCCGGCAATGCCGACGTGACGCCGAAAGGCGACAGACCGGGCTTTGCCCTTGTCCTCGACGACAGGACCATCGCCATTCCCGACCGGCCCGGCAACAACCGGCTGGACACGCTGGAAAACATCCTGCTCAACCCTTCGGTCGGGCTGCTTTTTCTCATCCCCGGCATGAACGAGACGCTGCGCATCAATGGCGACGCCCGCATAACCGTCGATGCCGGTTTGCGCGAGCGCCTCACCGTCGACGGCAAGCAACCGCAAAGCGTCGTCGTGGTGAGCGTCAAGGCCGCTTACATGCACTGCGCCAAGGCCTTCATGCGCTCCGAATTGTGGAAGCCGGACAGCTGGCACGACCGCGCGACGTTGCCGACGCTCGGTCAGATCCTGTCCGATCAGATGGCGCATGCCGAAACTGCCGACGATTTCGACCGCTCGCTGGACGAAGCCTACAGCAAGACCCTGTGGTAGATTTCGGGTACGATTCGCCATTGCGGTCCTTTGCCGGTTTTCCCTAGCCCTGTTTCCCCGTGATCGAACTCCTCGCCATCTCCGGCAGCCTGCGCGCCGCCTCGACCAATTCGGCGCTGCTGGCGGCGCTGTCCGCGAACGCGCCTTCGGATTGCCGCGTAACTGTCTATGACGGGCTCGGCCTGCTGCCGATCTTCAACCCGGATGACGAAGGCGAGCGCACACCGGCCGAGGCCATGCGGCTGATCGAGGCCGTCACCAGCGCCGACGGCATCATCGTCTCCTGCCCCGAATATGCCCATGGCGTGCCCGGCGGCATGAAAAACGCTCTCGACTGGCTGGTCTCGCGCGACGCCGCAGTCGGCAAGCCCGCCATGCTGGCCCACGCCTCCGCGCGCTCGCTCTATGCCCGCGCCGCGCTGGCCGAGATCATGCGCACCATGTCGTTCGCGCTTTGTGAGAATGCGGTTCTGGAGATTGCCTTGCTCGGCAAGAAACCGCCGGAGATAGAAGCGATCCTGGGAGAGGACGAGAACCTGCGGGCCATGCGCGAAGCGGTGCAGGTTTTCGCGAGTTTTATACGCGCAAACGTTGCCTCGTCATCCTAGGGCGGAGCAAGGAGCGAAGCGACGCGGCGCAGACCCTAGGATGACGAACGAAAGGGTGCGGCGCACCCCAACGTGCCGCTGTGCTACCCCTTCCGCAACGTCTCGACATCGGTCACACCGACATACCAGTCGCGCGCGTTGACCTCTTCGAACACCACCCAGACGTCGTCATTGCTAAGCCCGGTGGCGTCCATGATCGCCGCCGTGACCTTTTTGGCAATGTCGGCCTTCTTGCCAGCGGGATCAGCGGCGATCACTTCCTTGACGATGCGGATGTTGACGAATGGCATGACGTCCTCCCCTTGAATTGTGTCTGATACCGCCGCCGCTGGGCGGCTTCGAAATCCGCTCCGGCGAACCGCTTGGCGGTGGTTCCGCGGCCGCAGCGCTACAGGCGCCGCCGGCAGGCGCAGAAACGCCATCAAGGGCCGCCAGAGAAGCGTTTCCAGCAGCCTCAATACGTCTTCGCCCCGTTCACCATCAGCCGCACCATGTAGAGCGACGTGGTGCCGGCGATGTAGAGGCAGTTCAGCTTGTTGCCGCCGAACACGCAATTGGCGGTCACTTCCGGCACCTTGACC
Organism: Mesorhizobium sp. M0292; assembly: GCF_040321695.1. Lineage (NCBI taxonomy): Bacteria > Pseudomonadati > Pseudomonadota > Alphaproteobacteria > Hyphomicrobiales > Phyllobacteriaceae > Mesorhizobium > Mesorhizobium sp. M0292. The sequence continues at coordinate 95,097 of NZ_JAMYSB010000021.1, forward strand.
TTGCCGATCAGCGTGCCGTCGGGATCGTAGCAATGGATGCCGTCGGCGGCACTGGTCCAGATGCGGCCGGCCTCGTCGAGCCGGAAGCCGTCGAATAGACCGGCCGTGCAGTCAGCGAACACCTTCCCGCCCGAGACCTTCTTGCCGTGCTTGCCGACGTTGAAGACCCGCATATGCGCGGGGTTCTGCGCGCCATGGGTGCGGCCGGTGTCGACGACATAGAGATGGCTTTCATCCAGTGAAAAGGCAAGCCCGTTCGGCCGGACCATGTCGGTGATGACGGCCTCGACCTCGCCCGTATCCGGATCGACCCGGTAGACATTGCAAGCGCCGATTTCGCTTTCGGCCTTGTCGCCCTCATAGTCGGTGTCGATGCCGTAGCTCGGATCGGTGAACCAGATCGAGCCGTCGGATTTCACGACCGCGTCATTGGGCGAATTCAGCCGCTTGCCTTTCCATTCGGCCGCGATGGTGGTGACGGAACCGTCATGCTCGGTGCGGCTGACGCGGCGGCCGGAATGCTCGCACGTCACCAGTCGGCCCTGGCGGTCGACGGTGTTGCCGTTGGAATTGCCGGAGGGCTGACGGAAGACGCTGACATTGCCGTCGGTCTCGTCATAGCGCAGCATGCGGTTGTTGGGGATGTCGGACCAGACGACATAGCGGCCGGCGGCGAACCAGGCCGGCCCTTCCGCCCACTGACATCCGGTAAACAGCTTTTCCACCTGGGCGTTGCCGTTGAACAGCCGCGCGAAACGCGGATCCAGAATTTCGTAATAGTCTGCGGTCGCCATGCATTTCCTCCGGGCATCACGTGACGCGCGGATCAAGCCAGCCTGCGGGCGCGATGGCAAGGTGGCGCAGGCGCAATTTGTAAGACAAAAGGTGCCCGGCCGGCATGGCCCGCCAGCCTGTCCGGCCGTTTATGGTGCTGGAGCGCTGTATTAACCCGCTATGCGCCCTGTGCAATGGTGCATTGCAACATCTTCTTTTTGCATCGCACCATTCCTATGTCATGGTGCGAACGACCAAGGGAGGAACAAATTCACCGCTGATATGCGGCACGAAAGGACCCTTGCTATGGCTTTTGACAACCTCTTCTCCCGCGCGCGCACCTCGATGGCCAAGCGCCGCCACTATAACCGCCTCGTCGCGGAAATCGAAAACCTGACGAGCCGCGATCTGGCCGACCTGCGCGCCGACCGCTCGGAAATGCTCTACCAGGTCCACAGGCAGATCTACGGCTGAGCATTTCAGACCTCAGCGGGGCACCGCCCCCTCACCCGGATTGCCAAACCGAATTGCATGAGCAATTCGGGCAATCCGACCTCTCCCCCCGGGGAGAGGAGCTAGCCTGTGCCGATGCTTCCCTCTTCTCCCCCACGGGGAGGAGGGGGCGCGTAGCGGCCCGATGAGGGGGCATGGCGCCAACGTCAGCTCGGTGCCGCGAGCGCCTTTTCAATCTGCGGCAACAGAACATCCCTCGCCGACTCCCCTGTCAGCGGCCCGACATGCTTGTAGGCAATCTTGCCGTCCTTGCCGATGACGAAGGTTTCCGGCACGCCGTAGACGCCCCAGTCGATGGCCGTGCGGCCGGCCTCGTCGACACCTATCGCCTGGAACGGATTGCCGAGATCACCAAGGAACCGGCGCGCGTTTTGCGCTTGGTCCTTGTAGTTTAGCGCGGCCATGACGAAGCGCTTGTCCTGCGACAGCTGCAAGAGCACCGGATGCTCTTCCCGGCACGGCGCGCACCACGATGCAAAGACGTTGACCAGCGTTACCTTGCCGGCGAAAGCTTTCGAATCCAGCCCGGGCAGGTTTGACCCTTCCAGCGCCGGCAGGTTGGTCTGCGGCGCCGGCAGGCCGATCAGCGCCGACGGCACTGCCGCCTCATCGCGTCCCGACAAAAGCTGCGACAGGAACAATCCGGCGAGGCCGAGAAAAACCAGCAGCGGCAACAGCACGATCAGGCGGCGGCGCGGCGACGCCGGCGTTTCGCTTTCCGTGCTCATGGCTTGCCGGCCCCAGTGCTGGCCCCAGTACCGGCTTTGTCCGAGCGACGCCGCACGCCGGCCGCTTCGAGGTCTGCCAGTTCGCGCTTGCGGGTCCGCTGGTCGAGCAGGATCCAGCCGATCAGCCCGGCCAGCACGATCACCGTGATGCCATAGGCGGCCGCGACATAGAGTGCGTGTGCACTCATGCGCTTCGCTCCCCTTCCACCGTCACTTCGTCGTGCTCGATCATGGCCTTCCCATAGCTTTGCGGCTTTCTTAGCTTTGCGGCTGGGGCTTCGCAATTGATCGTCGCGCCGCAGCGGTCATATCAATCCGTTCCATGCCGCAGCGCCAGTGCTGCCGCCACCGGACCCAGCACGGCAAGAAACAGCGTCAGCGCGGCAAGAATGAGGAAGGGCTGCAGGAACGGATCAGGGTCGGCCACCGCGCCGTAGCTCGCCGACACCCCGAAGATCAGCACCGGGATGGTCAGCGGCAGCACCAGCACCGAGATCAGCAGACCGCCACGCGGCAGCGCCACCGCCACCGCCGCCCCGACCGCGCCGATGAAAGTGATCGCCGGCGTGCCGACCAGCAGCGTGAGCGCGGTGGCGCCGATGCTGAGCGGCTCCATGTTCATGAACAGGCTCAGCAGAGGTGCCGCAACCACCAGCGGCAGAACGCTGCCCGCCCAATGCGCCAGGCACTTCACCAGCACCGTCAACGCCAGCATGTGGCGGTCATTGCCCAGCACCAGAAGATCGAGCGACCCGTCTTCGCGATCGGCCTGAAACAGCCGGTCGAGGCCGAGCAGGCAGGCGAGCAGAGCGCCGATCCAAAGGATCGCCGGACCGATGCGGGCGAGCAGCTTCAGGTCCGGTCCGACACCGAAGGGGATGGTGGCGATGACGGCGAGGAAGAAGATGACGCCGGTGAGCGCTCCGCCGCCGGCCCGGATGGAGAGGCGGATGTCGCGCAGGAAGAGGGCTAGCATTGCCAAGCCGCGCCTGCGGTTTGATCGCCATCTTGCCGAAGGTGGCGTTCCTTCACACCCCCCTCTGTCCTCCCGGACATCTCCCCCGCAAGGGGGGAGATTGGCAGTTCCGTTGCTGACGCCTCTTTTTCAATGCCGGTGATTGGCGAAAGCCGGCATGACATCTGATCTCCCCCCCTGCGGGGGAGATGCCCGGCAGGGCAGAGGGGGGTGGGCGGGAATGCCGACATCACCCTATTGCTCCCATCCTCAATTCCTTCGCCCCATCCAATCCCAGTGGCAAATGCGTCGCCGCGACAATAATCCCGCCCTCCGCGCAATGCCTCGTCATCAGCCCCGCAAACCGCGCCTCCGAGGCCTTGTCCAGCCCAGCCGTCGGCTCATCCAGCAGCCACAGCGGCTTATGACTGACCAGCAATTTCGCAATCGCCGCGCGCCGCCTTTGCCCGGTCGACAAATATCCGAAAGGCAGATGGCCGATGCCGCCGAGACCAACCGTCTCCAGCGCCTCCCCCACACCCGACTGCCCGTCGCCGTTGAAATCGTGCCAGAAGCGCAGATTCTCCGCCACGCTGAGCGCCGTCTTCATTGCATTGAGGTGGCCGAGATAGTGGACCGCCGAAGCGGTCGTCGGAAACGTCTCGCCGCCGCCCTCGATGCGCACATCGCCTTGCGCCTTCGGCAGCAGCCCGGCGATGACCCTGAGCAGCGTCGATTTGCCCGAGCCGTTCGGCCCGGTGACGACCAGCACCTGGCCCTTGTCGAGCGCAAAACCGATGCCGGAAAAGACCGTCTCGCCGCCGCGTTCGCCGCCCAGATTTTCGGCAATCAGCCGCATGCCTGCTCGTCCCGAAAACTTTACCGCGCGATAGCTGCCGCATCGCACAAATTTGCTCCGCAACTGTCTAGAACTATTCCAGAAAATTCTCTATATGCGGGACATCCGTGCCAGCGGTCGGCACGGGAACAGAATTTGCGCCGAACCAGCGCACGCGCCGCCTTGAACGGCTCGGGTTGGCTGGGAACGGACAGCGGAAATGGCCGTACCCGCACCTTTGCGCGTGATTGCATGCCCATCGGCGTCCGTTCCCTTTCAGGCTGAACAGACAAGGACGGACCGCACGTGTCAAAATCCCTCGACAGTTTCAATTGCCGCCGCACCCTCACCGTGGGTGGCGCGGACTATGTCTATTACAATCTGGTCGAGGCCGAGAGGAACGGCCTCACCGGCATTGCCCAGCTGCCTTATTCGATGAAGGTGCTGCTGGAAAACCTTTTGCGCAATGAAGACGGCCGCTCCGTCACCAAGGACTCTATCCAGGCTGTGGCCGGCTGGCTGACCGACAAGGGCACCGCCGGCGTCGAGATCGCCTATCGCCCCGCGCGTGTCCTGATGCAGGATTTCACCGGCGTTCCGGCGGTGGTCGACCTGGCCGCCATGCGCGACGGCCTCAAGGCGCTCGGCGGCGATCCGCAGAAGATCAACCCGCTGGTGCCGGTCGACCTCGTCATCGACCACTCCGTCATCGTCGACGAATTCGGCACGCCACTGGCCTTTGCCAGGAATGTCGAGCTCGAATATGAGCGCAACGAAGAGCGCTATAAATTCCTGAAATGGGGCCAGCAGGCGTTCCGCAATTTTCGCGTCGTGCCGCCCGGCACCGGCATCTGCCATCAGGTCAACCTCGAATATCTCGGTCAGGTCGTCTGGACCAACACGGAAGACGGCGAAACGACCGCCTATCCCGACACCTGCGTCGGCACCGATTCGCACACCACTATGATCAACGGCCTTGGCGTGCTCGGCTGGGGCGTCGGTGGTATCGAGGCCGAGGCGGCGATGCTCGGCCAGCCGGTTTCCATGCTGTTGCCCGAAGTCATCGGCTTCCGCCTTACCGGCAAGCTCAGGGAGGGCATCACCGCCACCGACCTCGTACTGACCGTCACCCAGATGCTGCGCAAGAAGGGCGTCGTCGGCAAGTTCGTCGAGTTCTTCGGCCCGGGCCTGTCCAACATGACGCTGGCCGACCGCGCCACCATCGGCAACATGGCGCCCGAATATGGCGCCACCTGCGGCTTCTTCCCGGTCGATGGCGAGACCATCCGCTACCTCACAATGTCGGGCCGCGAGGAAAGCCGCATCGCCCTGGTCGAAGCCTATTCCAAGGCGCAAGGCATGTGGCGTGACGCCGGCTCGGCCGACCCTGTCTTCACCGACCTGCTCGAACTCGAGCTCGACAGCGTCGTGCCGTCGATGGCAGGTCCCAAGCGTCCCGAAGGCCGCGTTCCGCTCGAAGGCATTCCGGCCGGCTTCGCCAAGGCGATGGAGACCGAGTACAAGAAGGCTGCCGAAATCCACAAGCGCTATGCCGTCGAAGGCACCGACCATGATCTCGGCCATGGCGATGTCGTCATTGCCGCCATCACGTCCTGCACCAACACCTCGAATCCGAGTGTGCTGATCGGCGCCGGCCTCTTGGCGCGCAACGCCAACCGGCTCGGCCTCAACCAGAAGCCGTGGGTGAAGACCTCGCTGGCGCCGGGCAGCCAGGTGGTCGCCGAATATCTGGAAAAGTCCGGCCTGCAGAAGGAGCTCGACCAGATCGGCTTCAACCTGGTTGGTTTCGGCTGCACCACCTGCATCGGCAATTCGGGCCCGTTGCCAGCGCCGATCTCCAAGACCATCAACGATAAGGGCCTGATCGCCGCCGCGGTGCTCTCCGGCAACCGCAATTTCGAAGGCCGCGTTTCGCCTGACGTGCAGGCGAACTATCTGGCGTCGCCGCCGCTGGTGGTAGCCCATGCTTTGGCCGGCACCGTCACCAAGGACCTGACCACCGAGCCACTCGGCGAAGGCCGCGACGGCAAGCCGGTCTATCTCAGGGATATCTGGCCGAGTTCGGCCGAGATCCAGGAGTTCATCGAGAAGAACGTCACACGTGAGCTGTTCGCCCGCAAATATGCCGACGTCTTCAAGGGCGACGAATACTGGCAGAACGTCAAGGCGCCGGAAGGCCAGACCTATGCCTGGGACGACAACTCGACCTATGTGCAGAACCCGCCCTATTTCGCCGGCATGACCTCCGGTTTCGGCAAGATCGGCGACATCAAGGGCGCGCGCGTGCTCGGCCTGTTCGGCGACAAGATCACCACCGATCACATCTCACCGGCGGGTTCGATCAAGGCCGCTTCCCCGGCCGGCAAATATCTCACCGACCATGGCGTCGGCGTTGCCGACTTCAACCAGTACGGCACAAGGCGCGGCAACCATGAGGTGATGATGCGCGGCACCTTCGCCAACATCCGCATCCGCAACCATATGCTGGGCGAGAACGGCCGCGAGGGCGGCTACACCATCCACTACCCGTCGAAGGAAGAGGAATCGATCTACGACGCGGCGATGAGGTACAAAAAGGAAGGCGTGCCGCTGGTCATCTTCGCCGGCGTCGAATACGGCAACGGCTCCTCGCGCGACTGGGCAGCTAAAGGAACGAATCTCCTCGGTGTCCGTGCCGTCATCGCCCAGTCCTTCGAGCGCATCCATCGCTCCAACCTGGTCGGCATGGGCGTCATCCCCTTCGTTTTCGAGGAAGGCACCTCATGGGCCTCGCTCAACCTCAAGGGTGACGAACTGGTCGAGATCGACGGCATAAGCACCATCAAGCCACGCCAGACGATGATCGCCAAGGTGACCTATGGCGACGGCACCGTGAAGAACGTGCCGATCATCTGCCGCATCGATACGCTGGACGAACTCGACTACTTCAAGAATGGCGGCATTTTGCAATACGTGCTGCGCGATCTGGCCGCGTAGCGGCCAGGGCTTAGGCAGTAGGGATTGGGCGGTAGCGGGGAACGACATCCCCTACTCCCTACTCCCTACTCCCTACTCCCTACTCCCTACTCCCTATTTTTCCAAAGCATTGCCCGACCCGATCGAAGCCCCGCCCTGTCCGACAGGAGTAAAAACCGGCTGTGCGGATCAATATCTGCCCCACGCTCCTGATGCCATGCTCCCGATCGAACCGGGCGGTGAAG
>NZ_JAMYSB010000022.1:0-98725 GCF_040321695.1 Mesorhizobium sp. M0292
AAACCATCGCCGGTCCTCCGGCGGACAAGAAAACTGTCACCCATGCTATCGGTCCATTCTGTTACCTATCTATCCGGTTCGGACAATCGGACCTGCGGAACATTGTCTCTCGCCTCAGCGTTCATATCCGCGACGGGACGCTGTTTTTGTGGAGGCCGGTATGGGCCAGTTCGAGATGATCGACCTCGTCAGCGTCGTTGACGCCTGCACGAGCGATCGCGTTGCCGGGCACTGCGTGTCAATGGCCAGGGCGGTGGAGGAGTTGCGAGTGCTGACCGGTGATTTCGTATCGCCGGACGAGACGGTGGCCAACGCGCTGTCGGCAGTGGCGCTGGGGCGCGGCTGCGCGGTGGTGTTCGACGAGCGAGCGGGCGCCGACATCTTGCTGACGCCGTAGCGGGGCGGCGCCGGGTTGTGGCAGCCAGAAAAGTCGAACAGCGTGCAAAAAGCTGTGCAGGCATGGCCCATAAGCGGGCGTGGAAAATTTCTGCGCGTGGGTGTATTCTCCAGGACGCAAGCGGTCGCAGACCGCATAGGGGGAGAAATGACATGCCGAGGGTTTCAGAACTCTTTTTCAAAACTGCCATCTTGTTCCTGATGTTGGGGATTGCGGCCGGCCTGCAGATGGCGATCTCGGGTGACCACGCCGCTTTTCCGGCGCACGCGCATATCAATCTGCTCGGTTGGGTGACGAGCGCCATCTTCGGCGGCTACTACGCGCTCAATCCGCAAAAGGCGGCGCGTCGTATCGCCATGATCCACTACGGGCTCTACACACTCGGCCTGGTGATCATGCTGCCGGCGCTGTATGTGATGCTGCAGGGAAACCCGGCGCTTGAACCGATCGTCGCCGGCGGCTCGCTCATCGTCGCCGCTGCCGTTCTGGTTTTTGCTTTCGTGGTGTTTTCGCCCGAAACGGCGCGCTCGGTGTCCGGCGTGGTGCCGGCTTCTCGCTGACTGTGCGCGCAGCGATCAAGTCCGACCCGCGTTCGCGACCCGCGACGCGGGTTGGCCAGCCCGATGGACAGCCGCTGGTTTGCGGTGTCTACCGCCGCGTGGGCGACCATAACTGAGCCCCACACGTATTATTTCGTGACTATTTGGCGCCGGAACCTTCCCAGATATCGCGCGTTGCGGCGACTGTATTCGCGCTGCCTTATATATAGGCAGCCTTGAGTACGTCCACAGCATGGGTTGGGGGAGGAGCAGGACACCATGTCGAACAGAGAAATCGGAACGTCGGCCTCACTGGGCCGACGCATCGCCGATCTGAAAGCCAGGATGCGAGACGCCAGCGTTACTGAACACGAGATGCAGACCTTCCAGAAGGTCGCAGCCATCATGGGAGGTGTCGAAGGCTCCCTACGCCTCGACGCCGACGACCTGATCGCGGCGTCCTTCGTCACCGAGGCGCTCGGCGATCCCGGGTCGAATTGAAGCCATGCGCCCGTCGGCACTAAGTGCCGGCGGTCGATGGGCCGTTACGCCGGTCGTCTGCGATACTGGAGCGTGTGCGCACCGCCTGCGGCGGACAATCTCTTGCGCACTTTGAAGATTTCAGGCGAGCGGCCTCAACGGCGCTTGGAACATTGGACTTCGCGTTCGTGCTCTCGGCTGCCTCGCGGCTGTCGAAGGTGTGTCGCCGTCCACGTCCAGTCCTTGACCACAAGGGCTAAATTTAACCAAACCGCCAAGGCGCCTTAAACGAAGGATCCGACCAGCCGGATCCTTCGAAATATCAATCGCGATGCTCCGGCATCGCCTTCAGCTCATCCTTGGTCCAACTGGTGACGGCGTGGACGTCCCGGGAAACTCTCGAAAGTCCGCGGTCGCTGCCCTTACACCTCGTCGAACGGGCCGCCGCGCCTTGCCAGGTGGTGACCAATGGCGGCTTCCTCGGCGTCGTCGGGCAAGGCATCGTCACTGTCCTGGTAGGGGTTGTCGTCATCCTCCTCGGGCAGTTCGCCTTCCTTCTCGACTCCGGTGGTGTCCGGCAGGCTTTCCTCATCTGCTCCGTTGGGCAGGACCGTTGCGCCACGCAGCGCATCCCAATCCAGCCGGCGCGGCGTCGGCGCTTCCACGTCGTCATTGGCGATCCTGTCGCGGGCATCGTTTTTGCTCGGTGGCGCCTCGACCTCGTCATTGGGTTTTCTGTTTCGTTCTTCCATGATTGCCTCCTCTGGGCGGCTTAGCGTCGAGAAGGTGGAACTCACTTCCGGCTGTCAGGTTCCGGCAACCACTCCATCTCCGTGGAACCAATTGCCGCCAGTCTGCTTTGCCAAGGACTAGTCTGCTTTGCCAAGGAGATGAATCCAGAGGAGCTGGACCATGAAGACTTTCCCCCTCATCCCATGCGTGCTGCTCTTGGCGCTGGCCGACCCGGCGGCCGCGCAGGACAATAGCGACCAGCACGGCCCTGCCGCGCCTTGCCAGGCGCAGCCTCAGGACGATGGTCAGAAGCCGCCGGTCGCCAATGGCGGCGGCGAATCGACCAGCACGCTCGGTCCCTGCGGCGGCGTGCTGCAGCCGCCGCCCAGTGGTGACCAGGGTATGACGCAGCCGCCGCCGGATCAGGGCAAGACGCCGGTGATCAAGCCTGGCGAGGTGCCTGCGCAGCCGCCGAAGCAATGACCTTTGCTTGAAACTTCACGGCGTGGCACGAAGGCGGTCGGTTCCGATCTTGGCCGGGCGACGCGGTCACCGGATCAATGCCGGCGCCGGCCGCAATCGCCACCGGAATTGGAGCCGTGCATCATCCATGTCGAAGGTCTCCTGAGGGATTGTGCTTCAATGCGAATCTTGCGGGTGCGGGTTCTGCTGGCATGACCGGGAAGCCCATCAATTTAGTCTCCGCTTGCGGAACAAGACCGTACCGGCTGCGTTTGCCTCCAGGAGCCCGCCACCTCGATCTGCGCTGTTTTCGCCTCATGCGGGAACACGGCGGAGCTCGCCAACAACGACAGGAGACGAAGATGAAAACCATCCTTATTCCCGCCGTCGCCGGGCTCGCCATGATCGCTGGTATCGGCATTGCCGCCGCCGACGAGGTGATCGTCACGCAGCCGGCACAGCAGCAGGTGATCATCACCCCGGAACAGCGCACGGTCGTGCACCAGTACGTAAAGAAACATCCGCTTGCCTCGGTCAATCTGCTCGGCGTCGAATTGAATGTCGGCACTGCCTTGCCTGACACTGTCGAGCTGCAGGAGGTTCCCGACGTTCAGTACAGATACGCCGTCGTCGACAACCATACCGTGTTGGTCGACCCCAGCACGCGCAGGATTGTCGAGGTGGTCGAGTAACGCTCGACAACCTAACCATTCATCGGTGATACGGCCCTGTCGTTCTTCCCAAAAGGGCGGCAGGGCCGAATGACGAACATGATGAAAGGAGAATTGCCATGTTGCCGCATGTCGAGACCCCGAACTCCGCCAATGTTGCGGCGTGTTGCGACAAGTTGCTGGCCGAGCGCAACACGGCGCTGTTATCGATGAAGGAAGCGATCGCGCTCCTGCGGGAGCGCACCGGCACCGATCGTTCGGATGCCGACCTCGCGGGGCTGATCGTCAAGAAAGCGGCGCTGCTCGGCGTTGCGGTGATTTCCGACCCGCGCTGAGATGTCTCGTCACTCAAGACGCCGGCCGAATTTTCGGCTAATGTTTTCGTGGAATCTGGACCAACCGACCGGACCCAACCACGGAGGCTTAAGTGACGGACGACAAACAGGACCGCATTCGCCAGCGCGCGCACGAGATCTGGGAAAAGGCCGGCCGGCCTGAAGGCGCGCATCAGGAACACTGGGAGCAGGCCACGGCTGAAGTCGATGGCGCGGTCGCCAAGCCCAAAAAGGCGGTGAAGAAAGCTGACGCCAAGCCCGCCAAGGCAGCCGCCAAGCCAAAGGCAGCGAAGCCTGCCGCCGCAAAGTCCGGCAAAGCCAAATCGAAATAAGGCCAGAAATAAGGCCAGTCGAAATAAAGCAAGGCCGGAATTCGCTGGCCGGGCCATCCTTGGCGCCCGCCGTTCAGGCGCGCCCGAGCCTCTCAACCTGACGAATTGCGCCTGCGACGGGCAGCGCAATTCCTTGTGTTTGGCGACAGCCGCCCCTCATGCCTCTCAGGCATAACTCGACAGCGCAAAGCGAATCCCGGCAGCTGTCATGGCCAGTTCGCATTCGGTGATCTGGCGCAGGTGGCGCAGATAGCGCGTCACGGTCTGTGGCAGCCAGCCGGCGCAGGCCTCGACATAGGCGCGGCTGTGAACAAGGGTGCCGGTCGACAGCCTCTCGTCCTTCTCGGCAACGACTTTCAGATATTGGCGGATGAAGCGGATGTCGTCGGCGATGTCCTGGCTGGCCATTCGCCAGGCCCCGGCGAGGCGTTCACACTGATCGAATGACAAGGGCAACAAAGGGGGGCGGCAATAAAGGCGGCGGCAACAAAGGCGGCGGCAACGACGGGGGTGACAGCAAAGGCTGAGAGAGATCGGCGAAGGCAACATGGTTCGCTGTGTTCAAGGACATTCCTCTCTGCGAAAAGAGATATCGTACTTTATGTACGAATGAGCGTCAAGCCAATTTCGTACGGTTGGGACGATAACGCAACGAACTGACGAGTCGTCTGTTAACGCCCGGGCGCCCGGCACGTCTGGCCCAAAACACTTTCCCGCAGTGCCTCAACAAACGGCTTCCCCAATGCCGCGAACGGTGCTTTAACCCGCCCATCCACAGGGGTGCTCCGTATCGTCGGGGCTGAGATGAGGGCGGCAAGCCTTCGGACCCTAAAGCTGATCTGGATAATACCAGCGGAGCGAGGCGGGCGATGTTTTCAGGCGCACAGATTTCCCTTTATCCCATGACCGACGATTTCGTCGGCGTCATCCTCGGCGCGCTCGGCGCGCTCGATCCCTGGCGCGACCGGCTGCGGATCGAAACCGATGACATCTCGACCCTTATGGTCGGGCCGCCCGAGGTGCTGTTTCCCGCCATGCGCGACCTGTTCGTCGCGGCGGCCAAAAGCGGCAAGCACTGCGTGCTTTCGGCGGCGGTCTCGCGCGGCTGTCCGGGCGAGCCCGACGATCCGATCTGCCGCTCCGACGAGACCGGCGGCCCCGCCATTCCGCTGGACGAGCGCAAGATCGCCGCGATCCGCGCTGTCCAGGCCACGCCGTCGACCGGCCAGCCGGTGGCGGCGCAGTTCTCGCTCTACGTTATGGGCACGGGCGACCATATGGACGAGATCTACGGCTGCATCGATTTCCTGAAACAGTCCGGCGTCTTTGAGCGCTCAAAGAACTTCTGCACCAAATTGCGTGGCGATGCCGGTGCGGTGTTTGCCACGCTCAACGAGGCCTTCTGCCGCTTCGGCCCCGGCGCCGGCCACGTCACCCTCGACATCACGATCTCGGCGAACAGCCCGAGCGCCGTCTGAGCCGCGGCTCAAGCGTCGTTCCTTGAGGATATTGCCGTGGCTGGTTTATCTGACCCATTGCGTGGAGGAGATGCCTCTGACCCCTCAGCACAGAGAGGAGGGGAGCCATTGGCGATTGGCGAAGACCGCGATGCCCACGAATCTCCCCCCTCGAGCAGGAGATGGCCGGCAGGCCAGAGGGGGTCCCAGCGCGTGGAGCGCCGACGTCCTTTTCGCATCGGCAAGGCGTGGGCGCTCTATGCGAGACGACCCCCTCTGTCGCCTTCGGCGACATCTCCCCCTCGAGGGGGGAGATTAGCCGCAGCCATCGCCAAGACCATCCCCGCCGCCTGCGCCTCCGCCCTGCTCCTCGCGGCGTGGGAGCTCTACGCCCGCTATGGTGGCGCTGCGCCCACCATGCTGCCGGCGCCGTCGCGCGTGCTGCAGCAGGCCTGGGAGCATCGCGCTGCCCTTGCCGACAACACGCTGCCCACCATCCGCGCCACATCAGCAGGCTTCGCCTGCTCGTTGGTCGCTGCCTTCGTGCTTTCGGCGCTGGTCGATTTCTTGGCCCCGCTGCGCCGCGCGCTGTTTCCGCTGCTGATCGTCAGCCAGACCTTGCCGCTGGTCGCGATCGCGCCGCTCATCGTACTGTGGTTCGGCTTCGGGCTGATGCCAAAAATCCTGCTTGTGGCGCTCGTTACCTTCTTCCCGATGATGGTGGCGCTGGTCGAGGGTTTTGCCGCGACCAGCAAGGCGATTTCGCAGATGCTCGCCACCATGGGGGCAGGGCGCTGGCGCATCTTCTGGCTGGCGCGCCTGCCTTCGGCGCTGCCCTATTTCTTCGCCGGGCTGCGCATCTCCATCACCTACGCCGTCGTCGGCGCGATCTTCGCCGAATATGCGGGGGCGGCGAAGGGGCTGGGCATCTACATGCTCAATGCCAAGAACAACTTTCGGCCCGATCTGGTGCTCGCCGCGGTCGCCGTCAGCGCCGCGCTCACGCTTGTCTTGTTCGCCATTGCGGTGCTCGTCCAGCGCTTCGCCATGCCTTGGGAGAATGCAGGGAGCGAAAGCCGCGACGGCAAGGTTGAAGCTGCAGAAGAGAACCGTCAATGACGCGGCTCGAACTCCGGGACATCAGGAAGAACTTCGGCGCGCTTGAGGTGCTCGCCGGCATTTCGCTTCATGTCGCGGCCGGCGAGTTCGTCTCCATCCTCGGCCCTTCCGGCGCCGGCAAGTCGACGCTGTTCCAGTTGCTGACCGGCGCGCTGAAAGGCGAGGGCGACATGCGCTTCGACGGCGCGCCATTGCAGGGCAGCCCCTTCGCCTTCATGCCGCAGCGCGACGCGCTGATGCCGTGGCGGCGCGTCATCGACAATGTGACGCTGGGGCTGGAAGTGCAGGGTCTTGGCCGCAAGGCGGCGCGCGAACGCGTCGCGCCGCTGTTTGCCGAGTTCGGCCTTGCCGGCTTTGAGCGCGCCTGGCCGGCGAAACTTTCCGGCGGCATGCGCCAGCGCGCGGCGCTTTTGCGCACCGTGGTGCAGCAGCGCGACATGCTGCTGCTCGACGAGCCCTTTGGCGCGCTGGATGCACTGACCCGCGCGGGTATGCAGCGCTGGCTGGAAGGCATGTGGCAGCGCCACCGCTGGACCGCGCTGCTGATCACCCATGACGTGCGCGAAGCCGTCTACCTCTCCGATCGAATCTATCTGATGTCGGCGCGGCCGGCCCGCATCATCGGCGAGATTGCCGTGCCGCTGCCGCGCCCGCGCACCACCGGCAGCGATGCCGCGCGCCAGGCCGCCGCGCTCGAAGCCGACATCCTCGACACGCTGCTCAATCCCGGGACTGACCGGCCCTCGTTCCCGCAGACCGCTCAAAGGAGTTTTTCATGACCGAATTCACACGCCGGCAGGCTTTGCTGCTGACGCTGGCTGCCGGACTGCCGCTTGCCTCGCGCGCTCATGCGGCTGCGCAAAAAATCACCGTCGCGCTCGACTGGACGGTCAACACCAACCATGTCGGCCTGTTCGTTGCCCGCGACAAAGGGTTCTACCACGAGGCTGGGCTCGATGTTGAGATCCTGCCCTATGGCGATACCGGCGCCGGCACGCTGGTCGCCAACCGCATCGCCGATTTCGGCATTGCCGGCGTCGGCCTGTTCACCCAGCGGGCTGCCGGCGCCGATCTCAAGGCGGTCTACGCCGTGGTCCAGCAGGAGACCGGCCGGTTGGTCTTCAACGCGGATCGCGGCGAGATCAAGAGTCCCAGGAATCTCGACGGTCTGACCTATGGCGGCTTCGGCAGCGCCTGGGAAAACACGCTGATCTCGACCATCATCCGCCACGATGGCGGCAAGGGCGTTTTCGAGACGGTGACATTAGGCACCTCGGCCTATGAGGCGCTGGCCAACGGCTCGGTCGACTTCACGCTGGAGGTCTCGACCTGGGAAGGCGTCGCTGCCGAGCTGAAAGGCGTCAGGCAGCGCGGCTTCCGCTACGCCGACTACGGCGTGCCCGACGAGCACACTACCTTGATCGCCTCCAGCAATGCCTATCTCCAGGCAAACCCGAAGGCCGCATCGGCCTTCGTCGAGGCAACGCGGCGCGGCTACCAATTTGCCTGCGATCACCCGCAGGAAGCCGGCGATCTGCTGATGGCTTCCAACAAGGATGCGCTGACCGACCCGGCGCTGATCCACGCTTCGCTGAAGATGCTCGTCGACGGGCATTTCTTGCGCAGCCAGGACGGCGTCATCGGCACCATCGACAGGGCCAAGATCGAGGCGATCGGTACCTACCTCTTCAGGGCCGGCATATTGCTCGATGGCGATGGCAAGGCTCTGAAGGAGAAGCCGGATTTCGGGGGGTATTTTACGAACGAGTTTTTGGGAGCGTAATCTCCCCCCTCGAGGGGGAGATGTCGCCGAAGGCGACAGAGGGGGTCGGTACGTCCTGACGCGACTTCCTATCGCGGACAGAGGACGTCAGCGCCTTACGCGCGGCGACCCCCTCTGGCCTGCCGGCCATCTCCCCCTCGAGGCGGGAGATTGCGCCTCACCGCCTTCTCCCTCACATATCGATCATCGAGCGCTTCACCCGGCCGATGATGGTGATGGCGCCTTCGAGCGCCGGCGGCGGGATGTCCATGTAGGAGGCCGGCTGGAAGGGCGGGTTCTCGTTGGGGCGATAGCGCTTGTAGGTGGCCTGGCCGCTTTCGTCCGAAATGACATAGCAGCCATTGGTCACCAGCCGCTTGTCCCTGAGGTTGACGAAGATGATCGAATCCGGTGGCGAGATCTTGTTCATCGACGGGCCGTCGACGCGCAGCGCAATCCATTGGCCCTGCTCCAGATCGGTGGTGGGGATGGTCGGATAGTCGCTGAGATTGACCACCGTATCCTGGCTGCCGAGTTCGCCGGCGCTGATCCACGAGACGATGGGCACATCGACGGTGGCCAGCGACGGCATCGGGATCTGCCGGCCCGACTCGTCAAAGCCGAAATGGCCCCCCGCAAGGCTGCCGCCGTCACCGTTGAACAAGAGCCAGCCGGGATCGACGCCGAACAGGCGGCCGTATTTCTCCGCCGCCTTGCGCGACAGCGGCCGGTTACCGTTCTCGTGACTGATCAGCGTGTTCTTGTTGATGTCGCGCAATGCCCGCGCAGCGTCGCTCGGCGAGGCATAGCCCGCCTCCGCCCGCGCCTGCTGCAATCTGTGCCTCGGTTCCTGCATCGTACAAATTGCCTGAAATTTATCGTCCAATATGTACGATTTCGCTTGCGTACGTTTCGTACATATCGTACGCTTAGCGCATGATCGAACAAATCGCAAGCGTTTCCGCAGACATCCTCAGCTTTCTCCCATCGTCCGGGCTGTCCTCCTCCCCGGTCCGGACGCAAACCGGGGCTTCTGCCCCGGATCCGGTCGAACCGTCGTCCCCCCGATCGACCGGAACGGCCGGAGCCGCTCCTCTCCCGGCTCCGGCCACCTCTTCAGCCCATGGCGCCGCCGGTGCGCCAAGGGCTGTTTCCGGCGGGCAGGGCCTTTCCTGCATCCGCACGGAAGACGGCACCGTCATCCTGTTCGACCGGCTGACGGGCAGGGCAGTTTCCGCCATCACCAAAGCTGCCGCCGAAGCCGCCTTGCGGCATCTCGCCGGCTCGCTGCCGGCCGTCAGTATCGGCTGACCGCACCGACCATCCGCTCTGATTTTTCCCGTGGGCCCTCGGGGCCGGCGCTCGGTCTTTGCGCGCGCAATCAATGGATACCGACATGACTGCCTATTCCGACACCGAATTGCAGGAGATCGCCGTCTGGCTGAGGGATGGCCTGTCGGCCACAGGGATCGCCGTCCGCTTCACGGCGCTGCGCGGCAGCCCGGTCTCGCGCAATGCCATCATCGGCATCGTCCACCGCAACAGCGCGTTGAAGACCATCGGCTTCGCCAACCCTAGAGGCGGCAGGTCCGGCGGCCGACCGAGGAAGAATGCGACGGGGAAGACTGCAGCCAACGAGAACACGGCCGGGATTCTGCCGGTTCAGCCGAGCAAGCCGGTAAGGTGGCCTGCAGTTTCGAAGCAGGCCGCACCGGCCACACCGGTCGCCAGGCAAGCCAGACACACGCCGGCCAGGCCTTTGTTGCCAGCCCGTCCGGCGCGCTCCACCCCGGCCGAAGGACGGCTGGTGGTGGACGGCGAAATCTACCGCTTCAATGTGCCGGCGCCGCGCCCTGCCTCGCTCCGGCGCCAGCCGCATGTCGCCGCCATGCGCTTCATCGACTGCCTGTTCGACCGCTGCCGCGCGCCGCTCGACCTGACGCTGGAGGAAGACCCCGACAACGATGCTCCCGGCAGTCGGCCGGGGCTCGAGATGCTGTGCTGCGGCCTGCGCACAAGGGCGCTGAAAAGCTACTGCGAATACCACCAGGCGCGCTTCCACCGACCGGTGAGCGAGGTGGTGTGAGCGGCTGGGCTCCGTTCCTCGCCTCCGGACGACCCCACCAATGATGGAAAGCCGGCGGGACAGCGCCCCCCTCTGTCCTGCCGGACGTTCGTCGCTCGGAAAGCCAAGCAATTGGCTTTCCGTCCGCTTCGCGGACCACTCCTCAACCCCCACGAGGGGGGCGATCGGATATCGCCGCCGATTTCCCCAATTGCCAACGTTGCAGAGGCGCAGCCGCCGAAACTGCCAATCTCCCCCCTCGTGGGGGAGATGCCCGGCAGGGCAGAGGGGGGCGCGAAGGAACGCCAACCTTCCGGCTCAACAACCCAATCCCACAAGGATCCCCCGATGAGCAAAAACACCGCGCAGAAACGGCAGCCACCAAAACTCCCCACAGGCGAAGCCGAGCAGGTGCGCATCCGCCGCGAGATCGGCCATGATTTCGCGCTGAAGGACGATCGCTTCGGCCGCAAGCGGTTGAGCGTCGGCACCGAAGAGGCGCGGCGCGTCTACGAGGTCTCCAATGACGGCTACACCGCGACCGGCGGCATCGTGCGGGTGCGCAATGTCGATCCGCTGGTCGGCATCACCTCACTGACCCGCCAGCAGCGTGAGGCCGGCCAGCGGTTTCGCGACGATTTCGAGCGCGCCTCGCGTGACGGGCTGCGGCCGATGCCGTGGGAAGAGCGCATTGACGGCGGCCGCATCAATGGCGGCATCCCCGACCGCGTGCTCAACGCCGGCCGCGCCCACACCCATGCCATCGCCGCCATGGCCCACTGGGAAGTGGCGGAGGTGGTTCGCAAAATCTGCCTCGAAGGCCAGTCGGTGAAGGCGCTCGCCGAACGCACCGGCGAGGGACGAGATGTGGTGGTGAAGCTGTTGAAGGTCGGGCTCGACCTTTTGGCCGTTGATTACGGGATGATGATGCGGAAGCCGCGATAAGGCCGGCAGCCGCGTAGTGAAGCGGCCGGCCGGCAGATGCCGGCCGAACCGGTTTCACCCTATCGGATCACCGTTCGCAAACGCGAATTTCCTCGACGATCCTGTGATGATGGCGCCAATGCTTGACCAACTCTATGCGGCAATGGCGATGGTGCCTGTGATACCTGTGGTACCTGAAGCCGTTATCGTAGGCATTATACTGGTAGTAAGGGCGAGGAGCGTAGCGATCGTAATAGTCGCCATAGCTGTCATTGTAGTCATCGTCATAGTAGCCGTTGCCGATGCCGATCACGACGCGCCCGCCGGCATTCGCCGGAGCGATCATCGCCGCCGCCGCAGTGATAGCGATAGCCGAAGCAAGCAGGAGCTTTCTCATAGCTGCCTCCTATTCAAGGTTGCGCTAATATAACTCGCTGGACACGACCTCGTTCCATAATTTTGCAAGATGCGAACGACCCCTGCGCCGTGCATTGCGAGGAAAGTCAGCGTCACCTCCTGTCAGCATCGTCCCCCGATTTTTGAACCCTTCGCCGCCCCAGCCATTAATCCGGCATGAATCAGCAAGGGAAGGACGAGACCATGCATGTCATTCTTGGAGGTACCGGCCATGTCGGCTCGGCGGCGGCAATGGCGCTGTTGCGGCAGGGCGAGGATGTCACGGTGGTGACGCGCGACGAGTCGAAGGCCGCATGGTTGGTTGAACAGGGCGCGGAGGCCGCGGTTGCCGATGTGCTCGATGTCGAGGCGCTGCGTGAAGTCTTGCGGCGCGGCAAGCGGGCGTTTCTGCTCAACCCGCCGGCCGATCCATCGACCGACACCGACGCCGAGGAGCGCAAGACGGTTGGCGCCATTGCGACGGCACTGGAGGGGTCCGGCCTCGAAAAAGTGGTAGCGGAATCGACCTATGGCGCGCAGGCCGGCGAGGGTGTCGGCGATCTCACCGTCCTTTACGGCCTCGAGCAGAAGCTGAAGGCCCAGGCCATTCCGGCAAGCATCAACCGCGCCGCCTATTACATGAGCAACTGGGATCAGGCCCTGGAGACGGCGCGGCGCGACGGCGTCATCACCTCCTTCTTCCCGGCGGATTTCGAGCTGCCGATGGTGGCGCCGCAGGATCTCGGCGAGGCTGCGGCGAGACGTCTGCTGGAGCCGGCGGACAAGACCGGCACGCACTATATCGAGGGTCCTCGGCGCTACTCCGCCGCCGATGTCGCCGCAGCCTTCAGTGCGGCGTTGCGCAAAAACGTGCGCGTGGTCACGGTGCCGCGGGAGCGCTGGACAGAAACCTACGAAAAACTAGGCTTCTCCAAAGCGGCGGCCGAGTCCTATGCCCGCATGACCGGGGCCACGCTGGACAAGCCGATGCAGCCGGAAAACCCGGAGCGCGGCACGACCAGCCTGGAAAGCTATATTGCTGCGCTCATCGAGGGCCGGCCGGAAGACCTGTTGAAGGGCGCAGCGTAAAGTGAAGGGTTGCTGTTGAGAAACAGGCGCTTCGACGACCTACGTGGCCCGCTATTCCTATTGCCTGACCGTTCGGCAGTTGCCCGCCGGCGGCGTGGTCTTGCAGATATCGATGGAGGTGCGCGTGTCGCCGTGACCGGTTTCGGTTATCAGATTCAGGTCCAAAAGTTCGTATGTCACGAGGTATCGTATGCTGTCGTCGGGTATTTTTTGCATGGCCGATACGATCCACGAACCTGCTTTCATCTCGGTGAAATAGCTGTCGACCTTGCGTTCATACCATTTGGGTATCGGAACGAGGACGATGGTCTTCTTGCCGTGGATTTTCTTGGCGGCCGGCAGCATGATCCGGTGAATGCCGACAAAGGCGCGGCTGTCTGCCAGGCGCCGTACGCCGCCCGCAAGAACCATCGTACAAGCTGACGAACAGACTGCGCCGACGGGGTTGGCGACGCCGAAGCGGAGGTCGCCCGGCCCGCAGGCTTTTGTGTCTGGCGCGCATTCGGAGAACTCCGTCTTGCCAACCATCGTGTCGAGCCCGCTGGCGCGGATCATATGGCCAAGCGCCATCGCCGCATCGGTCTCGCCGCCCGGGGAATTCAACGCCAAAGGCAATTTGCGGGGGCCGAGTTTTTTCAGCAAAGCCTTCAGCAAAGCTGGCGTGCCGGCCACGATGTGACCTTCCGCCGAAATCCATTCCGGGCATGTCGGCTCGCATCCTGGCGTGCTGTTGCGTACAACGACGAAGTGCATCGGCGGTGTATATGCCAGTATGGCAGGCTCAGGCGTCGTTTGGGCGATCGCGCCGCCAATCGCCAGCAGCACGAAAACCAACGTCCATGCGAATGTCTTCATGCCGAGCCTCGCCTGGCAGAGCATCACTTGAGAAATGGGTCTTTGCAAGCATTATCAAAACAAGCCGAGCACGTGTTTCTATGGGCCGCGCACTATCTCTGCATGATGGACAGGCAGCTACTGGCGGCCCCTGTCTGAACCGTCGTCGCTTTCCGCCGCCCCCTCCCACCCGAACACACTGCGCCCTCCAAGCAGATGCGACTGGTCGAACTCGCCGGCGACGATCTCCTTAAGGCTTGGCCCGGTGACGTAGCGCTCCAGCCGCCGCGCTTCGCCATCCAGCCGCTGCAGCGCGCCGAGCTCTTCCTCGCGGCCGAGCTTGGCCTTGCCGACGGCCGATTTCAGCACCGCGATCGTCTCGTCATAGACTTTCAGCGGCACCGGGAAGGGGTGGCGGTCCTTGCCGCCATGGGCGAGCGAGAAGCGCGCCGGATCGGAGAAGCGGCAGGGCGCGCCATGCACCACTTCCGCCACCATGGCCAGCGCCCGCACCGTGCGCGCGCCGACGCCGGGCACCAGCAGCAGCTCGGGAAAGTCGGCCGGCCCGCTTTCGATGGCGGCGGAAATGTTGCCGTGCAGCCGGTGCATGACGATGTCGCTCTCGCGCACGTCGTGATGCGCCGGCATCACCAGATTGGGCAGCATCGGCTGCGCCGCCGGTTTCGCAGGCGCTGCTTTCGGCGGCGGCTCCAGCACGGCAAGCTCGTCGAGGATCCGTTCCGGGCTCATGGTCTTCAACAGGTCGATCTGGCCGCTACGTGACGGCGCGGCGCGATGGTCGGTCAGGTTGACGATCTCGCCCTGCCGCTCGCCCTCGATCGCCGCATGCGGCTGGTCGACGAAGCTTGTCAGCCCTTCCGACAGCCAGTGATAGCGCCGCGCCTGGCGGCTGTCGCCGTTCATGCCTTGCTGCACCACCACCCAGCGGCTGTCGTCGGTGACGATGAAGCCGTGCAGATAGAGGTCGAAGCCGTCCTGCACGGCCGCACTGTCCACTTTGGCGACCAGGCGGCTGGCGGTGGCGAGTGCCGCGCCATCGATGCCGACGCGTTCGCCGATCGCGGTCAGCTCCTGCGGCGTCTTGCGCGAATGCGCGCCGCGCCCGCCGCAGACATGGATGCCGAGCTCGCGCGACATCGGGTTCAGCCCGCGCTTCAGCGCGCCGACGACCGAGGTGGTGATGCCCGAGGAGTGCCAGTCCATGCCCATGACGGCGCCGAAAGACTGGAACCAGAACGGATGCGCCAGCCGCCGCAACAGCTCGTCGCGGCCATAGTGATGGATGATCGCCTCGCACAGCACAGCGCCCAGCCGCGTCATGCGATCGCCCAGCCATTTCGGAACCCGCCCGCCATGCAGCGGCAAATCCGCACTGCCGCTTCGCTGCGTCAAGTGAATGCTCCGTGGATGCCGCGCACCGGCGGTGCGCCTGTGATGTAGATGGCATTTGGGGGGCGATTTGCAAGCGGGGTGGGGGCGGCGACTATCGTCGCCCTACGCTCTTCTTGGTGTCTCGCCGAAAGATGCAGTTACGCCGCCTGTCGCACCTGGCAATAAGGTCGGCTCCCTGCTTGAAGGCGAGACAGGTCTCGAATAGAGCTTATCCAGCCGACGGCAACTATTAAAACCAAAACGATGTCGCAATTCTGGTGGGTAAATCACAGTCAGACCGCCCGCCAAGAGATCGACGGGCAATATCTCTGGTCGCCCAAAACTCAGAAGAATGGGGCACGCAGCGAGTTCTACAAAAATATGCGTCGGGCGACACCTGGTGACCTCGTGTTGTCTTTTTTCGGTCAAGCCGTGCGCTATATTGGTCGGGTAGCGGAGTTTGCATTCACAGCACCGAAACCACCGGAGTTCAAGAACACTGGAGCCAATTGGAACGAGGAAGGTTGGCTTCTCCCGGTGTATTGGGCGCCGCTCCTGCCGACGGTGCGCCCGTCGGACATAATTGGCGAATTGGGTCCGCTTCTGCCTCCCCGATACTCGCCCATCGACCCAAACTCCGGATCAGGCCGTCAAAACGCCTATCTCGCGAGCGTATCGCAAGAGGTGTTTCACACCATTGTCGCGGGTACAGCTTTCGACCGCGAAGCTCTGAGGCGTGGTGGCGCAAACAGTCTCACTTTCGAAGTCGTCAATGAAATTTTAGAGGACGTCGTTGAGCGCCGTATCCGAGATGACCTCCAACTCGAGGACACTGTAAAGACGAGCGTCATTCAAGCTCGTCGCGGCCAAGGTAAATTTCGTTCCAATGTCGAAGCCATGGAGCGCTCGTGCCGACTCACAGGGGTCACCAATCCCTCGTTGCTGATTGCAAGCCACATCAAGCCTTGGCGCCTATGCGCTTCCGCGCAGGAGCGCTTGGACGGCATGAACGGGCTGCTCCTCACGCCTGATGCCGACCACCTCTTTGACCGTGGCTTCATCAGTTTTGAAGATAGCGGGCAGGTCCTCATATCCCAGCGCGTCGACAAGACTGATTTGCGGCGGCTCGGTTTCGAGCAATTGGTGATGCAGAGTTTCGGCTTTGCCGAAGCCCCCGCCGTCTGGCGCACTAGCACCTTCACCCCGCCGCAGCAGGCTTACCTCGCTCACCATCGAGAGGATGTGTTTGTGGCATAGCTCCCATCAACTGAGCGGTCAGCCGTCAGGTCCCCCTACCTCGCCGCCCCCTAAAACACCGCCTTCTCCAAGACCGGCTCCAGTGATTCAGCAAATGGCGTCGCCAGGTGGTGCCGGTCGCGGAAGGCGAGTTGGCCGTTGATGAAAACGTGGCAGGTTTGGGCGTCGCAGAACTGGCTGGTCAGGTCGACATAGGTGGCGCCGGGCACGCTGCGCACGACGTCGCGCTCGGCCGCGGCGATGTCGTCGTTCGCCGCCGCGTCCCTCGGCGTGTCGCAGACTTCAGGCACCTGCCCGCGCCACAGCGCCCGCGCCACGCATTTGTCGGCATAGCTTCCATTGTAGGGAACGTCCCGGATTACCGCGACCTTGATCCCGGCCCGGCTGAATGCCGCCAGCGTCCAGCGCAGGCCGGCCTTCCACTCCTCGTTCCAATCGGCGTGCTTCAGTTCCTCGGGTGATTCCTTCATCACATTGCCGATCGAGAATTCCGAGATCACCACCATGTGCGGGTGCAACGCGATAATGTCCTTGACCGATTGCTCCCGCCACTGGTCGCATTCGGTGTAGTCGCGCTTCAGCCGCCAGTTCCAGGTCGTCACCCGCGAGGCACGGCAGGACGATTTGAGATAGGTGACGAGGCGATAATTGTTCTTGGCCGCCGCCTCGATCAGCGGCGTCGACCAGTGGTCGGCATGCGAATCGCCGAACAGCGCAATCGAGCGTCCGGCGTCCTTGTTGCCGAACACGCAGGCCTTCGGCGTCACCGTCTCAAAGGAGAGAATACAGCCGGCCGCGCGCGCCGTGGACGGCTGCGCGGCGCTGGCGGCAATGCTGCGCTGCTCAGGGTCCAGATCGTGGACGGCAAGCCTGGCATTGGCGTAGGCGGCTGCGACGCCGGTGCCGGTCAGGAGGACGGCCGGCACCAGCGCCCGCGCCGCACTGGCCATCAGCCAGCCATTGCGGCGGATCGGGTTTTCGATGACATGATAGGTGAACCCCGACAGCGCCAGCGTCAGCGCCAAGCAGCCGAGCCGCTGCAGCGGCGAAAGTTCCGGCGTCAGCATCGTGGCATAGACGATCACCGGCCAGTGCCAGAGATAGAGCGAGTAGGAGAGCTTGCCGATCCATTGCAGGGGCGGCAGCGCCAGTGCCTCGATCGGGCTTTTCTTAGCGCTCTCCTGCTGCGCGTGCGCCGCTCCTGCCAGCAGCAACAGCACGGTGCCGGCCACCGGCACTAGGGCGAGGAAACCCGGGAAGGGCGTTTCGTCGCTGAAGGAAAGATAGGCGCTGGCAATCAGCGCCAGGCCGAGCCACGCCAGCGGCGTGGCGAGCCGCGGGCGGTTTTGCCAGACTTGCTGCGGCACCATGCTGGCCAGCCCGCCGGCGGCGAACTCCCAGGCGCGTAGCGGCGAGAAATAGAAGGCCCAGGGCTGCGAGACCGTGGTGAGCCACGCGCAGACGGCGAATGAGACGAGGCCGGCAATGCCGATCACCAGGATCGCGCCGCGCTTGCCGGGGCGCAGCCATGCCGCCAGCACAAGCAGCGCCGGCCAGGCGACATAGAACTGCTCCTCCACCGACAGCGACCAGAAATGGACAAACGGGTTGCTGGCCGCATCGGCGGCGAAATAATCGAACGACCAGCGGATCAGCCACAGATTGATCATGTAGGCCGAGGCGAACATGGCGCCTTTGGAATAGAGCGATTGTTCCTCCGGCGACAGGATGAAGGCGCCGGCCACCAGTGTGGCGAGGATGACGAACAGCGACGCCGGCAACAGCCGCCGAGCGCGCCTGGCATAGAAGCGCCACAGGTTGAGCCGCCCGGTCTCGGTGATTTCGGCAAGCAGGTGTTTTGTGATCAGATAGCCCGAGATGACGAAGAAGATGTCGACGCCGGTGAAGCCGCCGGGCAGGCCGGTGAAGCCGAAATGAAAGGCGATCACGCCTGCCACCGCCAAGGCACGCAGTCCTTCGATATCGGGCCGGAACGATGCTGACACGATTTGCCACCTCGTGCTGGTGCATGACCCCGCCTCGGCGAGTAACGATCGCGCCGGGATCATACGTGCGGCAGCTTTGCGCCCAACGGGACACGTCGCTGCAACCGTTGACAGTCGGACCAAGACTCCGCCCTATGGGTCGATATCGCAATGCAACAAATCTAACGCAGTGCAACATTGGAGGAGGCGACGCCGCTGATCTCCCCCCTTGAGGGGGAGATGGCCGGCAGGCCAGAGGGGGTCGGTTCGACCGGACTCGGCCCAATCCTGCAAGTGAAGGCAGGCGCTCCACGCGCGGCCACCGCCTCCTTCGCCAAATCTCCGACATCCGGGGTCGGCCCTTGCGTTGCCCCCGTCACACGCATCGGCTATCCAACCGGCAGCCATGCAATTCAAACGGAGCCCTTCATGACCAACACCACCATTCTCAAATTCGGCGCCGTCGAGCATGCCGAGGGCGGCGACTTGCCGGGCTGGATCGTTGTCGCGGGCCGGCCGACCATGCAGACCGCCGTGCAGCACACCACCGCCGACGGCAAGGTGCTGTCGGGCACCTGGCGGGCCTCGCCCGGCACTTATCACGCCACCTACACCGACTATGAGTTCGTGCACATGATCGCCGGCCGCATCATCATCACGCCCGATGGCGGCACGCCGGTCGAGGTCGGTCCGGGCGATGCGTTCGTGGTCGAAGCCGATTTCAAGGGCACCTGGCAGATCATCGAGCCGGTAACCAAGCACTTCGTCGTCAAGCTTGCTTGATCGACGTCGCCAGGGTCGCCTGATCGGCTCGTCGTCAGGCTTGCTTGATCGCGTCGTCGGCAGTTCCTGATCGGTGCCGATACACATCGACCGGCGCGGTTCATCGCCAGCGTCCCCCTCGCCCAGCAGGGGGAGGGGGACGTAGCGAAGCGAATATCGGTTAAGAGGGCGTCACCTCGTTCGCTTCGAACCGATGCGGATCGAAAAGCTGAGACGATGGCGTTCTGCGGAGCCTGGTCGAGATAACGCAGGCCAGGACTGCTGCCGGGTCGCCGGCGCGTCAGCCAAGAGCGAGCGGCGCACTTCGAGAGTGCATGCCGCCCGTCCGGCGCCGGGCCGTCAATGCTGTTGTTACGAAACCCCCCAGCCCCGTCTCAACCGCCACGGCCATGGCGTGACCCATGGCTTGCTATACGCATGCAGCACCGCGGTCTGTCAACGCCGCCCGCAATGGCCGCGGGGGGTCGCCTTTGCACCTCCCGGCCAGCTTCCAACCGGCCGCGCGGACGCCATTCGCCGCTACAAAATGCGCTTGAAATGGCGGCTTTCCGGGTGTTCCGGCCGCTCCGGAGCGGCCCTTTGGCGCGACAGAGGTCGCGATCTAGGCGATTGGATGAATTTGTCTTTCGCGGCTGAAACGTTTCAGGAGCCGGTTTGTAAACCTGACTTTTTTTGGGTGTATTTCCCTCACGTCAGTTTTGCACTCCAGCCGGCTCGATCGACCCGCCGGAGGGCAAGCCTCAGGGGCCGGCGTCGGCGCTCTGAGTCTCTCGGACCGACGGGCGCCGGACCATGCCGCTGACGACATAGGCCGCCGCGCCCAGCGCCGTGATCCAGAAGCTCGTCGGCCAGTCGGTCAGGAAGGCGAGCGTCAGGCTGATCCAGGCGATGATCACGGCAAGCGCGATGGACGTCAGCACGCCGGCTCCGACGCCGCTGGTAAGCCTGAGCGCGGTGGCTGCAGGCGCCACCATCAGCGCGAAGACGAGCAGCACGCCGACGATCTGCACCGCCTCGGACGTGGCGACGGCGACCAGCACCATGAACAGGGTCGAGACAAGAGTGAGCGGCACGCCGCGCGCTTCGGCGAGTTCCGGCTGCAGGCTGGCGAACAGCAGCGGCCGCGCGATCAGCAAAAGCGCGACAAGGATCGCCACCGCCAGCACCGCAAGCACGATAACGGTGCGCAGGCTGATGCCCAGCACATTGCCGAACAGCACGTTGGTCGCCTGCGAGGCGAAGGCGGTGTAGAAATGCAGAAACAGCAAGCCCAAGCCGAGCGACAGCGTCAAAACGATGCCGATGGCGACGTCGCGATGCGCGCGTTCGCCGAGCAGGCCGATGCCGATGCCGGCGGCGACGGTAAACACGGTGAGGCCGAGAAACGGCGACAGCCCGATCAGGCCGGCGCCGGTGGCGCCGGGAAAGCCGACATGGGAGAGCGCATGACCGGCGAAGGTCTGGCCCCGGAGCACGAGGAAATAGCCGACCGCGCCCGAAACGATGCCGACGATGGTGCAGGCATAGAAGGCGTTGCGCATGAATTCATAGTCAAAGATCGTGGACATGCGCCCCGCTCTCCAGTTCGACATCGTCGGCCATGACGAAGATGCGGCCGGCAACCCGCACCACATTGATATGCGTGCCATAGAGTTTCGACAGCACCGGACCGCTGATGACCTCGTCGACGGAACCGATCGCCGCCTTGCGGTTGCCGAGATAGAGCACGCGGTCGACGGCGCGCAGCAGCGGGTTGATCTCGTGCGAGCAGAACAGCACGGCAATGCCGAGCCGCTCGCCGATCTGATGCACCAGGTCGATGATCGCGCGCTGATGGCCTGCATCGAGGCTGATCAGCGGCTCGTCGAGCAGCAGCAGTTGCGGATTGCCGATCAAGGATTGCGCGATCAGGATGCGCTGGCGCTCGCCTCCGGAAAGCTCGCCCAGCGGCCGCCGCGCAAGGTCGCCGGCGCCCACCTCTTCAAGAGCCTTCCACGCCGCCTCCTTCTCGGCAGCCGATGCGACGGGCCAGCCCCAGCGATGCCCGCCGGCGGCACTCAGCACGAAGTCGAGGCCGCTGACGCCGACATCGCCAAGCGCGCGCCGCGCCTGCGGCATATAGCCGATGTCGGCGTTGCCGCGCGTCGGCGATTTGCCAAGCACCGAAATGGCGCCGCCGGCCGGTTTGATCAGGCCGAGAATGGCGCGCAGCATCGTCGTCTTGCCGGCGCCATTGGCGCCGAGCAGGCCGACAAAGGCGCCTTGCGGTAGAGAAAAGGAGACGTCGGATAAAACCCGGCGTCCCCCATAGGTCAGCGTGACCCTGTCGAATTCGATTGCGTTCATTTAGTCACATTCATTCGCAGTCACGTTCATTGTGTGCGGGCGGCGAGCGCCTTCTGGACCGCGTCGATCTGGCCGCGGAACCAGGTCTGGATCGTCTGGCCCGCCGGTTCCGTCTCGGTGACGCCGATGACAGTGACCTTATTCTGCCTGGCGATGTCGAGCAGCCTTGTCGTTGCCTCGTCGGTCACCTGCGAATTGTAGAACAAGATCTTGGCCGAGCCGTCCTTCAGGCTGTTTTCGAACGCCGCCACCTGCGTGGCGCTCGGCTCCGCATCGTTCATCAAAGCCACCTGGAAATCGTAGTTCAGCATTTTCAGGCCGAGCGCTTCCGCCATGTAGCCGAAGACCGGCTCGGTAGCCGTCACCTCGGTGCCGCCATAGGTGTTCTTGACGTCGGCGATTTCCTTGTCAATGGCCTCGAGCGAGGTCTGGAATGCCTTGAGATTGGCCTCGTAATGCGCTGCATTGGCCGGATCGCGTTTGGCAAGATCGGCGCTCAGCGCCTTGGCGATGGCCGGCAGCGTCGCCGGGTCGTACCACAGATGCGGGTTGTCGCCCGACTTCTTGCCGATCAGGTCGGCGGCGACGATGGTCGTGCGATCCTTGGCTGTCGAGGCCGACAGCAGCTTGTCCATCCACGGATCGTAGTCGGCGCCGTTGTAGATGACGATCTTGGCGTCGGCGATGGTGCGCGCCGTCGACGGGCTGGTCTCGAACAGATGCGGATCGTCATCGGGATTGGCCAGGATGCTGGTGACGGCGACGTTGCTGCCGCCGATCTGGCGGGCAAGGTCGCCATAGAAATTCTCGGCCGCCACGATGGTCAGCTTGTCTTCGGCGCGGGCAGCCGTGCCGGTCAAAAGCGGCACCGCGACGAGCAGCGCGGCGAGAAAGGGAATGCGACGCATCCGTGGTCTCCTTGCAGTCTGAAAGGTATGTCGCCGGAGAGGCGGGCTGTGTAACTGTATAACAGTAACAATATAACGTTTGCTTCGAAAATACGGTTGATGTCAATGGGCTTTTCGAGCCGCGCAGTTTTTCACGCGCACAAAAGCGTGAGCGGCCTGCGCCGATCAGGCGGAGCCACTCATGGCGGTCTTCCTGATGAATTCGCGGCGGGTAAGTTCCTTGCTTGTTGCAGTCAGTTTTGCGGACGCCTTCCCTCCCACGCGTCCTGCAACAGGGCGCGGATTGCGGCGCGGTCGAAAGGCCGCGGATTCCAGTATGGGTTCCTGGTCGCAATCTCAGCGGCGCGGTCGAGATCGGCCTGCATGAGGCCGAGTTCTTTCAATGTAAGGGGCGCGCCGACCGCCTTGGCGAAATCCTGGAGACCGCTACCGGCGCTGCTGCCAAACAAGTCGGCGACCGGCTTCAACAAGTCGGGCACCGCGGCGGCGTTGAAGCCGATCGTGTGCGGCAACATCACCGCATGCGTCTCGGCATGCGGCATGTCGAAAGAGCCGCCGAGCGTGTGACAGATCTTGTGATGCAGCGCCATGCCGACGGCGCCGAGCACCGTACCGCACAGCCAGGCGCCGTAAAGCGCATCGCCGCGTGCATCGATGTTTCCAGGCTCCTTGGTCAACACCGGCAGCGCAGTCTTCATGGCGCGCAATCCTTCTTTCGCCATCAGGGTGGAAATCGGATTGCGATCCTGCGCGTAAAGCGCTTCGGCCGAGTGCGCCATGGCGTTGAGTCCTGACGCGACGCTCATCGCTATCGGCAGGCCGACGGTCAGCTCTGGATCGTAGATCACCACTTCCGGCAGGATCCTTGCGTCACGCATTGTGGTTTTTTCGCCGTTCTCGGTCTGACCGAGGATCGGCGTCACCTCCGAGCCGGCATAGGTGGTCGGGATGACGATCTGCGGCAGGTCGGTGCGCCAGGCGATCGCCTTGCCGAGACCGGTGGTCGAGCCGCCGCCAAGCGCGACAACGCAGTCAGCGTTGACCTCGGTCGCCTTGGCCATTGCCGTTTGGGTTACCTCGACCGGCGTGTGCATGGCGGCGCCCGAAAAGGTGCCGGCCGCCAGCGCGCCGAGGGATTCGGCAAGCGCCTCGCCGTCGGCAGCCCGATGCGGCGTCGACAGCACCAGCGCGCGATTGCAGCCGAGTTTTTCGATCCAGGTGCCCACCTCGGACGACGCGCCATTGCCGAAGACAATATGCGCAGGGCTGCCGGAGTAGGTGAACGTCCTTGTCATGCCGATCCGCTCCCTTTGCATATTATCACTGTGACGGAGCCGAAATCGAGCGGCCAGCTCTCGCTGCCGACGACATCGTTTGCGTCGTCACCGTCTCGCAAGCGGGCCCTGATCTCTCCCGCGTACTCGCAAACGTATCGCCTTGACCACAAAAACGTCAAAAAAGTATCAGTGAGGTGGACACACCGTGGTGGCGGCTGCATGAATTGCCGCCTAAGCTTCGATCACTGCAGAGAGCGGCAAACGCGGCCTGCGGGAGATGGCACTGCAACTGGTCGCATGACCGGACCGGCGCCGGGAGGAACTGACATGAATCCGGACTTGGAAGTCGTCCAGATCAGACGCGGCGAGTCGTTCAAGGCCTGGGCCCACGGCTACCCCTTCCACACGGTGCGGTGGCACTTCCATCCCGAATACGAAATCCATCATGTCGTCGCCACCACGGGCCATTATTTCGTCGGTGACTTCATCGGCGAGTTCGAGCCCGGCAATCTCGTGCTCACTGGCCCGAACCTGCCGCACAATTGGGTCAGCGACGTGCCGGCAGGCGCCAGCGTGCCGCTGCGCGGCCGCGTCGTGCAATTCTCGCAAGAGTTCATCGCAGACGCCACCGCCGCGTTGCCGGAACTTGCCGGTTGTGAAAACATTCTCGAGCTCAGCCGCCGCGGCGCGCTGTTCTCCACCGCTACCGCCAAGCTCGCCGCACCTGTGCTGGCCGAACTGGTCGAGGCGCAAGGCGTTCGCCGCATCGCGCTGTTCATGGAGCTGATCGATATTCTGAGCCGCGCCGCCGATGTACGGACGCTGACCAGCGCCAGCTATCTGCCGGATCCCTCAGGCTTCATGTCGGCCGGCGTCAACAAGGCGCTTGCCTATATCAACGCCAACCTGACCGAGCCGTTCAGCGAAAGCGATCTGGCGGCGATTGCCGGGCGCAGCCCGAGCGCGTTTTCGCGCAGCTTCCGCCGTCATACCGGCATGGCGCTGGTGCAGTACGTCAACCGGCTGCGCATCAACCTTGCCTGCCAGTTGCTGATGAGCGAGGCCGACATGCCGATCACCGAGATCTGCTACGCCGCCGGCTACAACAACATCTCGAATTTCAACCGCCAGTTCCTGACCCAGAAAGGCATGTCGCCTTCGCGCTTCAGGGCCCTGCTGGCGGAAAACATCAGCGCGGAGATTGCCGCCTAACAGGGAGGACCGGGAGGAGCCTAGACGTTTACTGAGGTAAGAACGCGGGGTGCGTTGGAGGCGCCCCGTGCTGGAGATCGCTTGTCCCGAAATCCAGAGATATCAAGAGGATGCGCAGCACGGATCAAGTGCTCCGTTGTTCCTCGCAACAGCCCGACTGCAGTCAAGGCCCGGCGCCATGTGGTGTCCAGGGCTTCATGAAACCATTCCTTGAAACGGAGCTATCAAAATGACCAGATTTGCCTGGAAATCGACGGGAGCCATCGCGCTCACTGTTTCCCTTCTTGGCGGCACCGCTGCCTTTGCCGCCCCGGTTACCGACGCCACGGTCGCCTTCTTGATGCCCGACCAGGCCTCGACGCGCTACGAGCAGCACGACTATCCCGGCTTCGTCGCCGAGATGAAAAAACTCTGCCCCGGCTGCAAGGTGATCTACCAGAACGCCGATGCCGACGCCTCGCGCCAGCAGCAGCAGTTCAACTCGGTGATCTCGCAAGGCGCCAAGGCGATCGTGCTCGACCCTGTCGACTCGACTGCCGCCGCCTCGCTGGTCAAGCTGGCGCAGAGCCAGGGCGTCAAGGTCATCGCCTATGATCGCCCGATCCCGACTGCACCTGCCGACTTCTACGTCTCGTTCAACAATGAAGGCATCGGCAAGGCCATTGCCGACTCGCTCGTCGAACACCTCAAGGCGCTGAAGGTCGACCCCGCCAGCGGCGGCCTGCTGCAGATCAACGGATCGCCGACCGACGCGGCCGCCGGGCTGATCAAGAAGGGCATCCATTCCAGCCTCGACAACAGCGGCTACAAGATCCTTGCCGAATACGACACGCCGGAATGGGCGCCGCCAAAGGCGCAGCAATGGGCAAGCGGCCAGATCACCCGCTTCTCCACGCAGATCGTCGGCGTCGTTGCGGCCAATGACGGCACCGGTGGTGGCGCCATCGCCGCCTTCAAGGCCGCCGGTGTCGATCCGGTGCCGCCGGTGACCGGCAACGACGCGACGATCGCCGCACTGCAGCTGATCATCGCCGGCGATCAGTACAACACCATCTCCAAGCCGAGCGAGATCGTTGCGGCGGCTGCCGCCAACGTCGCCGTCCAGCTTCTGTCGGGCGAGACGCCGAAGGCCGAAATGACCCTCTACGACACCCCATCGCAGCTGTTCACGCCGGCGGTGGTGACGCAGGAAAACCTCAAGGCCGAGATCATCGACAAGAAGATCAACACCGCCGAAGAGCTCTGCGTCGACCGCTATGCCGAAGGCTGCAAGAAGCTCGGCATCACAAAGTGACAATGCAGGTCGCCCAAAATCGCGCAGCGGTTTTGGGATAAGACATGCATAAAAGGATGACCTAGAATCCTGATCCTGCTTTCCGGCCGCCCTTGCGGCGGCCGGAAGTTCGCAGTCACTCTTGACCGCCCATCCGGAAAGGTTTGCCACCATGTCTGACATCTCTGACGGACCGGTTTCGGCAGGCGAGCTGGTGCTCAGCCTGCGCGGCATCTCGAAGAATTTCGGCGCCGTTTCGGCGCTCACCGATATCGATCTCGATGTCCATGCCGGCGAGGTGGTGGCGCTGGTCGGCGACAATGGCGCCGGCAAGTCGACGCTGGTCAAGATTCTGGCCGGCGTCCACCAGCCGAGCTCGGGCACCATCAATTTCCGCGGCAGGCAAGTGACGATGCCCGACCCGAGCGCCGCGCTGACGCTCGGCATCGCCACCGTCTTCCAGGATCTCGCACTGTGCGAAAACCTCGACGTCGTCGCCAACATCTTTCTCGGCAAGGAGATCAACCCGCTGCGGCTGGACGAGGTGGCGATGGAAATTCGCGCCTGGACGCTGCTCAACGAATTGTCGGCGCGTATTCCAAGCGTCCGCGAGGCGGTCGCCTCGCTGTCCGGCGGCCAGCGCCAGACCGTGGCGATCGCCCGCTCGCTGCTGCTCGACCCCAAGGTCATCCTGCTCGACGAGCCGACCGCCGCTCTTGGCGTCGCCCAGACGGCGGAAGTGCTGAACCTCATCGACCGGGTGCGCGAGCGTGGGCTCGGCGTGCTGATGATCAGTCACAATATGGAGGACGTGCGCGCCGTCGCCGACCGCATCGTGGTGCTCAGGCTCGGCCGCAACAACGGCGTCTTCGAACCCGACGCCTCGAACCAGGAACTGGTCAGCGCCATCACCGGCGCCACCAACAATGCAGTGTCGCGCCGCGCCGAACGGCGCAAGGCCGCCGAACAAGCGCACAACCAGGAGCAGCGGCCATGAGCGCGGAGCCCAAGCAGGACACCTCCTCGTCGACGGCGCTCGACCGCAGCGACGTGCGCGTCAAGCACCAGGCCGGCGTTGGTGGCGCCATCAGCGCCTTCTTCGACCGCGTCCGCTCCGGCGACCTCGGCTCGTTGCCGGTCATCGTCGGCCTGGTCATCATCTGGAGCGTGTTCACCGCCCTCAATCCGGTGTTCGTCTCGTCGAGCAACCTCGTTAATCTGTTGTTCGACTGCTCGACCGTCGGCGTCATCGCGCTCGGCATCGTCTGCGTGCTGATGGTCGGCGAGATCGACCTGTCGGTCGGCTCGATCAGCGGCTTTGCCTCGGCCATGGTGGGCACGCTGTGGGTCAACCAGGGCTGGCCGGTGGCGCTCGCCATCCTCGCCGCGATTGCCGTCGGCGGTTTCATCGGCGCGCTCTATGCCTTGCTGTTCAACCGGCTCGGCATGCCAAGCTTCGTCTCGACGCTCGCCGGCCTGCTCGCCGTGCTCGGCCTGCAGCTGTATATTCTGGGCTCCACCGGCTCGATCAATCTGCCCTATGGCTCGAACCTGGTGAATTTCGGCCAGTTGCTGGTCATGCCGGACTGGCTGTCCTATGCACTGGCGGCATTGCCCGGCATCGTCATGCTGATCAGCGGCCTGCGCACCGTCAGCCGCCGCCGGGCCGTCAATTTGTCGGCGCCGTCTGTCGGCGGCCTCATCGTGCGCGTCGCCGCCCTAACCATCCTGCTCGAACTGATCGTCGGCTATCTCAACCAGGCGCGCGGCATACCGTGGATGTTCGGCCTGTTCGTCGGCCTGGTGGTGGCGATGAACTATGCGCTGACCCGCACCCAATGGGGCCGCTCGATGACCGCCGTCGGCGGCAACCGCGAAGCGGCGCGCCGCGCCGGCATCAAGGTGCGCTCGATCTACCTCAGCGCCTTCGTCATGTGCTCGATGTTTGCCGCCCTCGGCGGCGTGCTGTCGGCGGCGCGACTGGCCTCGGCCAGCCAGCAGGCCGGCACCGGCGACGTCAACCTCAACGCCATTGCGGCGGCGGTCATAGGCGGCACCAGCCTGTTTGGCGGCCGTGGCAGCGCCTATTCCGCGCTGCTCGGCATCATCGTCATCCAGTCGATCGCCAGCGGGCTGACCTTGCTCGATCTGTCATCGTCGCTTCGCTACATGATCACCGGCGCCGTTCTGGCAATTGCGGTCATCGTCGACTCCCTGGCACGCCGCTCGCGGGTTTCCCATGGCCGCGCCTGAACGCAACCGCAATCGATACGAGGATAGAATGGCTCAGGATTTGAGTGGAAAGGTCGCGGCGATCACCGGCGCCGCGTCGGGCATAGGCCTGGAATGCGCGAGAGCGCTGATTGCCGCCGGCGTTCGCGTTGTGCTCGTCGACCGCGCCGAAGACGCGCTGAAAAGCGTCTGCACCGAACTCGGTCCCGACGCGATCCCGCTGGTGATCGATCTGATGAAGCCGGCCAGCGTCGCGACGATGATGCCGCAAATCCTGGACAAGGCCGGCCCGCTCGATATCTTCCACGCCAATGCCGGCGCCTATGTCGGCGGCCCGGTGCTCGAAGGCGACCCCGATGTGTGGGACCGCATGCTGAACCTCAACATCAATGCGGTCTTTCGTTCCATCCACGCCGTGCTGCCGCATATGGTCGAACGCAAGACCGGCGACATCATCGTCACGTCTTCGATCGCCGGACTGGTGCCCGTGGTCTGGGAGCCGATCTACACAGCGTCGAAACACGCCGTGCAGGCCTTCGTCCATACGGTGCGCCGCCAGGTCGCCCCGCACGGCCTGCGCGTCGGCGCGGTGCAGCCGGGGCCGGTGGTGACAGCGCTGATCAGCGACTGGCCGAAGGACAAGCTTGAGGATGAACTGGCCAAGGGCGGCCTGATTCAACCGGTCGAGGTCGCCGAAGCCGTGCTGTTCATGCTGACGCGGCCGAGAAATGTCACTATCCGGGATCTGGTTATCCTGCCGCAGAGCAATGATTTGTGAGGCGTTAGGCGGTAGGAAATGGGGAGAGGCTCTTGCAACTGACGGTTCACTGCTGACCATCTCGCCTACTGCCTACTGCCTACTGCCTACTGCCTACTGCCTACTGCCTAACTTCTGAGGTTCCCCATGTCCCACTTCCTCGGCATCGACGTCGGCACTGGCAGTGCCAGGGCGGGGGTGTTCGACAGCAAGGGCGCCATGCTTGCCTCGGCGAAGCGCGACATCGCTCTGTTCATCGAGCCCGGCGAAATCGCCGAACAGTCGAGCGAGGACATCTGGCGTGCGGTTTGCGCCAGCGTGCGCGAGGCGGTGACCAAGTCGGGGCTCGCTGGGCGCGACATTGCCGGCATCGGCTTCGACGCCACCTGTTCGCTGGTCGTGGTCGGCAAGGACGGCGCGCCGTTGCCGGTCGGCCATTCCGGCGATGCCCAGCGCAACATCATCGTCTGGATGGACCATCGTGCGCTCGATCAGGCGCAGCGCATCAATGCCGGCAAGCACGCCGTGCTCGATTATGTCGGCGGCACCATATCGCCGGAGATGGAAACGCCGAAGCTGTTGTGGCTGTGCGAAAACCTGCCCGCCACCTTCGATGCCGCCGAGCATTTCTTCGACCTCACCGACTATCTGACCTGGCGCTCGACCGGCAGCCTGGGGCGTTCGATCTGCACGCTGACCTGCAAATGGACCTATCTCGGCCACGAGCGGCGCTGGGACGAAGCCTATTTCCGCGCCATCGGCCTCGGCGCGCTCGCCGATGAAGGCTTTGCCCGCATCGGCACCGAGATCGTCGAGGGCGGCACCGCGCTTGCCCAAGGCCTGACTGAGGCCGCCGCGGCCGATCTCGGCCTGTTGCCGGGAACGCCGGTTGCGGCCGGCCTGATCGATGCCCATGCCGGGGGAGTCGGCACGGTTGGCGGGCAGGGCTCGGTCGGCACCTTGCAGTCGCGCATGGCCTATGTGTTCGGCACGTCGGCCTGCACCATGGCCAGCACCAGCGAGCCGGCCTTCGTGCCCGGCGTCTGGGGTCCGTATTTTTCCTCGATGGTGCCGGGGCTTTGGCTCAATGAAGGCGGGCAATCGGCGGCGGGTGCTGCAATCGACCACCTCGTCGCTTTCCATCCGGCCACGGCTGAGGCATCCGCAAAAGCCAAGGCGGAAGGTCTCGGCCTGACCGCTTGGCTTGGTCAGCAGGCGGCGAAACAGTCCGCCGACCTGTCCGCAGTAGCGCACCTAGCCGATGGACTGCATGTCGTGCCGGAATTCCTCGGCAACCGCTCGCCCTTCGCCGATCCCGAGTCCAAGGCCCTGATCGCCGGGCTTGGCATGGACACGTCCCTCGACAGTCTGGTCGCGCTCTATGTCGCCGGCCTGCTGGGCATCGGCTACGGCGTTCGCCAGATCCTGGCGGCGATGGCCAAAAAAGGCATTGCCATCGACACTATCGTCGTCAGCGGCGGTGCGGCGCAAAGCGAGCTGGTACGTCAGCTTTTGGCCGACACCACAGGCCTGACCGTCGCCGGTTCGACCTCGCCCGAACCGGTGCTGCTCGGCTCAGCCATATTGGCTGCGGTGGCGGCGCAAAAATTTCCCGATGTGATCGCGGCGATGACCGGCATGTCGCGCATCGGCGACATCTATCGCCCGGCCGGTGGCGACCTCGTGCCCTGGCACGACAAGCGCTTCGCCGCCTTCGAATTGCTGCAGCAGGCAGGCCGCGCCATCCGCGATTGAACGGCTTAGCTCACGTCCAGAAATAGCGGACGATGTGGAAGAACACCGGTGCGGCGAAGACCAGGCTGTCGGCGCGGTCCATCATGCCGCCGTGACCCTCGATCAGGTGACCCCAGTCCTTGACGCCCTGGTCGCGCTTGATCGCCGACGCCACCAGCCCGCCGAGGAACCCCATCAGGCAGGCGATGAAGGCGACGCCTGCCGCCGCGAGCGGCGAGAACGGCGTCAGGAACGACAGCAGCGCGCCGAGCAGGCTCGATGACACCAGCCCGCCGATCAGCCCTTCCCAAGTCTTTGATGGCGAAACGGACGGCGACAAAAAATGCCGGCCGAACAGCTTGCCGAAAATGTATTGCAGCACGTCGCTGCCTTGCACGGTGATGATCAGGAAGGCGATGAGCAGGAGGTTGCGGCCCTCGAAACCGGGCACGTTGAGCGTCAGCAGCGCCGGCACATGGCTGACGCAGTAGACCGAGATCATGACCGCCCATTGCTGCGCGGACACGCGCTCGAGGAAGCGCTCGGTGTCGCCGTTGAGCGCGGTGATCGCCGGCATCAAGAGGAAGCAGTAGACGGGGATGAAGATGGTGAACAGCCCGTACCAGGCGGTCCACACCAGCCAGTACTGGAAGGGAATGATGATGCCGAACATGCCGAGCAGCACCCAGTGGTCGCTGCGCCGGCTGTGCGTCAGCGTCACGAACTCGCGCAGCGCGGCAAACGAGATCAGCGCAAACAGGATGGTCATGCCGGTGCGGCCGAAGAAGAAGGCGACGGTGATCGCCAGCACCATCACCCACCAGGCGTTGATGCGCTGGTTCAAGTTGACGAGCGTCGAGGGCAGCGGCTTCGGCGCCCGCCATGAGAGGATACCGGCAACGATGCTCGCCATGGTGAGCACGCAGATCAGGCCGGCCAGCAGGATGACGGTTTCATGCATTGGCGGCAGTGTCATACGAAGTCTCTTTGCCTGGTCATGCTAGTGGTCCCGATCGGGACGCGGGTTGAGCGACAGCAGCGTCTGGCGCGCGCGCTCGAGGAAGGTGCGGCGTTCTTCGCCGGGCGCGATCGCCACCGGCGGACCAAAGACGACGCGGCACAAAAGCGGCACCGGTAGGAACTGGCCCTTGGGCAGCACGCGCGACATGCTCTCGATCCAGCACGGGATGAGTTCGACATCCGGCCGCGCCATCGACAGATTGTAGAGGCCGGAGCGGAACGGCAGCAGATCCGCCTCCGTCGTGTTGCGAGTGCCTTCGGGAAACAGGATCAGCGAGTGGCCGTCGTCGAGCACCGACAGCATGATCGAGATTGGGTGTTGCGTTTCGTCGGTCCACTGCCGGTGGATGAGCACGGACGACAGCATGTCCTGCGCGATGAAGCGGCGCAGCCGCGACTTGCCCCAATATTCGGCCGCCGCGATCGCATGGGTGCGGGCGCGCACCTTCTCGCTCAGACAAGCCGACAGCAGGATGAAATCACCATGGCTGGCATGGTTGGCGAAGTAGATGCGCTGCCGCTCCGACGGCTGGCTGCCGTTCCAGATTGGTCTGACGCCGGTTACCACCCAGGCCGCCGCCGACAGGCCGACCGACGTCACCGTCTGCAGCAAGGTGAAGGTGTTGGCGCGCAGGTGAAGTTTTGTCATGGCTCAAACAAATGCTGCGAAAAGGGATGCCGCAGCAAACATGGCGAGCGCCATGCGCTGCCTTGTCAGCAGGCGGCGCGTGCCTGCCATGCGATGGTCGAGCGAGCGGCCGCCGGCAGTGGTGGATTTCAGGCGCATGCGCGCCAGCACATCGTCGACCGCGGCACCCCCGGCGGCCTCGCTGGCGTGGCTTGCCATCAGCCGGAACAGCAGCGCATCGAACAAAAGCAAGACCGAAAGAGCCAGCGTGGCCACGGCGCTCGCCGCCGTGACCAGCCAGGCCGCCGCGGACAGCGCTGTCGTCTGCGGCCCGGCCACCAGGCCGATGACCGGCGCTGCCATCACAGCCGCCACCACGAGCAGGATCGGCCACACCGCCTGCACCATCAGTCCGGCGGCGAATATTTCGGCGTTCTCGGGAAAATTCTCGCCACTCATGCCGGCCAACTCATGTCCGTTCTTCCAGCCCGATCTGAAGATGCACGGGCCGGCTCAATGCGGCGAGTTTCCTGCGCGCCTGCGCGGCAGTGTGCGAGCGTCCGGTCACAACCAGCCAGTCGGCGACGACGGCTGCACTGCGCTGGAAGCCGAGCGCGCAGCAGACCAGGACGGTGCCGCGCCGGCGCGCCAGCTCGATCGCCGCCACCGCTCGCTCCAGCCTGTCGTGAGGCGGCGCCACGAGGTCGAGCATCGCGTAGCTGATCCAGCGGCAGGTCACGCCGCGCGGCCGTTCCATCTCGCCGGCAAGGTCGATCACTGTGCCGAAGCGGTTGGCCTCGTCGGCACTCGGAAACCGGCCGAGGAAAACACCGTCGGTGATCTCCGCTTGCGGCGCCAGTTGGCGGGTCCATACCCACACATTGATCCGGGCGCCAAGCCGGTAGGGCAGGAGCAGGATACGGTTGGCCAGTGAGACGCTACCATCGGCTGCCTTCTGGAACACTTTGGCGCCGGCCCCAGCATAGCCGAAGGCGACGATGGCCAGCGCCAATGCCGGCCACAACAGGATGAGAAAATCGGCGGAGACCAACGCGCCCTCGGCAGCGCCGGCCAGGGCAAGGGCCGCCCCCAGCCCGTAATAACCCGCCAGCCGCCGCGCCCTTGGGTCGGCGGTCAACCGAAAACCCCAGAATGGCAGCTCGCCCTTGGACGGAAACAGCCACAGCGCAAACAGGCCGAGCAGGGCGCCGGTCGGAATGTCGATGAAATGATGCTGCCAGGTCGTCAGCACCGAGGCGCCGATGAGAAAACACCAGACGTGCCAGACCGGGCGGAGAATGCCGCCGAGACGGTGACGTGCCAGAACGTGACGCCAATGGTCCCAGATGATCACCAGGAGTGCGATGTGCAGGGATGGCGCCTGGTTGAACGGCTTGTCGAAACCACCGAGCACTGCAAACAGGAAACCCGGCAGGCCGGTGGTTTCCGGCCGCACGAATGTCGCCGTCAGCGGGAACGCGATGAAGCAGGCGACGGCAATGATCTGCGCCGAGAGATAACGGCCGGCGAGCCGGTTGACACCGCGCCTGGTCGTGTTGAGCAGCAGCGATAGGCCGTAGAACAGATTGATCGACCAATAGGGCACGATCGTCCAGGCGACGAAAGGGATGGCGTGTTCCCAGGCAAACATGATGCTGCCGACATGGTCGCGCCGCGACGCCAGCCAGTTGGCAAAGCCATAGGTCGAATAGAAGAACGGCGCCAGCAGCGCCAGCCAAAGGGCGGCCCTCAGCACGATGCCCAAATAGGGTTCCCGCGCCGGGGCAGGGTCAGTGACAGGCAGGGCCATGGTCTCAGACGCGCCGTGCGACCGAGACGGTGAAGATGCCCCATTGGTCGATGCGCTGGTCGATCTTTTCGAAACCGGCAGCCGTCACCAACTGGTCCATCTCGCCCTGCGTGCGCCGCCGCATCACCCAGGCCTGGCCGCCGCGATGCGAGGTCAGGCTGCGCGCGATCATCTCCAGCTGCGGATGCCATGGCTGGTTGGTGTAGACGAGCAGGCTGCCGGACTGCATGGCGCTGGCCAGCCCGCCGAGCGAGCGGGAAATCATCGTGTTGTCGGCGAACAATTCGTAAAGCCCGGAGACGATGGCGAGGTCCGGCGCCGGCTTTTGCCCGGCCAGCATGTCGGCATCGAAGGCGTCGGCCTGGTGGAAGCTGACGCTGGTCGGCAGACGCCGCTCGGCGATCAGCTTCGAACCCAACCCGACATTGAGCTCGGAATAATCCTGCAGCCGCACGCTTGCTGGTGGTTCAGTGCATTTGGCGATGGCATCGAGCACATAGCGGCCGTGACCGGCGGCGATGTCGAGCATGTGGACGGGACGGCCGGCTGCCTTCAGGCTGGCGGCGGCGTTGCCGATCAGCTCTTCCAGATGCAGCTTGCGCTGGCGGATGCCGCGCCAGCCGATGGCGTCGAGGAAGGTGCGGTCGATCATGCGGCCGATGAAGCCGATGCCGCGCGCGTCGTTCTCGTAGACATAGTCGAGCGTCGAGCCGGAATCGAAGCCGGTGGCGATGCCAATCTTCATGCCCGAAGACAGCCAGGCGCCGATGCCGATCGAGGCGCGGCTTATCGCCCAGTAGATACCCTTTGGCGACAGCAGCGCCAGCGGCGAGGCCAGCCTCTCGGCCTCGTCGCGGGTGTAGCCGGCGCGGTCGGCCTGAAGCAAGTCGATGGTTTTCTCCGGCGTGGCAAATTGCTTTTCGAGGAATGGCCGGATCAGGTCCAGCGCCTGCTTGCGATCGCGCTCGCCCAGCGTGTCGTGGAAGAAGCCGGGCAGCACATGCCGCTCCTTGGCGCTGCTGCCGAGATTGACGAAGAACTCGTGCTGCGGTCCATGCCGCACCACCCAATCGCTGCCGGAGATCAAGAGCTGCGTCGGCACGGTGATGGCGCGCGCGTCCGAGACGATGCGGGCAGCGTGGTCGTAAAGCTCGACCAGGATGTTGGAGGCGATCGGTCGCGTGATCAGCGGATCGGCGTCGAAGGAAGCGATGCGCTCGGCATCATGCGTCAGGAACTTCGCCTTGACGTAGGAATTGACGAAGAAGCGGCCCTTGAGCTTCTGCCACAGCGCAATGCCCTCTTTGGCGAAGGGCACGTAGAGCTTGACCGAAAAGGCCGGTGAAGCCACCACCAGCGCGCGGATGTCGGGCGCATAGTCATGCACCCAGGCAGCAGCCAGCACGGCGCCGAACGACTGCGCGATCAGCGCGATGTCGCGCTGGCCAAAACCATCCCGGCCGATCTCGCGCACCAGGCAGTCGATATCACGCACGAGGGCGGCAAAGGACGGCGCATAGCCGCGCTCGCCGGCCGATCGGCCATTGCCGCGGGCGTCCCAGGCGTAGAAGGCATGGTCGGGCATGGCGAGCTCGTCGACCAGATGCGCCATGCGGCCGCCATGCTCGTGGCCGCGATGGAACAGCAGGATCGCACCCTTTGGCGCCGACCCGGCGGCCGGCCAGTAGCGGTAGAAGATCTCGGTGCCGTCATGGCTCTTGAACGTGCGCTCCTGCGCGATGCGCTCGAGGCTTGCCGGTGCTAGGGCGGCGATGGTCTGGTGGATCATGGTTTCCCTCTGGCGGTCGGGTGCCTGACGCTTTGGCATCAGGTGCCGCCCGCTCTAAGGCCGCTGCGTATCCGGTTGATGGCGGTTATCCCCGACAGTGTAGCCATGATCGGAAACACAAATGGCGCGATCCCCGCCACCCACAGGCCGCAAGCGAGGAGAAAGCCGATGACGCCGAGCGCCAGGGCCCGGTCGCTCTTGCCGAACGGCCCGGCATAGTTGCGCCCGCTGCCTGCGGCAACGCCAAGCACGCCGGCGAACTCGACCAGCATGGCGGTAATAGCGAAGGCGACGACACCCCAGGCCGGGAACAAGGTGGCAAAGGCCAGGATCAGCGCTAGGTCCGAGACGACGTCGCAGAGTTCGTTGAGATACATGCCGAGTTTTGATGCTTGTCCATGTTCCCTGGCCAGCATCCCGTCAACGGCGTTGAGCGCCATGCGCACAAACAGCACCACCGGCATCAACAGGAACACCAGGGGACGGAAGGCAAAGGCAGTGACCACCAGGCCTGTGGCGATGGACAGTGCTGCGGCGAGAAGCGTGATCTGGTTGGCGGTGACGCCGGCATCGGCCAGCCGGTCGGCCAACGGCCGCAGCCTGGCCTGAAAGGCCGGTTTCAGTTGATAAAGCGTTGGCATGTGCGATCCCCCAACCGCGGCTCATGACAGTGTCGGCCAGATTGGTCAATCGGCAGGCAGGGCGCAAGGGCTCGCACCAGCATCCGCACCGTTGCGGGACTCGAAACTCCCGGCATGGATGCAGAGGCGCAGCCGAAGATCTCCGCCAAGCAGGATGTTGCGCGCTACAAACCGCCTCGGAA
The DNA here is from genome assembly GCF_040321695.1 of Mesorhizobium sp. M0292. Taxonomy (NCBI): domain Bacteria; kingdom Pseudomonadati; phylum Pseudomonadota; class Alphaproteobacteria; order Hyphomicrobiales; family Phyllobacteriaceae; genus Mesorhizobium; species Mesorhizobium sp. M0292. The sequence continues at coordinate 36,821 of NZ_JAMYSB010000022.1, forward strand.
ATGAGAACTTTACAAATATTCGTATTTATGTGAAGTAAACACTGAAAGGTTCATCATGACAAACAGTCGCTTCGCCACCCGCCTGAATTCCTTCGCCTCGCGGCCGCAAGCCGAATGGCCTGATCTCACCGGCAAGCCGTCCATGCTGCAGATGGCAGCCCGCGCGGCCAAGGTCGACGGGCTGACCGACCTTGATCTTAATTTCCCCGACCATGTCGGTGAAAAGCCGGCTGAGATCGCGCAAAAGCTTGACGATTTCGGGCTTTCCATCAATGGCTTTGCCATGCGTTACTACTCCAATCCGGCCTTCAAGCTCGGCGCCTTCACCAATCCGGACCCGGCGGTGCGCCGCGAAGCCATCGACTTGACTAAGGCCGGTATCGATGCGGTGCGCGCGGCCGGCGCCAGTCTGATGACGCTGTGGCTGGGCCAGGATGGCTTCGACTATGCATTTCAAACTGACTATGCGACGCTCTGGCAGCACGAAATCGAGGGGATTCGTGAAGTTGCCGCGCATGATCCCGGCTGCCAGATCAGCCTGGAGTACAAGCCTAACGAACCGCGCTCCTACTCGCTGATGCCGGATGCCGCGACCACCTTGCTGGCGATCCGCGATGTCGGCCTACCCAATCTCGGCGTCACGCTCGATTTTGCCCATGTGCTCTATGCCGACGAACAGCCGGCCTTCGCCGCGGCGCTGATCGCTCGCCACAGCAAGCTGCTCGGCGTCCATCTCAACGATGGCTATGCCAAGCGCGACGACGGCCTGATGGTCGGCGCGGTGCACACGCTGCAGACCATCGAACTGCTGCGCCAGATCCGTCGCGACGGCTACGCCGGCGCCATCTACTTCGACACTTTCCCCGACATGACCGGGCTCGATCCGGTGCGCGAATGCGAAGTCAACATCGCCACCGTCAAGCGCCTGCTGCGCGTTGTCGACCGGCTGGAGAAGGATAACCGCCTGTCCGCCGCGATGGCCAGCCAGGACGCCGTGACGTCGCAGGCTATCGTCCAGGAAGCCATGCTCGGGCCGGAGACGAGGGGACGTGGATGACGTTGAGCAATCTCGATCTGAAAGCCGTGGGGCCGCGCATCCGCATGATGATGCCGCATCTCACCCCGCTTGAGGCCAAGGTGGTGGAAACCGTCTTCGGCCGGCGCGGTTTCGACGAGACCATTCCGCTCAAGCAGATCGCCGAGGAGGCCGGCGTGTCGGAGGCGATGGTGGTCAAGATCGCCAAGAAACTCGGCTTCTCCGGCTACCGCGACTTCCGCACCGCCGTCTATGAATACAGCCGCCTCCCGACCGCCGAGATGCACCAGGAACTGTCGGTCGACGACAGCTCGGCCGAGATCGTGCAGAAAGTGTTCCGCACCTCGATCCAGGCGCTGGAGGAGACGCTCGCGATCCTCGACATGGACGATTTCGACCGTGCCGCCGATCTGCTCTACCGCGCCAGGAACCGCGATTTCTATGGCGTCGGCGGCTCCGCCCAGATCGCCCGCGATGTCTCGCACAAATTCCTGCGCATCGGCATCCGCGCATCGGTCTATGACGACTCGCACATGATGCTGATGTCGGCCTCGCTGCTTGGGGCCGACGACATAGCCGTCGGCTTCTCGCATTCCGGCAACACGTCGGCCGTCATCGACGCCATCCATCTTGCCCGCAAGAACGGCGCCCGCACGCTGGCCATCACCAATTACGACAACTCGCCGCTGGCCCAGATTGCCGACATCGTGCTGTGCTCGACCGCGCAAGGATCGCCGCTGATGGGCGAGAACGCGGCGGCGCGCATCGCGCAGCTCAACATTCTCGACGCGCTGTTCGTGGCGGTGGCACAGCGCGACTATCAGGCGGCGGAGCGCAATCTCGGCCGCACCATGTCGGCGGTCACCTCGAAGCGAAAAGACCGGGGCACATGACGGTTCCGCTGGTCACCGTCTTCGGCAGCCTGCATTACGACATCATGGTCGACGCGCCCGACCGTCCGCGCAAGGGGGAGACGGTGACCGGCCGTGCCTGGCAGCCGAAATGCGGCGGCAAGGGCGGCAACCAGGCGGTCTCGGCGGCACGCGCCGGCGTGCGCGCGGCGATGATCGGCGCCGTCGGCGACGACGATTTCGGCACGGCGCTGCTGGCCAATCTAGATCGCGCCGGCGTCGATCGCCGCTTCGTGCGCGTGGCGGCAGGCGCAGGCTCCGGCATGAGCGTGGCGATCTTAGACAGCGATGGCGACTATGGTGCGGTGATCGTCTCCGGCAGCAATCTCACGCTGGACGATGATGACGTCGTGGCAGCAAGGGAGGTGGTGGTACAGACGGCAGTGCTGTTGCTGCAAAACGAAGTGCCCGAGGCCGCAAACATCGCTGCCGCGCGCGCGGTGAAGGCATCCGGCGGCCGCGTCGTGCTCAACGCCGCACCGGCGCGAACACTGTCGGCCGAATTGACCGCGCTGATAGACATCGTCATCGTCAACGCCATCGAAGCGGAATTTTTGGCCGGCGTTCCGGTCGTCGATACGCTCGTCGGCGCAACCGAAGCCGCGCGGCGGCTGATCGATACCTACCCCTCGGCGATCGTCACCGCCGGCGGCGAAGGTGTCGCTTATTGCGACCGGATCGGCGCGGCCTTCGCGCTGGCGGCCATTCCGGTAAAAGTCGTCAGCACCCATGGCGCCGGCGACGAATTCGTCGGCGCCTTCGCGGCAGGCCTCGCGCGTGGCCATCCGGTGGAAGCGGCGATTGCCACCGCCAATGCCGCCGCCGCCTCGCTGGTGGCGACACCGGAGGGAGAGCGCAGCTCGCGTTGAAAACTCAGGCCGCATGTTGCGCCTCCAAAACCCGTGCCCCCGTCGATGAGCGAAACGGCAAACCGGGCGCGGCGAGAACCTGCTTGGCTTTGCCCTGACGGAGGCGCGGGACCAAGCTGCGTGGTCGAAAGTAGGGAGCTTCAGTCCGCGTCGCCGGCCGAACCTTTGCCGCACTGCGCCAGCACCTTGCCGATGGCCGCGCTCGAGCCGGTCAGTGGAAAGCTGTTCCCGCCATATTTGTCGGCCGTAACCGTGACGTCGCCCTTGCCGCGCAACAGGCCGAGCAGTGGATCGTCTTTGCTCAGCTCAGCCGTGAAGTAATTATACATGGCTTCGAGGTCGAGCTTTTTGGTCACGCTCTTGTCACCACCCTTGAAGGTGAAGGAAGCGCTGATGCCGGGCTCCAGCTGCTGGCCGGCCGCACCCAGATCGTAGCTCAGCACCGGCTTGTCGAAACAGACGAGCATCAGATGCGCATCGGCCTTCGGTCCGCCGCACACCGAAGCCGTCAGCACGCTGCCGCCTTCGTCTTCTTCCATCTTGGCGCTCCAACTGCAGGACGCGGCAAAAGCCGGCTGCGCGGCTTGCAGCGCGGCAAGAACGGAACCTGCCATGATGAACTTCGCCAATGCACTTTGCATGATCCCCTCCCAAGCTTCCTTCAACGAGATCATACAGGACAAAAGGCCTGGTGACAGCGGCATATGCCGTCTTAGCCCCCGGCGCGCCCCATTGATCAAGCCTTTGAGACCGGCCTCGACGTCCAGGGCGGCTCCGGCGCGAAGCGCTTGCCGATCCATTCGGCGAAGGCGCGTGTCTTGGCGGCTTGTCCCCTGGCCGAGGGCATGACGACATAGACAGCGCCTTCGTCGGCCAGCGTCCAGTCCTCCAGCAACGGCACCAGCCGTCCGTCGGCGAGTTCGCGCCCGACCAGCCAATCGGTGCTCATCATCAGGCCGAGGCCTTGCACCGCGGCTTCGACCAGCACTTCGGCATCGTCGCAAACCATCGGCCCCGAGACTTCGACGTTAACGCGGCGGCCCGAACTGTCGGTCATCTCCCAGGTGGGAAAGGTCTGGAAGCCGGAGAAGCCGAGGCAGGCGTGTTCGGTCAGCGCTTCCGGCGCTTCCGGCGCGCCCCTGCGGGCGAGGTAGGAGGGAGCAGCGCACAGCAACCGCCTCCGTGTCGCGATCTTGCGCGCCACCAGGCGCGAGTCCTCCAGCGCGCCGAGACGGACGGCGACATCGAAGTTCTCTGCAACGAGATCGACGAACCGGTTGGAGAACTCGGCCTCGATGCGGACATCCGGGAACGTCGCTAGAAAGTGCGGCAACAGCGGCCCGATCCACATACGCCCAAAGGTTCCCGGCAGCGCCAGCCGCAGCAAGCCGCGCGGCGTCCCGCTGGCATGCGCGGAAGCAGCAGCCTGGGCTTCGTCTACCGAGGCCAGGATGGCGCGGACGCGTACCAGGAACTCCGCTCCCGCCTCCGTCAACGATACGCTTCGGGTGGTCCGGTGCAGCAGCCGCACGCCGAGCCGCTGCTCCAGCGATTGCAGGCGGCGTGACAGAACCGTCGAGTCGCGCCCGACGCGCAACGCTGCCTTGGTGAAGGAGCGCGCTTCGGTGATGGCCGCAAAGGCGGCCATTTCGGCAAGGCTGGCGGGGTCGTGTGATTGCTGCATAAAGCACAGGACTCAAATGTAAAAATTCCGGATTATCTGCTTGTAGCGCAGCAGATAGCTTCACTCAATCCTGACGATTGACCCCTTAAACAGGAATGCGTGAGCCATGAAAGCCATCGAACTGACCGCCGCCAAACTGGACGCCTTTCGCGCCACCACCATTGCCACGCCTGAACCGCAGCGCGGCGAAGTGCTGATCCGCCAGCGCGCCGCGAGCCTGAATTTCGTCGATGTGGCGGTGGCCAGCGGCAATTATCGCGTGCCCGGCTTTCCGCTCATTCCCGTCGCCGACGGCGCCGGCGAGATCGTCGCGCTGGGGGAGGGCGTTACGGATTTCGCCGTCGGCGATCGCGTCGTTGCCCATGCCAAGCCGCGCTGGATCGGCGGTCCGCCCCGGCCTAACGAGATGACACAGATGCGCGGAATTTCGCTGCCGGGGTCGCTCGCTGAATATGTCGCGCTGCCGGCCAACTCGCTCGTGCCGGTACCGGCTCGTCTCTCCTTCGAGGCGGCGTCGACGCTGCCGATCGCCGGGACCACCGCCTGGAACGCCGTCCGCGCCGCCGATGTCGGGCCGGGCTCGGTCGTCGTGCTGCTCGGCACCGGCGGCGTCTCCATCTTCACCCTGCAGCTGGCGAAAGCCGCCGGCGCCACCGTCATCATCACTTCTTCGTCGGACGAGAAGCTGGGGCGGGCGAAGGCACTCGGCGCCGATCATCTCATCAACTACCGCGCGACACCCGACTGGGACGGCAAGGTGCTGGAACTGACCGGCGGCCTCGGCGCCGACCTCGTCGTCGAGACCGCCGGCACCGCCACCTTCGCCCGCGCCGTCAACGCCACCGCGCCTGGCGGCACGCTGTTCACCATCGGTTTCGTCACCGGCGCCGAGGCCACGGTCGACCTGCTGCCGATCATCATCAAGGCGCTGAAGGTGGTCGGCAATAACACCGGGTCGGTATCTGACCTTCGCGCCGCCGTCCGCGCCATCGCCGCCGCCCGCATCGACCCGGTCGTCGACAAGGTGTTCAGCCAGGAGCAGGCGGCCGAAGCCTACGCGCACATGGCGGCAGGCGGGCAGCATTTCGGCAAGCTTGCGTTCAAGCTCGACTGGTAGCCGAGGCGCGCGAGCAGCCAATCTCCCCCCTTGAGGGGGAGATGCCCGGCAGGGCAGAGGGGGTCGGTCCGACCGGGCTCGACCTACTGCGGCGGAAGGAGGTTGGCGCTCTACGAGAGGCGACCCCCTCTGTCGCCTTCGGCGACATCTCCCCCTCAAGGGGGGAGATTACGCACGCCGCTTCCTAGATCAACTTCTCCAGCGTGATCGGCAAATCCCGCACTCTTTTTCCCGTCGCATGGAACACCGCATTGGCGATCGCTGGCGCTACGCCGACGATGGCCAGTTCGCCGACACCCTTGCCGCCGAGCACCGAAGAGTGCAGGTCGGGAATGCCGACCGAGATGACCTCGATATCGGGGATGTCGGCATTGGTCGGCACCAGATAGTCGCCGAGATTGTTGTTGACGATGCGGCCATGCCTGCGGTCGACGATGCCTTCTTCGAGCAGCGCCTGGCCGATGCCCATGATGATGCCGCCCTTCCACTGGCTTTCGGCGAGTTTCGGGTTGTAGAGCCGGCCCGAATCCAGCGCCGACACCACGCGCGATACGCGCACCGTGCCGAAATCCTCGTCGACGCGCACCTCGATGAAATGCGCGCACCAGGAGTGGCGCGAATAGTCGCCCTCGGTGTGCGGCAATGCCGCCGCGATGGTGGTGTAGTTCTTGTAGCGATCGGCGGCCGTCGAGTTCGCCGGCATGGTGTCGCCTGTGGCCTCGATGCGGTCGCGGCCGACGCTGGCCAGCAGGTCGGCGATCGAGACATCGGGACCATCGCCGCGCGGCGACCTGATGCGGCCGTTGGCGACGACCAGCGTGTTCGCCTGCAGCGCGTGGAAGGGCGAGCGCGAATCGCTGATCGCCAGACCGACCAGCTGGTCGAGCGCCGATGTCGCCGCCTTGTAGACCGCGCCCGTCATCACGCCGGCCAGCCGCGACCCGCCGGCGACGCCGGCGCGGGGATACCGGGAATCACCGAGCTTCACCACGACATGGTCGGCCGCCACGCCTACCGTTTCGGCCGCCGTCTGCGCCAGGATCGTGTAGGTGCCCTGGCCCATGTCGATCGAGGAGCTTTCGACCTCGACCGAGCCGTTGGCAAGGATACGCACGATGGCCTCGCCATAAGCGCGCCGCACCGGGTAGGTGCCGGCGGCGACGCCCCAGCCGATCAGCTGGTTGCCGTCGCGCATTGAACGCGGTTTGGACGTGCGCTGGGCCCAGCCGAAGCGTTCGGCGCCAGCCGCGAAAGCCTCGCGCAACTGCCGCGTCGACCAGGCCTTTTTTGCGTGCGGATCCTGCTCGGCGTAGTTCCTCAGCCGGATCTCCAGCGGATCGATGCCGACCTCGTAGGCGAGCTCGTCAATGGCGCTTTCGATGCCGAAGGCGCTAGGGTTTTCGCCCGGCGCGCGCATGGCGCCGGGCACCACCGAATTCACCCGCACGACATTCTGCTTCGAGGAGAAGTTGGGCGTCGCATACATGATCGAGGTGACCACGCCCAACGGCTCGACCCACATGCCGTCGATCGACGTTTCATTGACGCCGCGATGCACGATCGACTGGATTTTTCCGTCACGGTCGGCGCCGATCGTCACCGTCTGGCGGGTCGCGGCGCGGCCGCCATAGCCGGTAAAAGTCTGCGGCCGAGTCATGACCACCCTCACGGGCCGTCCCAGCATCTTGGCTGCGGCAGCCGCTACCGCGCCGTGGCCGAGCGCCAGCGCCTTGGAGCCGAAGCCGCCACCGATATAGGGCGAGACCAGCCGTACATTTTCGAACGGCACGCCGAACCATTCGGCATAGGTGCGGGCCATACCGTCGAGCCACTGGCTCGGTTCCCACACGGTCAGCCGGTCGCCCTCCCAGCGGGCGATGAGGCCATGCGGCTCCATCGGCGCCTGGTATTCGCGCGGCGTGTTATAGGCGCCGCAGACGCGCACCGGGGCAGCGGCGAAAGCGGCCTGCGCATCGCCCCATTCCTTGGTCATGGCGGCGATCGGAATGCCGTCGCCCGCCTTGGCGTCGCTGAGGTCGACGATGGCCGGCGTCTCGTCATAGCTGACCTTGACCATCGCCGCTGCCGCAACGGCCTGCTCGAAGGTCTCCGCGATGACCGCGGCGACATGCTGGCCCGAAAAGGTGATATCGCGCGCCAGCGGGCAGTAGGGCTTGTCCGGCGGCGGTGTGCCGAACCAGTCCGATGCAGTCTTCAGCGGCATGATGGTGTCCGGCGTCAGCACCTTGAGCACACCAGGTGCCGCCTCCGCGGCTGACGTGTCGATCGAGCGCACCTTGCCTGACGCGATCGTGCTTTCGACCAGGACGCCCGAGGTTAGCCCATCGAGTTGCTGCTCGACGGCGTATTTTGCCGCACCGGTAATCTTGGCCGGGCCGTCGACGCGCGACAGCCGCCCGCCAACCTGATCGGCAGTGCCGTCCGAAGCGTCGCCGTGCCGTGTTCTTGGGTCGTGAATGGTCATGCCATGGCTCCCGTCTTGAGGATGGCGCGGGCAACGACGCGCGGCGCCAGTTCGATCTTGTAGTGGTTGGCGCCGTGGTCGATCGCCCCTTCCATGGCGAGCAAGCTGGCTGCCCGCACCCTGTCTTCGCTGAGCACCTTGCCCTTCAGCGCCGCTTCCACGGCGTGCGCCCGCCACGGCTTCGTCGCGACGCCGCCGAGCGCGACGCGCAGGTCGCGGATGGTGCGGCCATCGGTTTCGAAGTCGATGCCGACCGCGGCACTTGCGGCGGCGAACTCATAGGACTGCCGGTCGCGAACCTTGAGATAGGTCGAACGCCGGGCCGTGCCGGAAGCCGGTATGCTGATGGCCGTGATCATCTCGCCCGGTTGGATGGCATGTTCCCTGTCGGGCGTGGCGCCGGGCAGGAGAAAGAAGTCGTCGACGGCAACCTGGCGTTCGCCAAGATGAACCACGGCGTCGAAGGCAACCAGCGCGGTGGCGAGATCGCCGGGATACATGGCGATGCAGGCGTCGCTGGTGCCGAGCACGGCATGGCCGCGGGTGACGCCACCGATTGCCGAGCAGCCGCTGCCGGCCGAGCGCTTGTTGCAGGCGGAAAAATTCGCGGGATCGCGGAAGTAGGGGCAGCGCGTGCGCTGCATCAGATTGCCGCCGATGGTCGCCATGTTGCGCAGTTGCGCGGAAGCCGCCTGCCACAGCGCTTCGGAGACCGCGGGAAAGCGGCTCTTGATCTCGGCATGGTCGGCGACGTGGCTCATCTTGGCCAGCGCGCCGATCATGGCACTGTCAGCGTCGACCTTGATGGCGTCGAGTCCTTTGAGATGGGTGATGTCGACCAGGCTGTCGGGTTCGGCCACGCCGCATTTGGCGAGATCGACCAGCGTCGTGCCACCGGCAAGCAGCATGGCCCCAGGCAGGGCGGCCGCCTGTCGTGCCGCATCGATGCTATCGGCGCGAACGTAGGAAAAATCCCTCATGACGCGACCTCCAGTGCCGCCTGGCGCACGGCGGCAACGATGTGCGGATAGGCGCCGCAGCGGCACAGATTGCCGGCCATGTATTCGCGGATCTCGTCATCCGAGCCGGCATGGCCCTCGCGGATGCAGCCGACCGCCGACATGATCTGTCCCGGCGTGCAGTAACCGCACTGGAAAGCATCCTGGTCGAGGAAAGCAGTCTGAACCGCGTTAAGCGTGCCGTCGTCGCCGGCCAATCCTTCGATGGTGGTGATCTCGCGGCCTTCGACCTGTGCTGCAAGCGTCAGGCAGGCCAGCACGCGCTGTCCCTCGACATGCACCGTGCAGGCGCCGCACTGGCCCTGGTCGCAACCCTTCTTGGTGCCGGTCAGGTTAAGACGGTCGCGTAAGGCGTCGAGCAACGTGACGCGCGGCTCGACCTGCAGTTCGTGACTGTGTCCGTTGATGGTGAGACGGATTGGGATAGTGATGGATTTGGTTTGGTCGATCATGAGGCGTCTGGCTCCAGTTGCTTGACGCTAGGGATTGATGGGGCTCGAGTGGGAGAGGACACGGGAAGAGGCGACGGTGCGCCTAATCTCCCCCCTTGTGGGGGAGATGCCCGGCAGGGCAGAGGGGGGCGCGAAGGAATGCGACGTTCCCGATTTACATGCGTCGAAATAGACCTTTTCCAAGCGGGTGTTGGTCAGGCCTTGATAGGCTGGCGGGACAGCGCCCCCCTCTGTCCTGCCGGACATCTCCCCCACGAGGGGGGAGATTGGCAGCTCTGCCGCCCCGACTCTCCAGCGGGCAGGGATGCTTAAGTCTTCACAATCTCAACACGTGACATACCGGCTCCCCTGATTATATGATAAGGCTGCTCCACTAAAACGGAGGCGCCTCCGTTTATCTAGTTGGGGGCTTACCCCTTTGGGTTCAAGCCCCCATATATCGACAGTGGAGAAAAAATTGACCGAGCAGTCGCAAGCAATTGCCGACGAGAAGCGCGAAGCCGCAGCGCCAAGGCAACTGCGCGCCGATGCGCAGCGCAACCGCGACCGGCTGGTCGAGGTTGCGGCAGCGGCCTTTGCCGCGCACGGCGTCGATGCCTCGCTGGAGGAGATCGCGCGCCAGGCCGGCGTCGGCATCGGCACGCTCTACCGGCATTTCCCAACCCGCGAGCATCTGGTCGAAGTGGTCTACCGGCGTGAAGTCGAGGCGCTCTGCGCGGCTGCCGATGACCTCGCCAGCCACCATTCGGCCGACATGGCGCTGGAACAGTGGATGCAGCGCTTCGTCGACTACATCGCCACCAAGCGCGGCTTGGCGGCCAGCCTGCGCATCCTGTTCAACACCAATTCCGCCGTGTTCTCCGACATGTCGGGCCGGGTGTCGCTGGCCTTGCGGCAACTGGTCGAGGCGGCGGTGGCCGAAGGCTCGATCCGCAGCGACGTCGACGCCTCCGATGTGCTGCACGCACTCGGCGGCATCTACTCGGCCCCCGACACCAAGGACTGGCGCGACCGCTCGCGCCGGCTGGTCAAGCTGCTGATGGACGGGCTGCGGTTCGGGGCAGGGAAGAGGTGACCTAGCGGCTCAAGCCGAACCATCGACCGCATAGAACCGAAACGCGCCGGGCAGCCCGCTTGCCGCCATTTCGCCACGCTCCTCGAACCGCAGGCCGGAGCCGATCACGAGATCGCGCACCGTCCTTGATGCGATGATTTCGCCCGGCCGCGCATGGTCAAGCAGACGCGATGACAGTTCGATCGCCGCGCCTGAAAATTGATGGCCCCGCTGCTCGCACTCGCCGATATGCACCGCCGAGCGGACCTCGACACCGGATTGCCGCAAGCGATCGCGGATGGCGATCGCGCACTGGATCGACCGCGTTGGCCGCTGGAACACCGCGAGCACCTTGCCGTCCGATCGGCTGATCTCTCTGCCTTCGGCCGCGAGGAGTTCGCCACGGAGCGCTTCGGCGTGCCGCTCGGCCGGGTCGATGCCGAAAGGCGAGCCCGTCATATCGAGGGACAGCACCGACACAAGCAGCCGTTCGCCTGGGGCCGCCGGCAAGGCGCCGGTGACGAAAGCCTGGATCTCGTCGACGATCCGATCGGAATTCTCGCCCCAGATGACGTGGTCGCGGCCGGCGAACTCAATGTATCGGGCGCCCTCGATGTGCGTCGCCAGGTAACGTCCTTCTTCCCGCTTCACCCAGCCGTCGCCAGTCGTCTGCATGATCAGTGTCGGAACATGGACAGCAGGCAGAATGTCGCGAACATCGATTTCGGCTCCCCAGCGCCACAGGGCGATCGCGTCGGCGGGCGAGGCAGAATTCCTGAGATAGGCGGCGAACCATTCTGTCTCGAACGTGTCGCTCATCAGACTGGGCGCCGCGTTGCTCATATCCGCCGCCGCTCCCCATTCTTTCTCGACGATCGCCAGATCCTCTTCCACCTGCTCGCTTGTCTTCGCCCACGGATAGTCTTGTGACCACCTGCCGCGGGCGTAGGCCCCATTGAGCACGAGTGCCGCTGTGCGCTCGGGATAGGTCGCCGCGAACAGCATGCACATCGGGCCGCCCTCGGAGCTGCCGAAAAGCACCGTGCGCTTCGAGCCAACCGCATCCAGCACTGCCCGCACATCTTCCATCCGCTCTTCCAGGGTCGGCAGACCGACATTGCGGTCCGAGAGCCCGGTGCCGCGCTTGTCCATGCGGATTAGGCGCGAGAAAGTGCCGAGCCGCCGGTGCACATGCGAAAGCCGCGGCGAGCCCCAGGCGTGGTCGAGGTTGGAGACCCATCCCGGCACATGGATCAGGTCGACCGGACCGTCGCCGGTCACCTGATACGCGATGTTGATCCCGACCGATTTGACATAGTGGGTCGGGGGGGCTGCGAGTTCGTGGCTGAAGCCGGTAGCGTCATCCGCATCAGTCGTGGGTGGCCGTGCCGGCGCCATTGTGCGGCGTGTGCGCAGCGTCTCGAACAATTGCCGCGTCTCCGGCTCCGGCTGCAGCTTGAGATCGCGTAGAAGCGCGGTGCGGCAGTGCTCATATTGCTTCAGCGCGAGATTGGTCCTGCCTTGCGCCGCATAGGCGCGCATCAGGGCACGGTGGACATCCTCCCTCAACGGGTCCATGGCCAGCAGGCGCGCCGCCGCGCGCACGCATGCGGCAGGATCGTTCGTCGCTGCATAATGCGCGACGAGCCTGTCGAGCGCCGCGACGGCCAGTGCCCGCAGCCGCTCGCGTTCGATCCTCAGCCAGTCCTCGAATGGCTCCTCCTTCAGGCCGAAGCCGTCGAGCAGGTCGCCGCGGTAGACATTGAGCGCCAGTTCGAGGTCTTCGGGTGCCGGGCTGGCGACCAGCGCCTCGAACCGCGCGACGTCGAAATCAAGGCCGTCGAGATGCAGAGCGACGCTGTTGCCATCGGTGAGGAAGCGGCCGCCGCCGCACGTCTGCATGGCCTTCCTGACAGACGATACCGCTTGCCGCAGGCTCATTCGCGCCTGGGCCTCGCTGTTGATGCCCCAGAGCAGGGTCGCCAGCTTCTCGCGCGACTGCGAATGCCCCGACTGCAGCGCGAGATAGGCGACCATCGCACGCGCCTTGCGGCTGATGGCTGGAACCGTGGCCCCGACGCCAGCAAAGTCGAAACCACCCAGCAGGTGAAGATAAGGTCCGGTCATCGGATCCGCCACGGTCACAGCGCGACGACGATCCGCTCAAGCTCGGTCCATTTCAACACTTATTCCGCCGCCGAGGCGCTTTTCACGATTCCATCACGCAGGTTCCCACGCGTTGCTCACGGCGCTTGAGGAGATTGTCGCACTGGATCTCTTTTCGCAGGAGGATACCGTGCATCACCCTGGCCCGACCGAGTGGCCCATCTGGCATGACGACCCCGGGCGCGGCCGGCAGGAGCTTGGCGCACCATCGCGTCACGATATTGCGCTGGCCCGCTATCTCGAAACACAACAGGCCCATCGGGCATTGGCGGCTCGCCGGTTCGATCCGGTGGCGGTCGTCGGCCGCTTTTTCCGCGCAGCGTTGCGCGGGGCGGCCAATGCCGAGGCGTGGATGGACGACGTCGGCTTGACGTTGTCCAAAGCCCATGCGGAATTCAACAAGACCCTTTGGGGTCGCTGAGCGCGGCGGCGCCTGCTTTGGTTGACGATCGCGTCACCAACTGTTGCCGCCACTGCCGGTTCCTCCGCCAGCGCCTCCGCCTCCGCCAAGGGCAGGAATCACAGGCGGCTTTTGTGGAGTCTCCTCGGACGGCTTCACCACTTTGCGAGCGACCGCCTTCTTGTATCTGATCACCTTCGGCTGCGGCGCCGCGCGAACCACCTTGCGATGTTCCACCGGCGGCGCCGGCTCAAATATTGGCGACACCGACGTGCAGCCCATGAGCCCGGCCAGAACGCCGGACAGAATTGTCCCGATGAATATCTGCTTGAATGCCTTGCCCACCATGGCCTCCTTTGTTCAGAACAAATCCCGACGCGGATTGGCTTCTTCCCAGACCCCCCGGGCCGTATTGACCAGTTGCATGTCCAGCGAACCAGACGGGGGGATCTTCGACTTGAGTTCTTGACGCAGCGCGTCCAGAGCCGCCGTTTTCGGCTTCGAGCCGAACTGCGCCAGGCCTTTCTTGGCGTCCGGAAACTCCTTGCGCAGATCGAGCGCGACGGCGAATGCCAGGAAACGCACCGCGACAGCCTGATCGGCCGTGTCGCCTTTCGCCATTTCAAGCGCCGCGCGATCATAGGCGCTCGACGGATCGCCGCGCGCGGTCGCCAGTTCGAAGAGCCTTTGCGCTTCCGCAGGGTCTTGGCGCACGCCGATGCCATCCCTGTACATGCGGGCAAGGCTGCCCGGAGCGTAGGCCTGGCCAAGATCGGTGGCCTGCTGGAACAGCGCCTGCGCCGTCTTCGGATCCTTGTCGATGCCCTGGCCGGCGAGGTAATTGCGGCCGAGCAGGTTCATCGAATACATGTCCTGGCGCTGCACACCCGCCTGCAGAAAGGCAACGGCGCGGGCCGCATCGGCCGGCACGCCGTTACGGCCCTGAGTGAAGATCGATGCGAGCTCGTTCATGGCATAGGTGTGCCCCATCGCCGCCGCCTTGAGCAGCAGGTCCAGGCCCTGGCCGGTATCGGGCTTGATGCCGTAGCCGTTGAACAGAGCGCGGCCCCAGGCCATCATCCCGTAGGGATCGCCCTTGTCGGCAGCTGCCTTGTAGAGGGCGTTGGCTTGCGTGTGATCGACGCCGGTTCCAACGCCAATTGCGTAGAGATAGCCAAGCTCGAACACCGCGCGCACATGGCCTTTCTTGGCGGCGTCCTCGATGGCTGTCCTGGCCTCGCCGACCTTGCCGGCCGCAAGCAGTGCGCGGCCGAGTTCGTAGCGGAAGCGGGCGACATCGGGATAGGTTTTCACCGCGGCCTCGCAGACCGCCACCGCACCTGCGCCGATCTCGTTGGGCAGCAGGCCGGGCACCACCCCTTGCAGGTCGAGAGGCTCGCCGGCGGCGGTATCGCAAGCATCGACCGTCGGCGACAGCTTCATCGTCGCCGGCTTGGCGGAGCTGCTGTCGGCACGGATTTCGAAGCCGACCTCGACCGGCGCGCCGGCGCCGATCTGCGGCTCGTAACGAAGATGGTCGACTTCACCGGCCAGAAGGCTGGATTGCGGCGACAAGGTTCGATCAGGCAACGACAGCGTTCCCGTTGCCGGATACCCCGTGACCTTCAGGCTGACCGCCGGATCGTCGGTGGGGAAATCCAGATTGAGCGCGACCGGGCCGACGCCGACGGGAATATCAAGCTTGCGGTCCTCGATCGCTTCGGCAGCGCCGGTGATGTGGATGCCGCGATCCAGCACCTGCTGCTTCTGCTCGGCCTCGAGCGAAGCCATGATCTGCTGACCCGCCGCACCTTCGCCGCTCTTGACGCGGAACACGAGTATGCCCTGGCTCCCGCCGCCCCAATTGTCATGCGTGGCATAGGCCAGCATATCCACCTCGTCCTGCGTGGCGGCGCCTTTGGGGACATCCATTTGCAGGCGCGGCAGGTCCTTGCCGGCGATCGGTTCGCCCACCGCGACGTCTTTGCCGTCCAGCACCAGACGGCCCATTGCCGGCGGACGTTCGATGCTGACGCTGATAGCGCCGCCATCGACATCGACCGGCTCCGGCAGGCCGAGAGCGACAGGACCGACCCCTGAGAGCACTACCTTCTCCAGCACTGGCGGCAGCGAAGGCCGGTTGTTGCGGCGCACCAGCACCACGTCATCGATCAGCGAGGAATTTTCCCAGGGCACCTGCATGCCGTTGGTGGCCTGCACGACATCGCGGCGCACCGCCGACATGACCGTGCGGATCTCCTGGTTCGGCGCCAGCGCGCGCCGCGAAAAGGCCGATGAAAACGGGCTGAGGTCGCCGCTGCCGTCATAGGCGACCGCGCCTGGTTCGGTGGCGAAGGCAATCAGCGTGTTGAGCGAGCTTCGCACCTGCGCCAGCCCGGTATTGCCGGTGGTGACAAGCTGGTCGCGCAGCCAGTAATTGTTGCGCGGGAAGGGGTTGTTGCGGCAGGCATCGAGGATGATCACCTGGATCTTCGACTTCGAGCGCAGCTGCTCCAGCACGTCGTTGAGCTTGATGGCCTGGACCTCGATGTCGGCCGCCTTCTTCAACGAGGCGTCGACGGGTATCAGGAAATTCTCGCCGCCGATCTGAAAGCCGTGCCCGGAATAGTAGACGACGGCGAGATCGGCGCCGTCGGCGGCGGCCAGATAGTCCCGGAACTGGCCTTCGAACTGCTGCTTGGTGAGGTTCTCGGCGACGAAAACCTCGAAGCCGGCCAGCCGGAACGTGGCCGATACGTCCTGGGCATCCTTGGCCGGGTTCTTCAGCGCCGGGATGTCGCGATAATCGGAATTGCCGATGACGAGCGCGACCCTTCGATCGGCGCAGGCCTCGAAGCTTGTGAAGCCGGCAAGGATGAAGGCCGCGATGAATCCGCAAAGTCGGAGCATGACAAAACTCCTGGTCGCGGCCTGACGCCGACGAGAACACCGCTTGCGGCATCAAGGTCCGTTGAGAGTATGCAACCTGCCACAGCATAAAGTGAAAGGCCCGTCACCGCCAGACCATGGCAGGCGATTTCTTTCGGCGTCGACCGACCGCAGAGTGCAAGTAGCACGCGCTTCACGAGCAGGTATGTGACAAGTCTCACAGTTCGCTGTTTTGGGGGAATGCCTGGTGCCGGCGGCTGCGCGCCTATTCCTTGAAGAGCAATTCCTTGTCGTTCGAATATTTCACCAGCAGCGGAATGCTGGCGCCGCCGATGACGGGGCCGAGATGGCCAAACGTCCCCTCGATGACGGAGAACGGCTCGGGGCGATCGACAAGGATCCGTGCCAGCTTTCTGCGCATGGCCTTGGCGATCTCCTTGCGCACGCCATTGGGTATGGCGCCATCGATCACCACATTGTCGATGTCGAGCAAGGCAACGGCACTGCGGGCGGCATAGGCAAGCCCGTCCGAAACCTCATCGATCCACGCGGTGACCGGCTCTCCAAGGTCGCCCCAATCGTCGGGCGACGACCAGATGCGGCCGGCGTCCTTCTCCCCATTGTCCTGGTCGTTGAGCTTGCCGGCGAGCGAATGCAGCGAAGCGACGCGCAGCAGCGGCGTCATCCGGTCGCCCTTGCGCCCCGGCGCGGGCACCGGCATGTCGCCCAGTGCCCCGGCCAGCTTGTTGCGGCCGGGGAACAAGTGATGATCGAGCACCAGGCCGCCGCCGATGAAGTGCCCGACATAGGCATAGAGAAAGTCGGCGCGGGATCCGCCGGCGCCAAACATCAGTTCGGCCGCGGCCGACACCGTGGCGTCGTTGTAGAGGAACACCGGCCAGTCGAACGCCCGGTCCAGTTCTGCGCGAATGTCGATTTCCTTCCAGGCATCCAGCCTGCCTGCCGGCACCGCGCCCTCTTCGCTCAGGTTCCACTGATGGAATGGCGAGGCGATGCCAAGACCGGCGATGCGGTCTTTTTCTATCGATTTGTGCTTGCGGCACATGCGCGCGATGGCGCCCTTGGCGAATTTCATCACCTCGACGGGCGTCGGATAGTCGAACAGCGTGCGTTCGAACGCCATCACGTCGCCGACGAAATTGACCAGGGCGACATCGGCGCTGCGATGGTCGACCTTGAGGCCGAAGGCGTACGCGGCTTTCGGGTTCAACGCATAGGGAACCGAGGGTTGCCCCAGCCGTCCGCGCAAAGGCTCCAGGCGCAGCAGCAGCTTGTTGTCGGCGGCGCGGTTGACGATGGTGGTGATGGTTTGCGCGGCCAGCCCGGTCAGCCGCGTCAAATCGGTCTTGGCCAGCTGGCCGTGCCGGCGGATCAGCGAGACGATCAGGCGTTCGTTGTAGACGCGGCTCTCGGCCTGCGTGGTTCCGCCGCTGCGGCCCTCGGCGATCTTTTCGAGACTGAAGAAGCTGGTGCCGGTCACGCTTTCCCCTGCGCAAGGAGTTTGGCCGCAAGGCGAGCCGATCAAAGCGCTGACGTAGCAATGCGGGCCTGGCAAGGCAACACTTAAATCCACCCGATGGAAAAATGTAGTTGACGCCAGCCGGCCTGCTGTCGTTCAAAGTATGCAAGCCTGGAGGAGCAATGCCGTGACGCAGACCCGGACCATCATGTGCTTTGGCGATTCCAATACCTATGGCGCCATTCCCACCCTGGCCCGCGTCGGACGGCACCGCTTCACGCCCGACCGCCGCTGGCCGGGCATCATGCGCCGCCAGCTCGGCAACGGATGGGATGTGATCGAAGAAGGGCAGGGCGGGCGCACCACCGTGCACGACGATCCGATCGAAGGTCTCCACAAGAACGGGCTCAAATCGCTCCCGGTGTGCCTGGAAACGCATATGCCGCTCGACCTCGTCATCCTGATGCTCGGCACCAACGATCTCAAGCATAGGTTCTCGGTACCGCCGAATGACGTCGCTGATTCCATTGAGATCTTGGCCAGAATTGTCCTGCGCAGCGAAGCTGGCCCCGCGGGCGTGGCGCCCGCGGTCCTGATAGTAGCGCCGCCGCCGATGCTGGAGGTCGACTGGTTCGGCCAGATGTTCCTGGGCGGCGCCGCAAAGTCGATGCACTTTGCCGGCCTGTTCCGCGATGCGGCCCGGCGCGCCGGCGCCGCGTTCTTCAACGCCGGCGATGTCGTCGAATCGAGCGCGGTAGACGGCATTCACCTCGACAGCGACGCGCATCGCGTGCTCGGCACGGAATTGGCCAAAGTCGTCCAGTCGCTGATCGGCAAGGCGTGATCGCGTGGGCGAGTCACCCGACTATCTCTGATTAATTAATTCCACTGGAAAAAGTTTTGACTTGCGAGCGGGAAGGTGGGTATCTGGGGAGACTGGGAAGAGTAGCGACCGCGAGCTTGCGATGCGCGGCAACAATCAACGACAGGGAGGAAGTAAAATGCGATCTGACAGGAACATGATGCTGGCGACGCTGCTCGGCGTTGCCGCTGTGCTCGCGGGCGGTACCATTCTGGCAAGCGCGCAGGACGGCCCGGCCGGGCTCACCAAGCCGGCGGTATTTGCGCCGTTCGATCCGAAGGCGCCGGCCTGCAGCCCACCGCCCGGCCTGAACAAGGTGCTGGCCTTCGCGCAGGACAACGAGCGTGAATTCATGCAGGGCGTCGACCGCGGCCTGGCCGCCGCCGCCAAGGATCGCGGGCTGGAATATCGCCGCGCGCTTGCCAACAATGACGCCGCCAAGGGGGTCGAGCAGGTGCAATTGTTTCTCGCCTCCAAGATCGGCGGTCTGGTGGCGGCGCCTGTGGACCCGGCCTCGATGAGCCGCAGCCTGCAGGAGCTTATCTGGTCGGGCGCCTATGTCGGCACCATCGTGCCGCCGCCGGCCACGTCGCTGCTCAATGCGCCGCAATATGAGACTGGCAAGGTGCTGGCCGAAGCGGCCGCGGCCTACATAAAGGACAAGCTCGGCGGCAAGGCCAATGTCGTCATCCTGTCGCATGACAGCATGGAATTCCTGGCGCCGCGCTTTGCCGCCATGCGCGACATCTTCAAGGCCATGCCAGGCGTCACCATCGTCGCCGACATCTCGCCCAATCCCGTCAACAAGGAAGGCGGCTTTGCCACGATGAGCACCATTCTCCAGGCCCATCCCGACGTCGATGTCGTGCTCGGCGCCGACACCGTCGTGCTCGGCGCGCTGGCTGCGCTGGAAGCGGCGGGCAAGGCGCGGCCGGACCAGTTCCTTGGCGGCATCGACGGCGAGCCGGAGGCGGTCGCCGCGATCAAGAAAGGCGGCGGTCCCTACAAGGCAAGCATCAGCCTGGCGTCGCCGGTCTTCGCTTATGCCATGGGCCAGCACGCCGCCGACTGGCTGGAGGGCAAGAGCATCCCGCAGGCGATGGATATCCTGCCGGTGGCGCTGACCAGCGACTACATGGCCCAGTACGAGGCCGACGTCGCCGACCCGGCCGCGGTCTACAAGGACCCGAAGCGCCGCGATATCTATCTCAGGATGTACGGCAACATCTGCTACGATACGCGCGACCAGTATGTGAATTTCCCCTGGTCATCCGAGGCAAAGTAGCGCCTGTTTTTCCCGCGCGATACGGGCGGTTCAGCCTGACCTGAAACCGCCCGCTTCAGTGAGAGGCAAGCATGAGCACAGACAGCCTTCGAACGGGGACGACACCGCTGCAAACGGGCCGGTTTTCATCCTTGCTGCCGGGCGTCAAGGCGCCGGGCGAAGCGTCTGGCCGCATCGGGCTGGCGCTGGTCGCGCTCGGCTTGATCGTCGCCTTCTCGCTGTTGAACAAATCGTTCTTCAGCCTCGACAATTTCGTCGTCATTGGCGTCAACTCGACCTCGATCCTGATCGCCGTGCTCGGCACCTCCGCGCTGCTGATCGCCGGCTATGTCGACCTCTCCATCGGCAGCATGGTCGCCCTGATCGGCATCATCACTGCCAAGGTCGCGGTGGCGACGCAGAGCGCGCTGCTGGCAATCTGCGTCGGCCTGGGTCTGGGCCTTTTGCTCGGTCTGCTCAACGGTCTGCTGGTGCGCAGGCTGAGCATCTCGCCCTTGATCGTCACGCTGGCGATGCTGGCGCTCTATGGCGGCCTTGCCTTCGTCGTCTCCAGCACCGCGGTCTATGGTTTTCCCGAGGCTCTGCTCGAATTGGGGCGGGGCAAGATCTTCGGCATCCAGTACACCGTGATCATCGCCGCGCTGGTCTTTGTCGCCGGAGCCTTTGTCCTGACCAGCACGGTCACCGGCTTGAGGCTCTACGCCATAGGCGGCGATCCGCGCGCAGCCGAACTCTGCGGCATTCCGGTGGGGCGCACGGTGGTCGGCCTCTACGCCTCCAATGGCTTGCTGATCGGTCTGGTATCGGTGCTGATCGCCGGCCGCCTCGGCAGCATCACGCCGACCATCGGCGTTCGCTTCGAGCTCGACGTGCTCACCGCCGCCATCCTAGGCGGCGTCGCTTTTTCCGGCGGCTCCGGCCGGCCGCTCGGCATCGCCATCGGCGTTGCCACCATCGGCATCCTCAATGCAGGACTGATCTTCGTCGGCCTGCAATCATGGTGGCAATCCATTTCGGTGGGAAGCATGCTGTTGCTGGCGTTGGTGGCCGACCAGGCTGCGATCGGTTTTCGCGGCCGGCGCGCTCGGGCCGCCGCGACCAACTTCGCGGTGGCGGACGATGGTGCCGTCGCCTCGGCCGGCCCTGCCGTGACGGAGGGCAATGGAGAAGCCCCGCAAGGTCCGGCATTCTCGATTGCCGACGCCCGCAAATCCTACGGCGCGCTGACGGCATTGGAAGAGGCGAGTTTCACGGTCGGCAAAGGCGAGATCGTCTGTCTGCTCGGCGACAATGGCGCCGGCAAGTCGACGCTGGTGAAGATTATTTCGGGCGCCATCCGGCCCGATGCCGGCGCGATGACCCTCGAGGGCCAGCCGATTTCCTTCAGGAGCCCGCAGGATGCACGCGGCGCCGGCCTGGAGACCGTCTATCAGGATTTGGCGCTCTGCCCGAACCTCAGCGTCGCCCACAATATGATCCTCGGGCGTGAGGAAACGCGGCGTTGGCTCGGTGTCTTCCCGGTTCGCGACGACCGAAAGGCCGCCGAGCAGTGTCGTGCCCGGCTTGCCGCGCTGGGCGTCACGCTTCGCGACGAAAACGTTCTGGTGCGCTCGCTGTCGGGCGGCCAGCGGCAGTCCATCGCCATTGCCCGCGCGCTTGCTGATCACGTCAAGCTTATCTGCCTCGACGAGCCCACCGCCGCGCTCGGCGTCAAGCAGACCGCGCAGGTCGTCAAGCTGATCCGTTCGATCGCCGCCAGCGGCACCGGCGTCATCCTGGTCACGCACGACCTGTCGACGGTCAGGGCGCTGGCCGACAGGATCGTCGTGCTCAGCCTCGGCAGGGTGGCTTACGACGGCTCGGCCAAACAGCTGACCGCCGATCAGCTCTGGGGCCTGATGGCAAGCGGGACGCTGGCGCCGGCCGCTGGGTAGGAATGCCGATCGCAGGATCTAAAGCTCGAGGCAGACCTTGCCGAAATGCCTTTGCGCTTCGTAGTGCCTGAAGGCGGCGGCGATATCCTGCAGTGGAAAGCTGCTGTCGATGACAGGCTTCAGGCGGTTGACCTCTATCGCACGGATCATGTCCTGCTGGTCGGCTTTGCTGCCGATGGAAATTCCGCTGATGCGGATCTGGTTTGAAAACAGCGCCGGGATTGAAACTTCTGCTGCAAAGCCGGTCAGGACGCCGATGAGTGCGATATGCCCGCCTGTCCGGCAGGCCGCTATCGACTGCGCCAGCGTCGCCGGTCCGCCGACCTCGATCACATGATCGACGCCGCGTCCGTCCGTCAGTTCCCTGGCCCTGCCGCCCCACTCCGGCACCGCCTTGTAGTTGATGACGCTGTCGGCCCCGAGTCGTCTGAGCTTCTCCAGCTTCTCTTCATCGGACGACGTGGCGATGACCCTTGCGCCGGCGGCCTTGGCAAATTGCAGCGCAAACAATGACACGCTGCCGGTGCCAAGGATCAGCACCGTGTCGCCGGGCTTTACCTTGCCGCATGTCACCAGGCCGCGCCAGGCGGTGACGCCCGTGCAGGTCAGCGTTGCCGCCTCGAGATGCGTATAGCCCGCCGGCGCCGTGGTGAAGGCCTGCGCCGGCATGCACACATACTCGCTTGCGAAGCCGTCGAAACTGTCTCCGGGAATGTCGCGGCTTGTATCGGATCTCATGTCGCTGGCCAGCCACCAGGGGTAGAAAACACTGACGACGCTGTCGCCCGGCTTGAACGTGTCGACGCCGTCACCGATCGCGATCACCTCGCCGGCGCCATCCGACAGCGGCACGCGGCCGTCGGCGAGCGGCACCTTGCCCTGTACGGCGAAATCGTCGCGCATGTTCAGCGCGCAGGCGCGAATCCTGACCAGCATTTCTCCCGGCCCAGGCCGGGGCTGATCCTCCTCGACTAGGTCTAGCTTGTCCAACCCGCCCGGCGCTCTCAGCCTGACCAGCTTCATAGTCTCTCTCCGACGTAAAGAGCGTTAGCATGGCGGCGGCGGTCCAGCCTATCGCCGGACCGGCCGGCCGGAAATCACGCGCAGCCAAGGCGCCAGATGGACGGCGCTCATCAAGAGATACATCAGCGGCATGCCGGTGAGCGGGGAGGCATCGGCCCCCAGGCACGACATGACGCCGTCGCCAGCGTGAATGCAGGTAAGCAGCGCCATCACGGCGAAAACAGGGGCCGCGGCGAGGCACAGCCAGTCGGCGGTGCGGAGAGAAACTGCATCGGAGCGTTGAGGGACCTCACTGCCGGTGCCTGTGCCGATATCGCTCATGGTCGTAATCCCTTGATGATCAATGCCCGGGTTTCCTGTCCCGTGAGGCACAGGAAACCAAGCTGGATGGGCGCCGCTCCAGGTCCTTACTTGCCGTCCTTGTTGCGGAACGCGGCTTCGCCGGCCGCCGACACTTCCTCCCACGTCTTGTCGGGTGCGGCGTCGTAATTGTCGTGCCAGTTCCACCAGCTGTAGAGCTCGGTCTGCGGATAGCCTTCGGGCGAATCCTCCCAGATTTCCTGGCGGCCGAGCGGCGTTGCGTCGAGGTAGCTCCAGACCGTGCCCATCTGCTCGTCGCCGCGGTTGTTGATGAAGTAGGTGCGATAGACTTTCTTGCCGTCCTGGATGAACACGTTGTGGCCGTGCCATTCGTCGACGCCGAAATCCTTGTCGAAACTGTCGGTGATTGTGTACCAGGGCATCTCCCAACCCATCCGCTGCTTCAAGCTGGCAATGTCGGCCTGCGGCGCGCGGGAGGCATAGGCAAGCGTGGTGTTGCGGGCGTTGAGATGGGCGAGATGGCCGACCTGGTCGGCGCCGAGCGAACAGCCGCGGCAGGCATGTTCGGGCCAGCCGTGGACGCCGGGTTCGTAGAAGGCGCGGTAGACGATCAACTGGCGCCGGCCCTCGAACAAATCGAGCAGGCTCGCTTTGCCGTTGGGACCTTCAAACACATAGGGCTTGTCTACTTCCATCCATGGCATGCGCCGGCGCTCGGCCGACAGCGCGTCCCTGGCGCGCATCGTTGACTTTTCCTTCACCAGCATCTTTTCGCGCTCGGCTTCCCATTCCTGCCTTGAAACGACCGGTGGGGTCTTCATTGCCACGTGCTTGGTCATTGCTTGTTTCCTTTGCCTGTTGTTGAGCCGTTGTGGCTTGTCGTTGCCTGTTGATCGTGAGGCAGGCTAGGGCCGCGAGGCGGCGAGGGCGGAGTTACAAATGTGACGGCATTTGCAGGCGGGCCACCGCAGCAGGGGTGGCGAGGCCGCACAGTGGGCTCGAAGTCCTCGGAAGCAGGCATGGTCGGTTTTTCCTTATTGAGAAGCTTAACACGACTGTCTGAGATGCTCAGGCTAGCGAATGCGAATATTGCCGTCAACGCAGGCCTGGGCGTCTTCAACCAGTCCAGATGGCTAGGTCGCCGTCCGCGGCTTGCTGCTTGGCGGTGGTGACTTAAGTTAGGGCCGATAAGGGGGGCGGTGGGAGTTACAAATGTGACGGGATTTGCATGGACTCGCTGATCACCGCGGCAGGGCTGGCGCTGGCGGCGGGCAATCCGCTGGCGGCACTCGACCGCGTCGCCTTGCGCGAGGATGCCCCGGCGCTGGCGTTGCGCGGCATTGCCATGGCGCAGCTCGGCGATTTCGATCGCGCCAAAGTACTGTTGCGTAGGGCCGGCCGTGCCTTCGGTCCAAAGGAGGCGGTGGCGCGCGCCAGGTGCGTTGTCGCCGAAGCCGAGATCGCACTTGTTTCGCGTGATCTCGGCTGGCCGTCCAAGGCGCTCGACGCGGCGCGGTCGACATTGGAAAAGCATGGCGACCGGCTGAACGCGGCGCATGCCGGGCATCTCAAAGTGCGCCGCCTGCTGCTGATCGGCCGCCTCGACGAGGCTGAAGACGTGCTGGCTGGGCTCGATCCGTCGCCGCTTCCGCCGGCCTCACGCGCCGCGCATGAACTCGCGGTTGCCGGCATCGCCATGCGGCGCCTGAAGACGAAGGCCGCGCGCGCAGCCCTTGAGTGGGCGCGCCATGCCGCCCGCCGGGCCGGCATTCCGGGTCTTATGGCGGAGGTCGACAGCGCCTTCCTGGCGCTGGAGACGCCGGCGGCGCGGCTGATCGCAGGCGGCGAGGAGCATCCGCTGTTGCTCGAAGAGGTCGAAGCGCTGCAGGCGTCGCGCGCGCTGGTCGTCGATACGTTCCGCTATATCGTGCACAAGCAGGAAACAACGATCTCGCTGGCAACGAGGCCGGTGCTGTTTGCGCTGGCGCGCGCGCTTGCCGAAGCCTGGCCGGCGGATGTGCCGAGGGCGACGCTGATTGCCCGCGCCTTTGGCGGCCGGCATGCCGATGAATCGCATCGCGCCAGGCTGCGGGTCGAGATCGGCCGGCTGCGCGCCGAATTGCGGCCGCTGGCGGGCATAGGCGCGACCAGCCAGGGCTTTGCGCTAAAGCCGCGCGAAGCAGGCTCCGTGGCGGTGCTGGCGCGGCCGATCGAGGAGCGGCACGCCGCGGTGCTGGCCTTCCTGGCTGATGGTGAATCCTGGGCCAGCTCGGCGTTGGCGCTGGCGCTGGGCGCCGGACAGCGCAGCGTACAGCGGGCGCTCGAGCAGTTGGCCGAGACCGGCAAAGTGCAGTCCTTCGGCCACGGCCGGGCGCGGCGCTGGATGACGCCACCGGTCGCTGGTTTCACGACCACCTTGTTACTCCCGTCGCCGCTGCCGAACGGCTAGGAAAGGTGACCATGATCGAGGACCAGGACATGAAACATTCAGCAGCGGAAATCCTGCGCGAATACGGGCCCTTTCCTGATGTCGACACCGTGCACGGCGTGAGCTTCGACGGACAGAATGTCTGGTTTGCGACGGGCGAGCGGCTGACCGCCTTCGATCCGGCAAGCGGTGAGACGCTGCGCTCGATCGATGTCGCCGCCCATGCCGGCACCGCCTATGACGGCCGACATCTGTTTCAGCTCGCCGGGGACCGCATCCAGAAGATCGACCCGGATACCGGCAAGGTGCTCTCCATCATCCCGGCGCCCGGCGGCGGCCGCGATTCCGGCATGACCTGGGCCGAGGGCACGCTCTGGGTGGGGCAGAACCGGGAGCGCAAGATCCACCAGATCGATCCCGAGACCGGGAAAATCCTGCGCACCATCGACTCCAACCGCTTCGTCACCGGAGTGACCTGGGTCGACGGCGAGCTCTGGCACGGCACCTGGGAAGGCGACCAGAGCGATGTCCGGCGCGTCGATGCGCAAACTGGCAAGGTGCTGGAACGGCTCGACATGCCGGCGGGGGTGGGCGTTTCCGGGCTCGAATCCGACGGCGGCGACCGCTTCTTTTGCGGCAGCGGCCCCGGCGGCATGGTGCGATCGGTGCGTCGGCCGAAGTAAGGCCGTCAAGTATTAGGCCGGCAGCGTATTTCCTACGGTCATCCCGCCGAGATCATATCCCGGAGCCGTCGAGCAGCGGGACGTCTTCGCCTTGCCACGGACTTGGCATTGAAGCCCGGCTCAGATTGGCCGTCGGCAGCGGCATCCAGCATTTCAACTCCGGTTCGGGGTATTCGATCACCCGTCCTGGCGACGAATCGGAAGAGCGCCAGCCCTCCGTGCCGAACTGGTCGGCGCGCGACCAGTAAGCGAGGTCGACCTCGGCCGGCCCCTGTTCCGATGGCCTGACCGTGACCAGGATGCGGCTGCCGTCCTTGGGCGCGCTCGCCATGTGCCGCCAGCGATCGGGTTCGTCCATTCTCATGTCCTCCTGCACGTTGCAGGGATAGTCGCCGCGCTCTTGGCAGCGGTCAACCCGAACTTTGCCCAAGCACGAGATCTGTTTAGTACTCCCGCGCCGTCGGCCGAAACAGGATCTGGTTCATGTCGACCTCGTCGGGCTGGCTCACGGCGAACGGCCCACATGGCGAAAGAATCCGGGCGCCGGGCCGCAACAGGAAAATCGAAGCCGGCATGTGAACGGGCTCACATGCCGCCACTGCAAGGAACGCTATGGGACGTCCGGCCATGACAGGGGTTTCGGATGACACTTGCTGATCTGTCTTTTTATCTCTTCACTATTTTCAATGGCTTGCGCGTGGTGTCCTACCTGCCGCAGATCGTGCGGGTGGCCCGGGACAGGCACGGGGCGTCGGCGATTTCCTACGCGACCTGGCTGTTGTGGACAGGCGCCAACGCCACGACGGGACTCTACGCCCACATCAATCTGAACGATCCCGCTCTGGCGGCGATCAACTGGCTGAACGCCGTATGCTGCGTGCTGGTTATCGCGCTCACCGCCTACAAGCGCCATCGCGCACGGCTTCCGGTTGAGGAATCCGCAAGCCGGTCGGACTCGACCGCTCTGATGGTCGACAATGTCTGTTGAAGATCACCGGGGCAGATTGCGCTTTTCGAGGCCGCTCTCAGACATGCACGGTGCCATGCGAAAGCTCGCCCTCGTCGCTTGAGATGAGGAAAGCGGCTGCGAGTAGGCCGACATAGAACAGCCCGACCATGCACGCGACATAGATGCCTGGAACCGGGCCGAGCTGCGCCACGCGCGCGGCGTCGAGAAATGACGCGCCGAAGCCTATCGGCGACCCTTCGCGCTGCAGACTGGGCGTCGTGATCTTCAGCACCCACGCCAGCATCAGGATCGTGTACATGAAAATGTAGTTGCGGCGCAGCCGGCGCACCAACGCCGCGCGTTGCGAGATCAGGAAGCGCGGCGAACGCAGGCCTTCGCCGACGATGGCCAGCCAGTTGGAGGCGTAGTCGGGCTGCGGCGAGAAGATCTGCGCGAAATAATAGCGCTCGAACTGGCGCACCCTGGCCCGGTAGACGTCGAAGAAACGATAGCGCCGCGCCTCGATCCATAGCAGCAGCGTGGTCAGCAGCATGGCAAAGAGCAGCACCCCGTGATGGGCGCTGGGCGTCGACAGTGAGACTGAGAGCATGGCGGCGACGACAGTAATCGCCCAGTTGCTGGTACGGTCCAGCCGGTCGCGCCAGCCGGCCATGCGGGCGATTTCGGCGCGGTGGAAATGCGACATGGTGGCCACGAATTCCGATGAGGTGAGCTTCAGCGCGAACGCATCAGAGGCCCGCGGCGCTGCAGCCGCTTCGTCGGTTTTCACGGTCTTGACCTGGGACATCCCTTGCCACGCGCCTCCCAACGCCATGGCCGGCCGAAACGACGCCGGTCATCCCCATCTGCGCAACGCGCAATCGGTTGAAAATGTTCCGTCGCCGGCCCGGGTCTCGGCCGCTTATCCGCAGTCAGATAGGCCCGTTATGCGATTCAGGTAATGAGGAACCTGCGGCGCGCCATGGGAGCGTGGCGTGCAACTGATCTCGCCCGCAAACGTTATACCGGGCACAATGAGGGGGTGCATGTCTTTCGTGGTCAACCGGCGCCGGTCGGTCGCGCTTGCCGCGGCAGCTTTCGCATTCATGCCGGCCGCATCGTTGGCAGCCGAAAAGACCGGCATGTCCAGCGAGGGCATTTTCGTTCTCGAAATCCTCCTTCTGCTTCTCGTCGGCCGCGGCATCGGCGAGTTGCTGGAGCGTCTCGGCCAGCCGGCGGTGATGGGTCAGCTCATCGGCGGCATCCTGCTCGGGCCATCGCTGCTCGGCTGGCTATGGCCGGAAGCAGAACGCGTGATCTTTTCAAGCGACGCCACCCAAAAGAGCATGATCAGCGCCATCGCCCAGCTCGGCGTGTTGATGCTTCTGTTGCTCACCGGGATGGAGACGGATCTGCGGCTGGTGCGCAGGGTCGGCCGTGCGTGCTTTTCCATCTCCGCCGCGGGCGTCGCCGTGCCTTTCGCGCTCGGCTTCACCGCCGCGCAGTTCATGCCGGCCTCGCTGCTGGCCGACGGAACCGAGCGCATTGTCGCCGGTCTCTTCCTCGGCACGGCGCTGTCGATCTCCTCGGTCAAGATCGTCGCCATGGTGGTGCGCGAGATGAACTTCATGCGCCGCGATCTCGGTCAGACCATCGTCTCGTCGGCCATCATCGAGGACACGATCGGCTGGGTGATCATCGCCATCACCATCGGCATCGCCACCAAGGGGCGCATCGAGCTCGGCAGCCTTGCCTTCACCATTGTCGGCGTCGCCGCCTTCATGGGGTTTTCCTTCACGATTGGCCGCCGCATCGTCTTCGACGCCATCCGCTGGACCAACGATACGTTCCGCAGCGAATACGCCGTCGTCACCGTCATTCTCGCCATCATGGGCGCAATGGCGCTGATCACCGATCTGATCGGCGTCCACACCGTGCTCGGCGCCTTCGTCGCCGGCATACTGGTTGGGGAATCGCCGATCCTGTCGCGTCATATCGAAGGGCAATTGCGCGGCGTCATCATGGCGCTGTTCATGCCGGTTTTCTTCGGCGTCGCCGGCCTTTCGGCGGATCTCACCGTGCTTGTCGACCACGAGCTTGCGCTACTCACGGCCGCTTTGGTGCTGATCGCCAGCTTCGGCAAATTCGCCGGCGCCTTCATCGGCGCCGAGCTTGCCGGCATGAGCCGCAAGGAAGGCATCGCCGTCGGTTGCGGCATGAACGCGCGCGGCTCGACCGAAGTCATCGTCGCCTCTATTGGCCTGTCGATCGGCGTTCTGTCGCACAATCTTTTCACCATGATCGTGACCATGGCCGTCATCACCACGCTCGCCATGCCGCCGACCTTGCGTTGGGCACTCGGCCGCTTGCCGATGGGCGAGAACGAGAAGAAGCGTCTGGAGCGCGAGGAGATCGACCAACGCGGCTTCATCGCCAATCTGGAACGACTGCTGGTGGTGACCGATGAGGGCGTTGTCGGCCGCTTTGCCGCTTACCTCGCAGGAGTCGTGGGCGCCGGCAGGCCGACGACGGTGCTGCATGCCCGAGGCGAGGGGGAGGAGGCCGAGCCCGGCACGGATGCGAAGCTCGAGCCGATCGAAAAGGGTGCCGAGGACAGCCGCGAGGCCGCCAGGAGTTCGGACGAGGAGCTGACCCGCGCGGCGCCTGTCACGCGGCGCCACGAGGCCGAGCTTTCGGCCGAAACGGTTGCCAAGGAGGCGCGCAAAGGCTATGGGCTGCTGCTGATCGGGCTCGGCCGCGCGGTCACGTCGAAAGGTGGGTTTGCCCGCCGCATCAACGAGATCGCCGGCGCCTTCGAGGGCCCGCTATGCCTGGTGCTGAAGGCGCCCGGCGCCGGCCGCCAGATGCCAAGGCTAGGACCTGAAGGCGGGAAGATTCTGGTTCCGGTCAACGGCACCGCGATCGCCCGCCGGGGTGCCGAAATGGCGCTGGCGATTGCAGCGGTCACGGGTGCGCGGGTCAAGATACTTTATGTCGCGCGCGTCGGCCGCGACGAACCGCGCGACACTGTCTCGCATCGCCGCAGGGAGGCGGTGCTGAAGGATACCGTCGCACTAGCCGACCGCTATGGCGTCGAGATCGAGACTGCCATCCGCAGCCGGGCCGCCGCCGCCGATGCCATTGCCCGCCAGGCCGGCAGGGGGGCGGCGCTGATCGTCATGGGCGTGGCGCGGCGCCCTGGCGAGGAACTCTTCTTCGGCGAGACGACCACCGGCGTGCTGCAGCGCTGCCAATGCCCGGTGGTGCTGATCTCGGACGCCAGGCTCAGCCGCGACGACGAGGGCAGAGAAGAGCTGCGCTCAGGAACGGGGACAGGGTGATGAGTATTTCCCCTCGAGGGGAAATTTCGCTCATGCCGCCTGCAGCCTCTCTCGGCCGGGCTGCGGCGGGAAGGCGATGGCGATGCCGGCAGCACCGAGGCCGATCAGCGCCGAGCCGATGAACAGCCAGGAATAGCTGGCATAGGCGTCGAAGATCATGCCGCCGGCGAGCGGGCCGAACGACATGCCGAGGCTGGACAACAGGGTCGCGGCGCCAAGTATCGTGCCGATGATGCGTGGCCCAAAATAGTCGCGCGCCAGAACCGCATAGAGCGGCATGACGCCGCCATATGTGGCGCCGAAGATGATCGCCAGGAGATAGAACTGCTCGAGATTGCCGACGGCGAGATAGGCGGCGATCACCACCGCCTGGATGGCGAGGCCCACGATCAGCACCGGCTTGGCGCCCAACCTGTCGCCGAGCACGCCGTAGAGCACGCGCCCGCCAAGGCCGGCAAGGCCCTCGACGCTGTAGATCGACACGGCTGCCATCGGCGCCACGCCGCACGACATGGCATAGCTCACCATGTGGAAGATCGGCCCCGAATGCGCCGCGCAACAGGCGAAGAAGGTCATGCCCAGCACCAGGAATTGCGGCGAGCGCAGCGCCTGGCCGACTGACATGCCGGGGGCCGCGGCAGGCGCGGGCGCGCTGCCATCCGCTGCCGCGACCGCCGCCGACGGCTGGCGCACCAGGAAGACGGCCGGCAGCAACAGCACCCAGGCCATGATCCCGATGTCGAACATGGCGGTACGCCAGTCATAGGCCGTGATCAGCCAGCGCGCGAAGGGCGAAATGGTCATCGGCGCCACGCCCATGCCGGCCGAGACCAGCGACACGGCCAGGCTGCGATGGGTCTCGAACCAGGCGGTGGTCAGCGCGATCATCGGCGCGAAGAAGGCGCTGGCCGCCAGCCCGACGATGACGCCATAGCTCAGCTGGAAGACCAGCAGCGATTGGGCTCGGCTCGCCACCACCAGCGACAGGCCGAGCAGCACCGCGCCGGCAAAAACCACCGGGCGGGCGCCGACACGGTCATAGATGGCGCCCCAGGCGAAACCGCCTGCACCCATCACTAAGAAATTCAGCGTCATGGCGCTTGAAATGCCGGTTCGCGACCAGTTGGTGTCGAGCGCCATCGGCTCGAGAAAGATCGCCAGCGAAAACATCGCGCCGAGCGCCACACAGGTCATCAGCGCGCCGCACGCGACGATCACCCAACGGTAGGAATTGTTCATGCTCTTCTCCCGAGATCGGTTTCGATGCGGCGCCACTCGCTCCAGCTCCGTTGCGCCGCTTGCGTCCGAAGGACGTTGGCGGGATTTCGAATCCGACAATCCGGTTGCATTTTTTATCCGGTCTGCGTGGAAGTCCATCCGGATATGACAAAAGCAGGGGTGTAAGGCTGCCAAGCGCGCCGACAAGATAGACTGCCGAATTGACGAGCCGCTCCGCGGCACTAGCTTTGTGGTCTCGCGACGGGAGATATCGCTCATGGAACTGCATCGCGGCCGCCTCATCGACCACGTCCAGCTGGTGGTCAGGGACCTCAAGGCGAGCCGGCGCTTCTATGAAGCCGTCTTCAAGGTGCTCGGCATTCCGATCGGCGGCGAGGCCGAGGACTATTTCTGGGCCGACGAGCTGTTCATCTCAAGCCTCGACAGCCGGGCGGCGAGGGGACAGCTGACCGGGCGCCATCATCTGGCCCTCCAGGCCAGGGACAAGGCCATGGTCGATGCGTTCTACAAGGCCGGCCTCGATGCCGGCGGCGCCGACAATGGCGCGCCGGGTGAGCGGCCCTACCACCCCGGCTACTACGCCGCCTTCCTGCTCGACCCCGACGGCAACAACATCGAGGCGGTGTTTCACGGGCCGGCAAAGCGAAGTGCCGCTTCGGTCGAGATCAATTTCTAGCGCAGGTTCACGAGGAGCGGGTTGCGGTGATCCGTCCGGAGTTCTCGTAAAAACAAAGAGTTGAAGCGGTCCACGGATTCAATCGCTGAACTACTTCACATTGCCGGCGCGTAGCGGTTCACCACCATTCCGCAGGCATAGGCTTTAGAGCCGAGCAGGCGCAATTTCAGGAAGCCGCCACAGTCGAAAATCCGCTCGCCGTCGCCCAGCGCGGCCGGATTGATGAACAGCTGGAACTCATCGACCAGTCCCGCTGCAATCAGCGCCGAGGCAAAGCCGGCGCCGCCGAATACCGCCATGTCGCCTTCACCTTCAGCTTTCAGCGCCTTGACCTCGCGCGGCAGGTCGCCGCTGGCAAGCGTCGTGCGCTCCCACCGCGATGCCGCGAGCTTGTCGCTCAGCACCACCTTGCGCGCCTCGACGATGCGCTGCGCAAAGGCGTAGAAGGGATCGCGCGGATAGTTTTTTGCCGCATTGCCCCAATGGGTTAGATAGCCTTCTTCGGCCATCTTGCGGCTGAGCAGAATGGTATCGATGCCGGCGAACACCGCGTTGAAATCCTGCTTCAAGTCGTCGTCCCACGGGCAGTTGGCGCCCCATTCCCAGAGCTGCCAGTGCTCATCGCCGGCCGCGCCGACAAAACCGTCGACCGACATCTGCATCTGCAGGATCAGTTTTCTCATCGTCGTTCTCCTGATTGAGCTCTGGTGTCACCAGCGCCAGGTCAGGCGGCGTTGGTGATTGCTTTACTTTCGGAACCATTGACACGAGAGAAAAATGATGTCAATAGTAAAGTGATTTAGAAATGGAAGCATTGAGAATGTCGACCAGGGAAAGATCCGGCTGCCCCATCAGCCTGTCGCTCGAATTGCTCGGTGACCGCTGGACGCTGCTGATCATCCGCGACATGATTTTCGCGGGAAAAAGGCACTTCCGGGAGTTTCTGCTATCAGGCGAAGGCATCTCGTCGCGCACGCTGGCCGAGCGGCTGCAGACCTTGCAGGATGAGGGCATTGTCACCAGAAGCGACGACCCCACGCACAAGCTCAAGGCGATCTATAAGCTGACCGAGGCGGGCATCGACCTGTTGCCGGTGCTGGCGACGCTCGGCGCCTGGGGGAGCAAATACCGCAACGCCGATGACAAGCTGGCAAGGATCGCCGATGAACTGGCGACGGGCGGCGAGGCAGGCCTGGAGCAGATAAAGAAGAAGCTGCGCGCCGAGCATATCGGCTAGGGAGCAACGCCAGCCCTCCCTTCGGGCCGATGGCGGGCTACATCGACACGACGTCGCGCAGCCTCACCCTTCCCATCCCGCAAATCGCTGTGGCCGGAGCCATGTCTGCTTCGGATTGCCATCGCCCGAACCACGGCCTCTTCCAGCCAGCGCGCGATGGCGGGGGCGGCATGCATGCCGATTGGCCCATGCCGCCATGCACGTAGAGCTCTTCGACCGCGGTGCGGCCGGCGACAGGCAGCCCGTCCGACAGCATGGGCGATTGCCGGGATAGACATTCGTCACCCTGGGTGAGCCGAGACCGGACAGGATGCGTAGCGTGCGCGCCGCGATGCGAAGGCGTCTCGGCGCTAGCGCGCCGATCCACCTTCTCCAACAAGGGGAGAAGGTGAGGCGCGCCTTGTCCCGCCTGCGCTTCTACGCGTAGCCTAAGGAGCTAGCGGGAGGAGAATCGCTTGGACACCACTGTCGTTATTGTCGGCGCCGGGCCTGCCGGCCTTGCGGTCGGTGCCTGCCTGAAGCGGGCAGGAGTGGATTTCATCCTGCTCGAAAAATCGCAGGAGATCGCGCCCGCCTGGCGGCGGCACTATCGGCGGCTGCATCTGCATACGGTGAAGTCGTTCTCGTCGCTGCCGTTCCTGCCATTTCCCAGGGACTATCCGCGCTACGTGCCGCGCGAACTGGTGGTCCGTTACCTCGACGACTATGCGGAAAAATTCGACCTGCGCCCGCGCTTCGGCGTGACGGTGAAAGCCATTCGCCTCGGGGACGGCGGTTTTCTGGTCGAGACAGGATCGGACAACCTCAAGGCGCGCCATGTCGTCATCGCCAGCGGTAACAATGCCGAGCCGATCATCCCCCGGCTCCCTGCTATCGAGGCTTTCAAGGGCGAGGTGCTGCACAGCGCCGACTATACGCAAGCGGCGCCCTTTGCCGGCCGCTCGGTGCTGATCGTCGGCATGGGCAACACCGGCGCCGAGATCGCGCTCGACTTGGCGGAAAGTGGCGCGCGTCCGACCATTTCGGTGCGCAAGGGCGTCCACATCGTGCCGCGCCAGCTGTTCGGCGTGCCGATCCAGATGGTCGGCATCGCCAGCCGGCCAATGCCGCAGGCGCTGAACGACTGGATGTTTCCGATCATCCTCGATTTCGCGATGGGCAAGCTCGAGAAATACGGCATCGTCAGGCCGAAGCAGGGCATCCTGCAACAGATCGACGAAGTCGGCCGCATCCCCGTCATCGACGTCGGCACGGTCGACGCCATCACCAAAGGCGCCATCAAGATCGCGCCCGACATAGCGGGCTTCACCGAGCGCGGCGCTGCGTTCACCGACGGCAGTCAGGAAAATTTCGACGCCGTCATCCTCGCCACCGGCTATCGCCCGGGCTACGAAAAGTTTCTGCCCGTGGAATTGCAGCCGGAGCGCAGTGGTGTCAACGCCCGCGCCTCGCAACTCGGCCTCTACCTCGTCGGCTTCTACAATCCGGTCACCGGTCTGCTCAGGGAAATTGGACGCGAGGCGAAGGCAGTGGCGGCCGACATTGCTCGGCGAGGCTGAAAGGGGCGGCGTCGGCCAAGCTGCGGATCTCCCGCCTTGCGGGGAGATCGGCTATCCATCACAGCCGCGCCGCATCGCCCTCATCCAGCAGCCATTGCCGCACGGCTTGCGTCGGTTCTGGGTGCCGTTGCTTGCGCGGCATCACGACATAGAAATCGTGCGTCCCCCGCATCTCCGCGTTGATCGGCTGCACCAGCCGGCCGGCGGCAATGTCGGCGGATACGAGAAACCGGCTGGCCAGCGCGATGCCCTGGCCGGCAATGGCGGCGTCGATCGCGAGGCCTGTCTGGTTGAAGCGCATGCGTTTGGCCTCGGTGGCCATCCTCAGGCCGAGTACTCTCTCCATGAATTCCGGCCACAGATTGTGCGCGTCGTGCAGCAGGACGTGATGCTGGATATCGGCCGCCGCGATCTCGTTCGCGCCGGTCGGCAGCAGGGCAGGGCTGCAGATGGCGATGATCTGCTGTGGAAACAAAAGATCCACCATCAGGCCGGCGCCGGAGGGCAGGCGGCCTTGCCTGACCGCAATGTCGACGCCATCGGCCTGAAAACTCGACAGGCTTTCGCTGGCCAGGATTCGCAAATCGACCAGCGGGTTGTGCGCGACGAACTCCGGCAGTTTGGGGATCAGCCATTTGGTGGCAAAGCTCGGCGTGACGCTGATCGTCAGCCGCGCCGGTTCGGGCCGCAGCAGCAAGGTGGCCTCCGAGATCAGCTCGAAGGCGCGGCGGATGTTGGGCATATAGGCGCGGCCCTCATCGGTCAGCGCCAGGCCGCGCGGCAGCCGGTCGAAGAGTTTTGTGCCGAGATCGGCCTCCAGCCCGCGTATATGCTGCGCCACCGCCCCTTGCGTCACGTTCAGCTCTTCGGCGGCGATGCGGAAGTTGAGATGACGCGCGGCGGCTTCGAAGGCACGCAGCGCATTCAATGGTGGCAGGCTCAGGAAGGCTTCAGGCATGCAGGAGTTTTTCTACAGCTTGATTTCAGGCTTTCTGGTTCGAACCAGATGGCAACACCGTTTATAGCATTGCTCGAAGGTCGGAAACATGGGCTTCAGAGTCCCGCCAACCCGTGCGAAGGAAAATCGAGATGAGTGTAGAAAAAGTAGCAGTCGTCGTCGCCGGTGGCAGCGGTATGGGCGCGGCGGCGGCCAAGCGGCTGGCAGCGGACGGGTTCAAGGTCGCGATCCTGTCGTCCTCCGGTAAGGGCGAGGCTCTGGCCAAGGAGCTTGGCGGCCTCGGCGTCACCGGCTCCAACCAGTCGAATGACGATCTGCAGCGGCTCGCCGATCTGACGCTCGAGCGCTTCGGCCGCATCGACGTGCTGGTCAACAGCGGCGGCCACGGGCCACGCGCGCCGATCCTCGAAATCACCGACGAGCAGTGGCACACCGGTCTCGACGTCTATCTGATGAACGTCATCCGGCCGGTGCGCATCGTGGCGCCGCAGATGGTCAAGCAGAGGGCTGGCGCCATCATCAACATCTCGACCGCCTGGGTGGTCGAGCCGAGCCCGATGTTCCCGACATCCGCCGTGTTCCGCGCCGGGCTTGCCGCCTACACCAAGATCTTCGCCAACACCTACGCCGCCGACAATGTGCGCATGAACAATGTGCTTCCCGGCTGGATCGACAGCCTGCCGGCCACCGAGGAGCGCCGCGACAGCGTGCCGATGCAGCGCTACGGCACGTCGGAGGAGATCGCCGCGACCATCGCCTTCCTCGCTTCCGAAGGTGCGGGCTACATCACCGGCCAGAACATCCGCGTCGACGGCGGCATCATCGGCGCGATCTGACCGCGCCGGTCGCCTTGCGTGAGCCGGCGCGTCACTCCTTCACCGCGCCGGTCATCGACGAGACATAGTGCTCGACGAAGAACGAATAGAGCACCACCACCGGCAGCGAGCCGATCAGCGCTCCCGCCATCAGCGCCCCCCATTCGTAGACGTCGGAGCGCACCAACTCGGTCAGCACACCCACCGGCACGGTCTTGTTTTCCGAGGACTGGATGAATGTCAGCGCGTAGATGAACTCGTTCCATGACAGGGTGAAGGCGAATATGCCGGCGGAGATCAGGCCCGGCACCGAGAGCGGCAGCACGATTTTGGTGAGGATCTGCCACCGGCTCGCTCCGTCTATCAGCGCGCATTCTTCCAGTTCGAACGGGATGGAGCGGAAGTAACCCATCAACAGCCACGTGCAGAACGGCACCAGGAAGGTTGGATAGGTAAGGATGAGCGCGAAGGGCGTGTCGTAGAGCCCGAGGTTGAACACCATTACCGACAGCGGAATGAACAGGATCGAGGGCGGCACCAGATAGGCGAGGAAGATGCCGAGGCCGACCTGCCGCGCCCCGGAAAACCGCAGCCGCTCGATCGCATAGGCGGCGAACACCGACGCCAGCAGCGACAGGAAAGTAGCGGCGGTCGAGATGATGATCGTGTTGAGCAGCCAGCCCGGATAGGAGGTCTCGAACAGGAGATAGCGGATGTGCTCCAATGTCGGATGCACCACCCAGAACGGATTGAACTGCGCATAGTCGGTCATCTCGAGATTGGGCTTAACCGCCGTGATCGTCATCCAGTAAAACGGAAACAACAGCACGAAGACGAACACCAGCAGCGGCAGATAGACCGTCACCACGCGGTGCGGCAGGCTCTGCAGGTAGCCCATGCCGCCTTCGTCGATATCCCCACGTTTCGCCTTCCTTGTCGCGGCCGTCTTGACCATGTCAGTCTCCGCCGCCTTGTTGCCATTTGCGGCGTTGCAGGCCGAAATAGCTGAACAGGATCGCCGCCAGCAGGAACGGGATCATGGCCACCGCGATGGCCGCGCCCTCGCCAAGCTGGCCGCCGGAAATGCCGCGCTGGAAAGACAATGTCGCCATCAGATGCGTGGCATTCACCGGTCCGCCCCGGGTCAGCACGTAGATCAGCTGGAAATCGGTGAAAGTGAACAGCACCGAGAAGGTCATGGTGATGGCGATGATCGGCGTCAGCAGCGGCAGAGTCACATAACGAAACAACTGCCAGCGACTGGCGCCGTCGAGCGTGGCCGCCTCGTAGAGCGACTGCGGAATGGTCTGCAGGCCGGCGAGCAGCGTGATGGCGACGAAAGGAATGCCGCGCCAGACGTTGGCGGCGATAACCGAAGCGCGCGCATTCTCCGGATCGCCGAGGAAATTGATGCGGTGGTCGATCAGGCCCATTTGCTGCAGCGCCCAGGACAGGATGGAGAACTGCGAATCGTAGATCCACCAGAAGGCGATGGCTGACAGTACAGTGGGCACCACCCAAGGCAGCAGGACTATCG
The DNA here is from genome assembly GCF_040321695.1 of Mesorhizobium sp. M0292. Lineage (NCBI taxonomy): Bacteria > Pseudomonadati > Pseudomonadota > Alphaproteobacteria > Hyphomicrobiales > Phyllobacteriaceae > Mesorhizobium > Mesorhizobium sp. M0292. The sequence continues at coordinate 75,230 of NZ_JAMYSB010000022.1, forward strand.
CGCGGAAGAACGATTTGAACGGCAGGTTTTCATTGAGAATGAGCGCCAGCCACAGGCCGAGCACGAACTTCAGGATCGAGGCGCTGACCGTGTAGAGCAAGGTGTTGAAGACGGACAGCCAGAAGACGGCGTCACTCCACAGATACTGATAGTTCTCGGTGCCAATGAAGATGCCGGGGCGGCCGATACGGGCATCGGTGAAGCCGAGCCAGACGCCCAGCCCGAGCGGATAGGTCAGGAAGACCAGCAGCAGCGCCGCCGCCGGCAGCATGAAGCCGAAGCCCAGCGCGTTGCGGCTTTCGGAGATCCGCGAAAGCATCGACGGACGCGGCTGGGCGGCAACGGACGGCACGGCCATGAAGGGCTCCTCATCGGGGAATCAGGTCACGGCGTCAACGGCCGCCATGGGATTGTGCGACGGGCCGGGCAGCGCACTAGACGCTGCCCGGCGGTGCCGTGATCAAACGCGGTAGTAGCGGTTGGCGCGCTTCTCCGCCTCCTCCATCGCCTCCTGCGGCGTCGCCTGGCCGGTCACCGCCTTGGCGAACATGTCGACCAGGACATAGTCGGCCATGGTCGCCGCCGAGGCATAGCCGAGCGGCCCGGCATAGCCGTTGGGGCGCAGCGTCGCCGAGGCCTTGGCATAGGCGGCATTGTTCGGGTCGGCCGTCCACACTGGATTGTTGTCGAAGGCCTTCAGCGTCTGGCAGCAATAGCCCGCCGAGGAGGTGATCCAGTCGGTCATCTGCGGATCCTCGAACATGAACTGCAGATAGGCCTTGGCCGCATTGGGGTAGGGCGTGTAGTTGAAGATGACGGCGGTGGTCACCTGGAACAGTTCGACCGATTTCCCGACGGGACCGATCGGCAGGTTGGTGGTGCGGATGTCCTTGGCGATCTCAGCCAGCTTCGGATCGTTGTCCTTGTTGATCTTGGCCGTATTGTAGGCGGAAATGCCGTTGGCGATGACGCCGAGTTCGCCGGCCAGGAAGGCGCGGTTGTTATTGACGTCGAGCCAGCTTTCGGTCCCGGGAATGAAGGTCTTGTAGAGTTCCTGCGCGTATCCGATCGCCTTTAGCGTCTCGGGGCTGTTGATCGCCACCTTGCCGCTCTCGTCGACCATCTGGCCGCCATGGCTCCACAGCAGCCAGTGCGCGTAATTGTTGCCGTCGCCGACGCCGTGGCCGTGCGTGAAGCCGGCCGGATGTCCCTTCGCCTGCAACGCCTTGCAAAGCTCGAGGAAGCCTGCCGTGTCCTTCGGAAATTCGGAGAAGCCGGCCTCCTTCACCCAGCTTTCGCGATAGACGATGGCATTGCCGATCGTGGCCAGCGGCAGGCCGACGAACTTGCCGTCCCGCGTCGCATATTGCTTTGGTCCGTCGTGCCAGCCGCCATATTTCGAGCCCAGATACTCGCCGAGCTCGGTCACGTCGTGCAGCTTGTCGGGATATTGATGCGGGTCGTCGAACCAGACGAACATGAGGTCCGGGCCGGAACCGACATTGGCCGCGACCGCTGCCTTGGGGCGAATGTCCTCCCAGCTTTCCTTGTCGACACGAACCTCGACACCTGTCGCCTCGGTGAAGCGCTTGGTGTTGGCCAGCCATTGATCCTCATCGCCCTTGACGAAGGGCGACCAGCGCAGCAGCCGCAGCTTTGCGCCTTCCTCGGGCTTGTATTTCAAGCCCTCCTGGGCAAAAGCCGGCGAGCCGACGAACCGGCTTCCCAGAGCTCCCGCCGCGGCACCTGCGGTCGTGCGGATTACATCGCGTCTCGTGAATTTCATGGTCGTCTCCTCCGGTTTATCTTCCTTGCTATGCGGTCCTTACCATCCGTTACGCGTTTCAAATCGTGTTCCGGTCGTGCCGTCAAAGAGATGAATCAGGCCAGGCGCGGCAGAGAGCCGTATGGATTCGCCCGGTGTTAAGGCATGGCGTTCGCGGAAATTGGCGACGATCTCGTCGCCGCCGGCGGTGCGGCCGATGATCTGCACTTCCGACCCGGTCGGCTCGACCACCGCGACGGTGCCTGGAATGCCTTGGTCTGACGATAGCCGCAAATGCTCGGGCCGTATTCCCAGCACCACCGGATGACCGTTGCCAACGGCCGGCGCGCCGGCCAGCGGCACGGAAATTCCCCCGGCGCCGCGAAAGGACGGAGACCCGTCGGTGACGATCTCGCCCTTGATCAGGTTCATGGCGGGCGAGCCGATGAAACTGGCGACGAAGAGATTGTTTGGCCTGTCGTAGAGCTCCAGCGGCGGTCCGATCTGTTCGACGATGCCGTCATGCATGACGACGATCTTGTCGGCCATGGTCATGGCCTCGATCTGGTCGTGGGTGACATAGACTGTGGTCGTCTTGAGCCGCTGGTGCAGTTCCTTGATCTCGGCGCGCATCTGCACCCTGAGCTTGGCGTCGAGATTGGAGAGCGGTTCGTCGAACAGGAAAACCTGTGGATCGCGCACGATCGCCCGGCCCATGGCGACGCGCTGGCGCTGGCCGCCGGAAAGCTGGCGCGGATATCGCGTCAGCAATGGCACCAGCCCGAGGATTTCGGCGGCGCGCTGAATGCTGGTAGCGCAATCGGCCTTCGAAACACCTTTGAGCATGAGCGAGAACGCCATGTTCTCGGCGACCGTCATGTGCGGGTAGAGCGCGTAGTTCTGGAACACCATGGCAACGTCGCGCTCTTTCGGCGCAACGTTGTTGACGACCCGATCCCCGATCGCGATCTCGCCCCGAGAAATCTTTTCCAGGCCGGCGATCATCCTGAGAAGGGTCGATTTTCCGCAACCCGACGGGCCGACCAGCGTGACGAATTCGCCGTCGTCGATATCCACACTGACGCCATGCAGGACCTCGACGGTACCGAACGATTTGTAAACATCGCCGATCGCGACAGACGCCATCGATCTCCTCCCGAATGCTTCTTGCGACGCCCCGAAGGAAACCGCTCCTCTCCCGCCTCGCGACCGTCTCCCATTCCCCCAACAGGTCGCGTGACGATCAGACGGTAGCGCTACCAAGCCTGCCTGTAAAGCGGCCATGCGGCCGGTGCTCTTGTCGTTCGGAACACCGGCGCAATGACCGGTTCGCCGGCAAACTACCCCCCATTCACAAAAGCCAGCACCAGCTTCTGCAGGTTTCCGCCGGGGCCGAATTCGACCCGGTCGAAGTCGCGGCTCGCCTGCCGCTGAGCCAGCGAGATCTGGGCGAGTTGCCTCGTCAGCTCGGTTCTGATCTTGCTGCAGGCGGGGTCATCAGTAACGGTCAGGCCGACGCTCACCGCCTCGATCTTGCGCACCATCTCGGCGATGGCTGCGCCATGCACTCTCTCGTGGGCGGCGAGCCCGGCGATGAACACCGTCCAGTTCTTCTGGACGGAAGCCGGCAACGGTTCGGCCGGCTTCGGCAAGGTGTAGGTGATGATCAGTTTCGGGCGCGCCGATTTGAGCACGCAGGCGTCGCCTTGCGGCCTGTAGTCCCTGGTCCAGGTCAGCTTGAAATTGGTGTGCGCAATGACCCGACCCTTGCCGAGCAAGGGGCCGGCTTCGCCGATCGCGGCATAGAGTTCCGGGCCGGTCCGCCCTGCGATGGCGTAGGTCTCGACCTTTTCGACCGGCTTCCAGTCGGCGCGTGCCGGCGACGCCAGCAGGGAGGCCGCGAACAGGAGAAAGAACATGGCTGGTTTCATGGAAACGTCAGAGACACTGGGCTGAGGCAAAGATCAACCCGGCGCAATGCACTCAGGTCCCACGGCAGGCCGCGTCATAGTCGGCCAGCACCTGATCGACAGCTTCGAGAAGGATAGCCTCGGGATTGCCCGCCGGCCCGAGTTCGGCCGGCAGCGCCGGCAGGAATTGCCGCATCAGCGTTTCGGGAATGGCAACGTCGTCCAGCGCCTTGCGCAGGCGCTCGACGGCCGCGACAGCGGTGGGGTTGCTCCAATAATAGCGGATGCGGTCGCTGTAGCTGTAATGCCGCTGCACATAGAGCTCTGCTTCATTGCCATGATAGTGGCTGTGCCAATGGCCGGGGGCTGCCAGCATCGCGCTTTCCATGGTCCGGGCGAGCGACCGGTCGCCATAGTCCCTGGCCATTTCGGAGGCGATCAGGTCGAGCCCGTAAAGCGCCTCGCGCAAGGCGAAGGTCAGGCCGGGGCCGACCTTGAGGATAGGAAAGCCGTTTGCGACCAGCGCGGTCAAAGCCGCACGGGTCTGGTAGTCGGTCGAATGCGCCTCGTAGACGAGCGACGGCTGCTCATCGAGCAAGCCGGTCAGGCCCTTGGATTTTTCGGGCGCGTAGGCGACGACATTCTGGCTGCCGAATTCCACGCCCGGCTGCACCACCACGGCCATGACGCGGCTGAACGCCTCGGTCAGGCCTTCGCGGGCAAAGATCTCCCGGTGAACCTCGATCGTGCGCCGCGCCGCCGCCGCCTCGGTCGGCTTCAACTCGCTGATCGCATGGTCGACGCCGCCGGGGGCGGGAACTTCGGTGCCGATGATGTAGACCGGCAAGGTGCTGCCTGCGGCGTGCGCGCCCGTTTCGGCCGCCTTTGCCAGCCGCGCCGCCCGGGTGGCGATGGTCTCGTCGTCAAGCGCCGCCGGCTCGCCGGCGCAGCCCATCGATGCGTCGAGATGGATCTTGGTGAAGCCGGCCGCGATATAGGCGCCGACCATGGCCTCGGCCTTGTCCATCGCCTGCGCCGCCGGCTCTGCGCGCCACGGGTTCGGTCCCAGATGGTCGCCGCCGAAGATGATGCGCGAGGCTTCCAGCCCCTCGCGGCAGGCAATCTCCAGCACGAAGGCGACGAACAGCGCCGGGGTCATTCCGGTATAGCCGCCGAACTGGTTGACCTGATTGCAGGTTGCCTCAATCAGCAGGTTTTTCTCCCTGTCGGCAACGGCGCGCCTGATCGCCGTCTGGATCACCAGCGGATGCGCGGAGCAGATCGAGGTGATGCCGTAGGGCGAGCCGTTTTTGCGCGCGCTGGCGAGGCCTGCAAGCGGGTTGGCGCTCATGTCCGTCTCGCTGTTCCCTTGATGAATTGGTCAAGCGCATCGAAGCCGGCGGTGCCTTCCATCGGGCCGCGCCGGGTGATGTTGCGGGCGCCGGCGGCATTGGCATAAAGCAGCGCCTTGCCGGGCTCCATCCCCTGGCGGCGGCAAGTCAGGTAGGTGGCGCCAAAGCAGTCGCCGGCGCCCGTCGGGTCGACTTCCTCGACTTGAAAACCGGCGCAGTCGATCCTGGCGCCGTCGGCGCCGAACCAGGAAGAGCCGTCAGCACCGCGCTTCAGCACGATCTCGCCGACGCCCCTGGCAAACAGCGCCGCCACCGCCTGATGCTCGTCATCGACGCCCGCCGTAGCGAGCAATTCGTCGCCGGACGGCAGCAGCAGGTCGGCATCGTCGATGAGGGCGGAAAACAGTGCGCCGTCGGAGCCGTCGATCAGCTCCTTGCGCACATTCGGGTCGAATGAGGTCGAGCCGCCGCGGGCACGAACCGCCTGCACTGCGTAGCTGACGATCTCCTTCAGCCCTGCCACCGACAGCGTCGATCCCATGATATGCAGATGGCCGGCCCTGTCCGCCAGCAGGCGCGCAGCAGTGGTCAGGTGGATCTGCCCGGCGGCGGATTCGGCGATGTTGTAGACGAAGTCCCTGATACCATCGGGCCGGTAGCGCACGAAGGCGCATCCCGTCGGGAAGCGGTCGCTGATATCGACGGCGGAGACGTCGACGCCGTCGCGCTCCAGCCGGTTCAGGTTGAGCGTGCCGAAATCGTCGCGACCGACGCAGCCGATGATGCCGGCGCCGCCTCCCAGCCGGGCGACCTGGTCGATGAAGATCGCCGGCGCACCGCTGGGGAATGGCCCGACAAGCGATTGCGGCTCGAGGAAGCCGAAACCCCGTTCCGTCGCCATGATCTCGACCAGGATTTCGCCGGCGACAATCGTTGGCCCCACGGCCTCGGCGGCGATCTCGCTTCGGCGCGAAAGGCTCATGCTTGCGATTCCTCTCACACGCAAACTGATTGCTTGCCCGCGCAGTTATCCGACGCAAGTGTTTATCGGGTAAATCGCACATACAGCGAAGTCAATAAAGCTCTCATGCGTATAGTTTATCTGTTTCCGCGCGTACACATTGCAGGATTCGGGTGGCTGGTATCGTGGCACCGTGCAAATCAGGCGTCGACCGCAGCGAAAGGACAGCCATGCTCACGCTTCATGATTATTTGCCGTCGCAAAACGGTTGGAAGGCGAGGGTCGTGCTCGGCCTGCTCAACATTCCCTATGAAAGCCGCCTGGTGTCGATTTTCGAGGGCGCGAGCCACACCGACGCTTTCCTGAAGCTCAACCCGGCCGGCGCCGTTCCTGTGCTCGAACTCGAGGATGGCCGTGCGATCGCCGAATCGAATGCGATCCTCATTTATCTCGCCGAAGGCACGCCCTTGCTGCCGGCGGATCGCTATGTCAGCGCCAAAATTATGCAATGGCTGTTCTTCGAACAGTACCATGTCGAGCCGGTCATCGGCTCCCTGCGCTTCTGGACGCTGGCCGGAAGGCTGGAGCGCCACCAGGCGATTGTTCCGGCCAAGCGCGAAGCCGGCGCCCGCACGCTGGCAGCGCTGGAGCGCAGCCTGAACGACACGCCCTTCCTTGTCGGCGACACGCTCACCATCGCCGACATTGCTGTCTATGCCTACGGCCACCGTGCCGAAGACTGTGGCTTTGCGCTGTCGGGTTATCCGGCGCTCCTCGCCTGGACGGACCGGGTGCGCGACGCCATCGGTCCCGGCTATCCCGTGCACCTCTACAGCATCGATCCGCACTCGGCTGCTTGACGGCAAAAGGCCCGCGCGTTCACCTTGCTTAGTCGAAAAGAAGACCCAGATTCTGCTTTGTCGGCGGTTTTTTCTCGCAATCCGTTGGCTGGATGGCCGGGTCTCGGCGTCATCTCGACGACCGGCCGGCACTTAGCATGGAGGTGACCATGACACGCAACGACATCATTTCGGTGTTGGGGCCGGTAGACGAGGCGGTCATAGCCGACATCGCGCTGACCGGCGCCACCCTTGAAGAACTGCGCGAGGCGTTCGCTTGGCTCGGTGCCGACGAGGCGCTGGTCAACGAGGGTCGCCCCTTGCCGGGAACGAAGGTGGCGCGGCTGATCGAAATTCTCGATATGCCGGACGACGAGGACGGCCGGCAAGCGGCGTCGCAGTAGGCCGTAGGCGTAGGGTATCGGTCTGCGCCACCTTATTCCCTATTCCCTACGGCCTATTCCCTTCCCTTACGCCCTCGACAGCAGCCGGCGCATGATCAGCGAGGCGTGGCCGCCAACGCCGTGCGCGGCCGTGTGGCGCTCGACCACTTCGAAACCGTGCTTGCGATAGAAGGCGATCGCCCGGTCGTTGCCCTCGATCACTTCCAGCGCAATGCTGGGGATGCCGGCATGCGCGACAAGCACCGCGTGCAGCAGGTCGGTGGCGAGCCCGCTGCCGAACTCTGTCTTGTCGATGTGCAGCCGGTCGAGCAGGACATCGCCACGGTCGTCCATCGCCGCCATCGCGTAGCCGGCGATCGAACCGTCCGGCCGTTCGGCCACGAACGACATCTTGTTGTCGTCCCCAAGTTCCTCGGCCAGCCGCTCGGGCGCATGCTTGTCGTCCGAGAGGCGTGCAGTGGTCTCGGGTCCGAGGATCGCCGAATAGGTGCGCCGCCAAGACTCTCCCAGCAGCCGCGATACCGACGCTACATCGTTCTCTGTCATCGCCCTGATCTGAACCATGGCCGATCCCTTACCGCCTTACCCGCGACTTCAGCCAACGATCGAAGGCCACGGCCAGGATCAGGATCAGGCCGATGACGATGCTTTGTGTGTAGGACGAGACATTGTTGAACTGCAGCCCGTTTTGCAGCACGCCGATCAGCGCTGCGCCCACCACCGTGCCGCCGACCGAGCCGATGCCGCCGAATAGCGAGGTACCGCCGATGACCACGGCGGAAATCACCGTAAGTTCGTAGCCGATGCCGGCTACGGCTTCGGAGGAGTTGAGCCGTGCTGACAAAACGAAGGCCGCCAGCCCGGCGAAGAAGCCGACGATGACATAGACCGAGATCAGAATGCGGTCGACGCGCAGGCCCGACAGGCGTGCGGCCTCGGCATTGCCGCCGACGGCATAGACGGCACGGCCATAGCGCGTATAGCGCAGCACGATGTGGCACAGGATGGCGGCCGCCGCGAAGATGATCGCGGGCACCGGCACCGGTCCGATGAGCCCGGTGCCGAACCAGCGCATCGAGGCGTCGAAACCGGAGATCGGTCCGCCATTGGAGATGGTCAGCGTCAGGCCGCGAAACACTGTGAGACCACCCAGCGTGACGACGAAGGGCGGCACTTTCAGCCTGGTGATGGCAAAGCCCTGGACGCCGCCGGCCAGCGCCCCGACGATGACGGCGGCAAGCAAGGCGGCGAACCAGCCATATCCTTGCGTGCCCGTGGTCGACAGCGACAGCGTGTTGGCGGTGCCGCCCTTGGCCACCACCGCCGCCACCATGCCGCAGAAGGCGAGCAGCGAGCCGACCGACAGGTCGATGCCGGCAGTGAGGATGACGAAGGTCATGCCAAGCGCGATCAGCCCGGTGATCGAGATCTGCCTCAAAATGTTGAACAGGTTGATTGGATCGATGAAGCTCGGCTTCAGCACGGTGAAGATGACGATCAACACCGCCAGGAACATCAGCGGCCCAAAACTCATCAGAAGCCGCGCGATGTTGATGCCGCTGCGCCGGGTCTGTTCGGTGGTGCTGGTCATTGCGTTGCGTCCTGCTTGCGGTCGAGCGCCATCAGTTCCATCAGTTTTTCCTCGGTCGCTTCGATGCCCGGCATTTCGCCGGTGATACGGCCGCGCCGCATCGTAACGATGCGATCCGACACTGCCAGCACCTCCGGCAGCTCCGACGAGATCATCATGATGGCGATGCCGCGTGCGGCAAGCTGCACCAGGATCTGGTGCACTTCGGCCTTGGCGCCGACATCGACGCCGCGCGTCGGCTCGTCGACGATAAGTACTTTCGGGTCGCGCGCCAGCCAGCGGGCCAGGATCACCTTTTGCTGGTTGCCGCCGGACAGCCCCTCGATCGCCTGCTCGGGCGAAGCCATGCGGATCGACAGTGCCTTGCGATAGCCGGCCAGCGCCTCGCGCTCGCGCCGTTCGGCCATGAAGCCGGCGCCATTGCTGTAGCGGCCGAGCGAGGCGATGGAGAAATTGTTGAGAATGCCAAGTGCTGCAAAAATCGCCTGGTGCTTGCGGTCTTCCGGCACCAGCCCGATGCCGAGTTTGATGGCGTCGGCGGGGGAGGCCGGGGCGATCGGCTTGCCGTCCAGCGTGATATTACCCGCCGCGATGCGGTCGGCGCCGAAAATGGCGCGGGCAAGCTCGGTGCGGCCGGAACCGACGAGACCGGCAACGCCGAGGATTTCGCCGGCCTTCACATCGAGGTCGACGCCTTCGAGCACGATGGCGTGCGGCGCCAGCGGATCGCGCACCGTTCGCAAGCCTCGCACCGAGAGCCGGACCTCGCCGGCGACGTCGCGCTGCGTCGGCCGCGCGTAGAGTTCGGAGGCGGCGCGGCCGACCATCTTCTCGATGATCTTCGGAATCTGGATGGGCCGGCCGTCGCGGTCGAGATGACCGGCCAGCCTGCCGTCCCGCAGCACGGTCATGCGGTCGCAAATGGCGGACGCTTCTTCCAGCCGGTGGGTGACGAACATGATGGCGACACCGTCCTTGCGCAGCCTGTCCATGATCGACATCAGTTTCTGCACCTCGGTCTCGGTCAGCGCCGAGGTCGGCTCGTCCATGATGATCAGGCGGCTTTCCAGCGACAGAGCGCGGGCGATTTCGACCAGCTGCTGTTCGGCTACCGACAGCGAGGACACCGGCGTCGCCGGATCGATGTCGAGACCGACGCGGGCGATGATCGCGCGCGAGGCGTCCTCCATCCTGCGCCAGCTGACCAGCCCGAGCGGCCCGAGCGGCGCGCGGCCGATGAAAATGTTTTCCGCAACCGTCAGCGTCGGGATCAGGCTCAGTTCCTGATAGATGGTGACGATGCCATGCCGCTTCGCATCCTGCGGACTGGACGGCGCGTAGTCGGCGCCGTCGAAGACGATGCGGCCGCTTGACGGCGGCATCACGCCGGACAGGATTTTCAACAGCGTCGACTTGCCGGCGCCGTTCTCGCCGAGCAGGCCAAGGATCTCACTGGGCCGCACCTCGAGCGAAACGTCGATGAGCGCGGTGACGCCGGAAAAATGCTTGGTCACGCCTTCGACGGAAAGGAGCGGGGGCGATGATGCGGTGGGTTCAACGGCGGACAAGCATTGCTCCCGGATTGCGATAGGCAGCGGGACAGCGCCCCCCTCTGTCCTGCCGGACATCTCCCCCACACGGGGGGAGATCAGCAGTTTTGCCGGCAGCACTATTTCTATAACGTTGGCGATTGGCGAAAGCAGACGTGACGGCCAATCTCCCCCCAAGTGAGGGCGATGTCCGGCAGGACAGAGGGGGGCGCGACAGAGCGCGACCTCCACCCGTCATGGGCCCTACTTTCACTTCGTCTCGTTCAACCTCTCCGCCTTGTCGAGATTGTCCTTGCCGATGACGATCGGCGTCAACAGCACCAGCTTCTCCTTCGGCTCGGTCTTGTCCCTGGCGAAGGCGACCGCGATCTGCACCGCCTTGCGCGACTGTTCGCCGGGGAACTGCTCGACCGTGCCGGCGAGCTTGCCGTCGCGCACGGCGACCAGCGCTTCCGGCAGCGCGTCGAAGCCGTAGATCTTGACGTCGGTGAAGTTGCGCGCGGCACAGGCTTCGAGCGCGCCGAGCGCCATGTCGTCATTGGCGCAGATGATGGCGTCCGGCTTGCCGTTGGCGGCAAGCCCGGCCTCGGTCACCGACAGCGCTTCGGCGCGGGCGAAATTAGCGGTCTGCTCGAAGATGATCTGGTACTTGTCCTTGAGCGGATCGAGCACATTGTGGACGCCTTTGTTGCGGTCGATCGCGGGCCCGGCACCCGGCTGGCCCTGCAAATGGAACAGCTTGGCGCCGTTCGGGAACGCCGCCACCATGGCCTGCGCCTCGGCTTCGCCACCCTTGACGTTGTCGGCGCCGACATGGGCGAGAATGCCCTCGACGCCGTCGACGCGGCGGTCGATCGTCACCACCGGAACGCCGGCCTTGACCGCTTCCTCGATCGCCGGCGCCAGCGCGTTGACGTCAAGCGGCGAAATCACGATGGCGTTGACCTTCTGCACAAGTGCGGCCTCGATGTCGGCGGTCTGCTTCGGCGCCGAGTTCTGGCCGTCGCTCTCGGTCAGATTGACGCCTTGCGCCTGCGCCTCCGCCTTGATCTCGTTCAGCATGTGCACAAAGAACGGAAAGCCGAGATTGGGCACCGAGCCCAATATGGTCAATTTGTCGGCGGCAAAGGCCATGGGCGCGGCCAGCGCCATGGCGCCGGTCGCCACGGTCGACAACAGGAATTCGCGTCTGTTCATCAGATATCCTCCACATGAACGCAGGAGCCCGAAACCGGGAGCGGCTCGGGACGGTCCTTGCGTCAATTCAAAAATGGAGTGTCCTGTGACCGCCCCGAGGGGACGCGAGGCGCTCCAGCCGGTCCGCCGCAACGTTCTCCTCCGCACGGCGCCGACCCGAGGATGCTAGCCAAGGAAAATCGATTACGCAAGGTGAGGCGAGGGGCTGAAACTGCTAATCTCCCCCCTTGTGGGGGAGATGTCCGGCAGGACAGAGGGGGGCGCTGTCCCGCCGACATTGGCCAATTTCACTTACATCTTTGAGCTAACCTCTACGCAGAATACTTGATGCGGGCGATCCTTCGCGCCCCCCTCTGCCTTGCCAGGCATCTCCCCCACGAGGGGGGAGATTGGCAGCTTAGACGCCTCTACCTGTCGATCGTTGTCATCACCCGCTCATTGTAGCGCGGCCCTGAGACCTTGCCCGGCGCAAGGGCTGCGTCGAGCGCAGCTATCTCGGCCGCGTCGAGCGTGATCGCGGCCGCAGCAACATTTTCTTCGAGATACTTGCGCCGCTTTGTCCCCGGGATCGGCACGATGTCAATGCCGAAACCGTCGCCCTTGCCGAGCACCCAGGCCAGCGCGATCTGTGCGGGCTTTTCCCCTTTGGCCGCGGCCACCTCCTGCACCGCAGCCGCAGCCGCGACATTGGCGTCGTAGTTGGCGCCCTGATAGCGGGGGTCGCCGCGGCGGAAATCGCCTTCCGGATAATCCTCGGCGCGTTTGACGTCGCCGGCGAGGAAACCGCGGCCGAGCGGCGCGAACGGCACCAGGCCGATGCCGAGCTTTTTGAGCAGCGGGATGATCTCCGGCTCCAGATTGCGCTCCCAAAGCGAATACTCGCTCTGCAGCGCCGAGACAGGGTGCACGGCATGCGCACGGCCGATATTCGCCGCGCCCGCTTCCGACAGGCCGAAGAAGCGCACCTTGCCATCGGCAACCAGCCGGCCGACCGTGCCGGCGACGTCTTCCATCGGCACCGCCGGATCGACGCGATGCTGGTAGTAAAGGTCGATATGGTCGGTGCCGAGCCGCTTCAGCGAGCCCTCCAGCGCCTCGCGGATATGGTCGGGCCGGCTGTCACGCTCCGTGCCGACCTGTCTGCCGTTTTCGATGCGGAAGCCGAATTTGGTGGCAAGGGTCACCTCATCGCGCCGGCCCTTCAGCGCCCGCCCGAGCAGTTCTTCATTGGCATAGGCGCCGTAGACTTCCGCCGTGTCGAGGAAGGTACAGCCGAGTTCGATGGCTCGGTGCAGGGTAGCGATCGATTCCGCCTCGTCGGCAGGGCCATAGGACTGGCTCATGCCCATGCAGCCGAGGCCGATCACCGAGACCTGCAGCCCCTGGCTGCCGAGTTTGCGGGTGCTGAGGGTCATTGCCGTTCTCCTTGGGGCTGAGGAAAACTATAGCGGCCGCTCCTCCAGTTTCCATAGCTGTTCGGCGGAAGAACAGCGCTTCCCTTGACAAAACCCAGCCGCAAGCGCCTTTGCCGGCGGCCATTGGGGGCCATGGGATACCAATGAAGAAGATCTACGAGAAGCCGACGCTGAACCGGCGTCAGCAGCTCTCGCGCGTCACCGCGCTCATAATTCCTTCGGACCACTAACCGAATATTGTCGTCGCCATTGCAAAGTCCGCTGCCGAGGCGCAGCGGTTTTTTGCTGCCGCCGGATCGTAGCGCTGCCAGAAGCAGGCGGTCAAAATTGACAGAGCGGCCGATCTCCAGCATCCTTATGCCGCCGCCATGTCTTGCGGTCTTGTGTATGAGTGAGCCATGGCCAGTTCCGTCACCAGCCAGAATTCCAAGCGCGCCGCGGTGCGCAAGGCGCTCGACCGCCACAAGGTCTACGTCACCGCGCAAAGCTTTTCCGGCGGCGTCTACTCGGCCCGCGTGCTGGTCGACGGCGAGGCCTACTGGGTCGACGAGTTCCGGCTGAGCCAGCTCCAACAAGGGCTGTCCCCGGCCGAGCTAGACCTGACGCCCGCCTCAGACGATTGAGCGTGATCTCCACATTCTTCGCACCACGCTGGGAAATCTGAAATGTTGGCGGGACAGCACTGTGCAGGAACGCGGCGCAGGGAAGGTTCGTCCGCCGCCGCCGCTCCCGCCTGACCCATGCCAACCCCGCCAAAACTCAAGGCCTATCGCGCCAAGCGCGAATTTACGAAGACGCCGGAACCGGCTGGCGGGCTCATTTCAGGCGACGGCAACCGCTTCGTCGTCCACAAGCATCACGCCACCGCCGACCATTACGATTTGCGCCTGCAGGTCGGCGGCGTGCTGAAAAGCTGGGCGGTGCCGCGCGGGCCTTCGCTCAACCCGGCCGACAAGCGGCTTGCAGTCGAGACCGAGGACCATCCGCTCGAATATATCGACTTCGAGGGCGTCATTCCCGAAGGCGAATATGGCGGTGGGCCGATGATCGTCTGGGACACCGGCACCTGGGCACCGATGGACGATGTCGACAAGAGCCTGCGCACCGGCGCCTTCAAGTTCCGGCTGGCCGGCGACAAGTTGAATGGCGGCTGGATGCTGACCCGTCTGAAGCCCAAGCCCAGCGAAGACAGCGAGAAGAAAAACTGGCTGCTGTTCAAGGAGCGCGATCTCGCCGCCGATACCGGCCTCGACATCCTGGAAGCGCGGCCGGAAAGCGTGAAGTCCGGCAAGCGGATCGAGGAGCTGGTGGCGCCGCCGAAGAAGCCGGCCCGCCTGCCGCCCAAGCCCGGCGCGCTGAAACCCGGCGCGCTGCCCGGTGCGGCCAGGGGCGATCCGCCGTCGCGCATCGAGCCGCAGCTCGCCACGCAGGTGCCGAAGCCACCGGGTGGGCCAGTGGAAGACACAGGTGAACTCTGGCTGCACGAAATAAAATTCGACGGCTACCGCACCATGGCGCATATCGCCGATGGCGAGGTCAGGCTGATCACCCGCGGCGGCATCGACTGGACGAAGCGTTACGGCGACCTGCCGCAGGCATTCGCCCGGCTGCCCCTCAGCCAGGCGATCATCGACGGCGAGATCATGGTGCTGGACGAGAAGGGCATCTCGCGTTTCGCGCAGCTCCAGGATGCGCTGTCGGCGGGTGCGGGCAGCAAGCTCCATTTCTATGCCTTCGACCTGCTGCATCTCGACGGCTGGGACCTCCGCAAGGCGCCGCTCGCAAAGCGCAAGGCCCTGCTCGCCGAACTGCTAGCCGGACAGGGCGCCAACTCCGCCATCCAGCTGAGCGACCATGTCGAAGGCGACGGACAGGGGCTGTACGATCAGGCCTCGATCCTTGGGCTGGAAGGCGTCGTCTCCAAGCGCGCCAACGCCATCTACCAGAGCGGCCGCACGAAGAGCTGGACCAAGGTCAAGGCGCTGGAGACCGGCGATTTCATCATCGCCGGCTACACCGTTTCCGACGCGGCCGAAGGACTGGCGGCACTCGGCATGGCTGAATTCGCGGATGGCGAACTGCACTATCGCGGCAAGGTTGGCACCGGCTTCGATGCCGCTACGGCGGGCGACTTGCTGGCCCGGCTGCAGCCGCTGCGCGACGGCGCGACAGCACCCGAGGGTGTGCCGCGCGAGATCATGCGCGAGATGAAATGGGTGCGGCCGATGCTGTCGGCCCGCATCCACTACGCCAACCGAACGGCGGACAATTCGCTGCGCCACGGTGTGTTTCGGGGCTTGCGCGATGTCGGCCTGTCGACGCCGGTGTCGCCGAAGCGCAAGCGGCTGATCGCCGAAGCTGATCTCGCAACCATCTGGGTGACCAATCCGGAGCGGCGGCTGTTCGGCAAGACCGGACCGACCAAACTCGACATCGCCGTCTATTACGCGCTGGTCGGCGATTTCATGCTGCCGCACATTATGGGCCGCCCGGTGTCGCTGGTGCGCTGCCCGACGGGCCTGCCGAAGGACTGTTTCTTCCAGCGCCACGCCTTCACCGGCATGCCGCCGTCGGTGGTCACTTTTGACGCCACCAACTCCGAAGGTGAAACCAAATCCTATCTGTCGGTCGAGGGAGCAAAAGGCTATCTGGCACTCGCGCAGTTCGGCGTCGTTGAGTTCCACACCTGGGGCACGCATCGCTTGAGCCTCGACAAGCCCGACCAGATCGTTTTCGATCTGGATCCGGGTGAGGGCATCGCCTGGCGCGAGGTGGTCGAGGCCGCCGTCCACATCAAGGGCGAATTGGAGCGGTTCGGCCTGGTGCCGTTCGCCAAGACATCCGGCGGCAGCGGCATCCACATAACCGTGCCGGTGACGCAAAAGCAGAACTGGAAGAAGCTGCACCAGGCGACCAGCGCCATCTCCACGCACCTGGCGGCCACCGCGCCCGACACTTTCACCACCACAATGGGCAAGGAAAACCGCAAGCGCCGCATCTTCATCGACTATCACCGCAACGCGCGCGGCCACACCTCCGCGGCGCCTTATTCGCTGCGCGCCCGCACCAACCTGCCGGCGTCGACGCCGGTGAGTTGGGCAGACCTTGAGACGATCGATGCGCCGCAGGATCTGAACTATTCGTCCTTGCCGGGGCTGTTGGCGACGTCGGGCGATCCGTGGGCGGACATGGAGGATTTCGCAAGAGATTTGCCGTTGTTTTCGGGGAAGTAGATCGGGAGGTGTTGGCGATCCGGCACACCCCCCTCTGTCCTGCCGGACATCTCCCCCGCAAGGGGGGAGATCGGATGTCGCCTCTGCTTTCGCCAATCGCAAACCTTGCAAGAGGAGCGATAAGGTTGAAGCTGCCAATCTCCCCACTTGCGGGGGAGATGTCCGGCAGGACAGAGGGGGGTGCTGTCCCTCCGGCATGACTTACTTCCCCAAGTCCATCGACCATGCGGACAATTTGAATTATCCTCCGTCGGTGCCCTCCAGCTCACCTGGAAGGTTTCGTCAGGAATTTGCCGGTATGTTTGGGGCCGGTGTAGGATTTCCGCAGCACCATTCGTCCTTTGGACGAAGCGCTGCAGTAAGCATGATCCCGAAACGTGGGAACCGATTTTCGGTTAAGATCATGCTCAGTCTGAAATGTCAGTGCGTGGCCGCGTAGGAGAGTATCATGGCGCCCAGGGCAAGTTGGAAAGGTTACCTCAAGCTCAGCCTCGTCAGCTGTCCGGTCCGGCTCTATCCGGCAACGACGACCAGCGAGCGCATATCGTTCAACCAATTGCACAAGAAGACCCACAACCGCATCAACATGAAGCCGGTCGACCCTGAACTCGGCCTCGTCGAGCGCGCGGACTTGGTCAAGGGTTACGAATACGAGGACAAGCAGTACATCATCATCGATGAGGCGGACCTCGAAGCAGTGCGCATCGAATCCAATCACACGATGAACATCGAGGCCTTCGTCGACGAAGACGAGGTCGACGTCATTTATCAGGATGCGCCGTACTACATGGCGCCGGATGGCGCCATGGCAGAGGAAACCTTCGCTGTGCTGCGCGAGGCCATGCGCAAATCCGGCAAGCTGGCCATCGCCCGCCTTGTCCTGTCCAGCCGCGAGCGCGTGGTGACGATCGGCGCGCGCGAGAACGGCATGTTCGTCTGCACCTTGAGGAACCCGAACGAAGTGCGCGGCACGGCTGAATATTTCGGCAACATCCCGGCTGGCAAGCCGGATCCCGAAATGCTGCAATTGGCCGAAGCGCTGATCAAGCAGAAGGAAACCACCTTCGATCCGAAGAATTATGAGGACCGCTACGAGATCGCGCTGATGACGATGATCCGCGAGAAACTGAAGGGCCATAAGCCGATCATTGCGGCGGCGCCCGAGCGTGGCAATGTCATCAACCTCATGGACGCGTTGAAGGCGAGCCTGTCGCAATCAGCCAAGCCGCCGGCCAAGTCGAAGAGCAAGGCCGACGACGCTGAAAAACCTGCCGCCAAGGGTAAGGCGGGTGCGGCCAAGGAAAACCCGTTGAAGGCCAATCTGCTCAAGGCCGTCGGCAAGAGCAAGGGGTGACGGCGCCGACCGGTATAATCCCGGGCGCCGTTTTCGGCGCCATCGGCGCGCTGGCGGCATTTCCGCTGCGGCTCGCGGCCCGTGAGGTGGAGCGTCAGCACGGCCAGTTGCGGCGCGGCGTCACCAGGCGCACCAGCCATGTTGTGTTCGGCCGAACGCTGATCGCCAAGGCCGGCACGGCGAAGGGCGGCGATGCCGAGATCGAGCGCCGGGTTGCAGCCGAGGGCTCCGCTGGCCGAACACTCCTTAGCGAAAATGGCTTCCTGCGCCTGCTTGGTCTGATGAAGGCGCCGGAGGCGTCTTCGCTGTCCAGGCAGTCTCTCGTCGACCAGTCCAGACTGTCCGGTGCCGACCTCGACCTGCTCAGCCTGTTCGACGCCTTCGAGCACGATTGTGAACCCTACTCGTTCCGCGATCTGATCCTTGCCCGCAAATATGCCGGGCTGGTCGCCGGCGGTGCATCCTGGGGCGCGATCGCGCGCTCCGTGCATCGCTCCGGTCCGGTCGCTTCGCTCACCGCCAAATCGCTCAATGTCGGCTCGCAGCATGGCCGGCCCGATCAGATCTATCTCGAGGATGGCCAGAGCGAACTCGACGGCCAGCTGCTGTTCGATCTCGGCAGCGCAAGCGCCGCCGGCGACGACACGCTGGAAGAATTGTTCGCCGAGGCTGAAAGCGCGGAACAGGAGGGCCGGCACGACGATGCCGCGGCGCTCTACCAACGCTGCCTCAGCATCGATCCGAGCGACGCCATCGCCGCGTTCAACCGCGCCAATTGCTTGCGTGGCGCCGGTCGCGTGGCCGACGCGGCGCATGACTATGCAAGAGCGATCAAGCTCGATCCGGCGTTCGTCGAGGCCTGGTTCAACCTCGCCGGGCTGATGAGCGACGAAGGCAAGATCGCCTCGGCGCGCCGGCATCTGGTCAAGGCCATCGCGCTCGACAAGAGCTACGCCGATCCGGTGTTCAACCTTGCCCGGCTGGAGTTCGACGCCGGCAATCTGACCGAAGCCCGCCGCCACTGGGTGCGCTATCTCGAACTCGATGCTGACAGCGAATGGGCGCGCACTGCGCAAAAGGGGATACAGTTCGTCGATCTGCAGCTGGCGCGGACGGCGGGGTGAGGCGCAATGGCAGCGCACCCCATGACCGCCTTCCTCTTCGACGGTAACGAAACCGCCGCGGTCACCATCTTGCTAGCCCACGGCGCCGGCGCGTCGATGGATTCGCCTTCGATGACCGCCACCGCCAAGGCGCTGGCCACCGCCGGCTTCCAGGTCGCGCGCTTCGAATTTCACTATATGGCGGCCCGCCGCTATGGCCAGCGCAAGCCGCCACCGCGCGCCGAAACGGTCAACCCGGAATACATCAAGGCCATCGCCGATCTGAGGGCGAGGGGCGTCGCTGGTCCGCTCATCATCGGCGGCAAGTCGATGGGCGGGCGCGTCGCCTCGATGGTCGCCGACGAGATGTTCGCCAAGGGCGAGATTTCGGGCCTCGTCTGCCTCGGCTATCCCTTTCATCCGCCGGCCAAGCCCGAGCAACTCAGGACAAAACATCTCGCCGACCTCAAGACGCCGACGCTGATCTTCCAGGGCACCCGCGACGAGTTCGGCACGAAAGAAGAGGTCGCGACCTACGGTCTTTCCAAAGCCATCGAGGTGATCTGGCTGGAGGATGGCGACCACGACCTGAAGCCGCGCAAGAGCGTGTCGGGGTTTTCGACCGCCGATCATCTGAAGACGCTGGCCGGGACGGTGAAGGCGTGGACAGGGCGGATCGTTTCCTGATCGCCAAATGAAAATCGCCACCTTCAATATCAACAACGTCAACAGCCGGCTGCAAAACCTGCTGGCGTGGCTGGCGGCAGCCAAGCCCGATGTCGTCTGCCTGCAGGAGCTGAAGGCGCGCGACACGCAGTTTCCGCGCACGGCGCTTGCGGCGGCCGGCTATGGCGCGGTGTGGAAGGCCGAACCGACCTGGAACGGCGTTGCCATACTGGCGCGAGGAGCCGAGCCGGTGCTGACCCGTGACGAACTGCCCGGCGATACCGCCGACAAGCAGAGCCGCTACATCGAGGCGGCGGTGTCGGGCGTCGTCATCGCCTGTCTCTACGCGCCCAACGGCAACCCGCAGCCGGGGCCGAAATTCCAGTACAAGCTGGCCTGGCATGAAAGGCTGGAGGCGCATGCCGCAGAACTCTTCGACACCGGCCTGCCGGTGGCGCTGGTCGGCGACTACAACATCGTGCCCGAGCCGCGCGACATCTACGCCACCCGCTCCTATGACGACAACGCGTTGGTGCAGCCGGAAAGCCGGGCGTCGTTCCAGCGTCTGCTCGAGCAGGGCTGGACCGATGCGCTGCGCAAGAAGCATCCGAAGGAAACGCTCTACACATTCTGGGACTACCGCCGCAACCGCTGGCCGCGCGATGCCGGGCTGCGGCTCGACCACATCTTGCTGTCGAAGAAACTGGCGCGCCGCCTCACCGCTGCCGGCATCGACCGCGATGTCAGAGGTGAGGACGGCGCCAGCGACCACGCGCCGGTATGGGTCGAATTGAAGTGAATTTGGCTGCGTGATCGCGCCCACTTTCGTGGGCGCAGTTTTGCGCTATTTGTTTCGCTGCGGCGGCCGCATGATGAGCAAGGTGCGGCACCGGAGGGGGAGTCCGATGGACAGGTTGGCCGAAAGGCTGTTTGCGCTTCCGCTGCTGGCGGCCGCTTTGGCTTGTCTGGTGCGGGCGTATCTGCTGCTCGGCGACAGAGATTTCAGCTGGAGCGGGATCGACCACATGCTGCACGGCCCAGCCACGCTGCGACCGGTGGTGTTCCTGACCGTCGGCGGGCTTTGCCTGCTTGGCGCCCTGTTGTTCTGGGCCGGACTGCTGCCGGGTCGGCGAAGCCAGCCTGCTGGAACGCCGCTTTTTGGCCGCGACGCCGAGATGGAATCCAAGGGTCGCCCGGGCTGGCGGCGCGCCTTCCTCATGTTGCCGGTGCTCGCCGTGTTGGCGCTGCTGGCCGACCACTTCCCTTGGGCGCGTGACGCCGGCCCGGGCGCTGAGGTCGTCGCCCCGAGGGAGCCCAAAGCCGAGCCGAAGGGCCAGGATATCGCCGGCGTCCCACCGGACCTGGCGACGCCGGCGGTTCCACCGAGTTCGCCGCCGCTCGCCACGCCTCCCGAGCCAACCCCGCCTGAGCAGGCTGCCAAACCGCCGGAACCGGCGCAGCCTACGCCTCCGGCTGCTCCCCCTCGGCCGCCACAAGTCGCACTCGCTCCGGCGACACCGCCACCGCAAACCGTCGCGCCGTTGCCGCCGCCTCCGCCGGCGCTGCCGACCCAGCCCGACGGCCACCGCGACGCCGTCGTCTGGCTCGCCGTCTCGGCCGATGGCCGCGACGTCATGAGCGCCAGCACCGACCACATGATCAAGCTCTGGGACATCGCCGGCAAGCGGCTGATCCGCAACCTTGGCGAACACAAGGACATGGCGCGCACGGCGCTGTTCATGCCCGACGGCGCAACCGCGCTGACCGCCGGCGACGATGGCGAGATCGTGCTGCGAAAGCTTGCCGACGGCGCGGTGCTGCATGTCTTCTCGTCGGGCGCGAATGGCGGCGTGCGTAAGCTGGCGATCAGCCCGGACGGCAAGCGCGCCGTCAGTGGCCACGACACCGGCAACGTCATCGTCTGGGATCTCGTCAACAAATCGGTGCTGCATGTGATGACCGGACATGACTGGCCGATCAGCACGGTCGCAATCTCGCCCGACGGCACGCGCGCGCTGAGCGGCTCCATCGACGGCACGCTGAAATTCTGGGACGTCGAAAGCGGCAAGCAATTGCGAAGCTGGCACGGCCACGAGCAGGGCACTTACGGCGCCGTCTTCACCGCCGACGGCCATCATGTCGTCACCGGCAGCGGCGACTACACGATCAAGCTCTGGGACCTCGACACGTTTAGGGAATTGCGCCGCTTCGAGGGTCACGAAGGCACCGTCTATACGCTGGCGCTGTCGGCCGACGGCAAGCGCTTGGCCTCCGGCTCGCTCGACGGCACTGCGCGGCTGTGGGATCTCGGCACTGGAAACCAGATCGCCATGTTCGACAGCCGCACCGGCCCGATCTACGCCGTTGCCTTCGCCACCGACGGCACGCTGCTCACCGGCGGCGACGATCGCACCATCAGGGATTGGCCGGCGGCTGGCGGCGATGGCGAAATCCTGTTCGCCGGCGCACCGCAGTAGCGACATCAAATGCTTTGGATATTCCAGAACAGCCTGGCTTGCGCTATGGATTACTGGTGGCTGCAAATGGATTGGGGACGGTGAGCAACAACGACTGGGCGCCCAAAGTGGATACACCTGTCTACAGCCCGCCCACGTCGCGTCGCCGAGGGGTCCTTACCGTCGTTCTGGTGTTGCTGGCGGCTTTTGTGCTGCTCGGTCCTGGCCGAAATTACTATGTGCAGTGGTCAGCCATTAAGAAGATTCAAGCGGCTGTCCTGGCAAAGGATTATCGCGAGCAATTCCATCAGATCTCCGTGCTGGCCGACATGGGAAATGCTGACGCACAGTACAATCTGGGATTAATGTACTGGCGTGGCCAGGGTATTGCCCAAAATGACAGGCAGGCGACCTACTGGTGGGGCAAAGCAGCCGAGCAAGGAAATGCAGATGCGGCATCCTTGCTCGCCCAGGCCTATTCCCATGGCCGAGGTGTCGAAAGAAACGACCAACTGGCGTTAAAATTTGCCACACAGTCGGCCGACAAGAGCAACGCGAATGGTTACTATGCCATCGGCACCCTGTACGCGCAGGGCCAAGGTGTTCCGCAAAGCTATGAGCAAGCTCTCTCCTGGTGGCGCAAGGCAGCCGATGGCGGCAGTACCGAAGCTGCCTACTGCATCGGTCGGTCCTATTATCTCGGTGAAGGCGTTGAGAAGGACGATCAGCTCGCCGTGACGTGGGTGCGAAAGGCGGTCGACAAGGGTGAGCCGAATGCCCAGTCTCTGTTGGGCACGCTGTATTCGCTTGGCCACGGCGTCGGTCAGGATGACCGCCTGGCCTTCGAATGGTGGATGAAGGCCGCGGTCGCCGGTGTGCCGGAAGCGCAATACTCCTTAGCAAACGCGTATGAATTGGGAAAAGGCATCGGCAAGGACGACGCCCAGTCGTTCGCCTGGTTGGTCAAGGCGGCGGAACAGGACAATGTCCCGGCGCAGTCTGCGCTGGCCTATGCCTATGCTACGGGCAAGGGCACTGCCAAAAGTGATGCCGAAGCATCGTCCTGGTGGCTGAAGGCGGCGAGCCAGGGAGACGCTTATGCGCAGGCGAACCTCGGCCTTGCATATTGGACGGGCGCCGGACTGATCCAGAGCGACGCCGATGCCGTTTCGTGGTGGCTCAAGGCCGCAAAGCAGGGGGACGTTTCGTCTGAACTGTACCTGGCTGTTGCCTATGCCCGCGGCAGAGGGATAGCCAAGGATGACAAATCCGCCGAATTCTGGTTGCTGGAGGCAGCCAAGGTGGGAAATGTCGAAGCAGAACTCAACCTTGGCAAGCTTTATTACACCGGCATCGACGGCAAGCCGAACTATCCGGAAGCTGCCAAGTGGTTTTCCACATCGGCAAGCCACGGAAACGCCGAGGCCAGGATCTTCCTCGAAATGATGAAGGAAAAAGGCCAGTTCGACAGCAAGACGCTGTGAGCTGAGGTCAGGCAACTCCGCTGAAATCGCCGAGATCGTGTCATATAACGGACATGCAGCAGCGGACACCAAAACTGTCTTTCATCAGTCAATTTCGGAGGCCACTTATGCCTACCGGCCATCTCCCCACTTGGGCCCGTTGCGTTATAGGCTTTGGGCGTGGAGAGAGACGGCAAGGGCAAATGCGAGGTGGTTTTCCGGCGCTGGTTTGTGGCC
>NZ_JAMYSB010000023.1:0-98622 GCF_040321695.1 Mesorhizobium sp. M0292
GCGCGTCATGATCACCGGCGACCCAGGCGCCGGCAAGACATTGTTCTTCCGCGCCATTGCCGGCCTTTGGCCCTGGGGCAGCGGGCGGATCGGCTTGCCGGCCGGAGAAACGCCGATTTTCGTGCCGCGTGTTCCGTATTTTCCTGCCGGCACGTTACGCGAAGTGCTGCATCCAAATGGCTCGGCGCCGGCTGGCGATGCTGATTTTGGGGCGGTGCTGGCCGAGGTCGGCCTCGAGCGGCTGTCATCCTCGCTCGACCGTTCCGCACGCTGGGAGCGTGAACTCAACGATGACGAACAGCGGTCGCTGGCCTTCGCCAGGCTGGCCTTGCGGCAGCCGAAATGGGTGATCATCGACGAAGCGATGGACGCGTTCGATGGTCCTTCGCTGCGAAGGGTACTGTCCATGCTGGAGAAACGCCTGCCGGAAACCGCGATCCTCAACATCGGGCGCGGACTGCACAATGGTCATTTCTTTCCACGCGCATTGAACATCGTGAAGGATACGGGTGCTGCGCCACTGAAACCCGCCCGAGTCAGGACCGGCGCCATCGACCCGCCGCCGAAAGCGGCCGTGCGGCGAAAGAAGTAGAAGGGGCTTTATTTCGCCGCGATCGCGGCGAAGATTCACGGGTCGAAACATCCGTGGTGCGGCCATGCTCGATGCGCTCAGCCTGCTTGCCTGCCTTGCCTGCACCACGCCCGTGGCTGCCCCGGCCGTTGCCGTGGATGTCGAACTGGTGCTGGCCGTCGACATCTCACAGTCGATGGACGAGAGGGAGTTCGCGCTGCAGCGCGCTGGCTATGTCGAGGCGCTCAGGCATCCCGATTTCATCAAGGCCGTGCGCTCGGGAACCACCGGGCGCATCGCGCTTGCCTATTTCGAATGGGCGGGCGTCGTGCGCGAGGATGGCGTCATCGCCTGGCAGGTGATCGACAGCGCAGAGAGCGCCAACGCCTTCGCCGACAGAATAGAAGCGCGGCCGTTCCGCAGCTTTCGCGGCACCTCGATTTCCGGTGCGCTTGCCTTCGGCGCCGGGCTGTTCGAGGGCACGGGGTTCGATGCGCCACGCAGCGTCATCGACATTTCCGGCGACGGTCCCAACAACACCGGGCTGCCCGTCGCCACGACACGCGATGCGGCGGTGGCCAAGGGCATCGTCATCAACGGCCTGCCGATCCTGATCAGCCCGTCGCCGACCTTCAGCCATCTCGACCAGTATTATGACGAGTGCGTCACCGGTGGGCCCGGCTCCTTCGTGTTGCCGATCTATGCGGCCTCGGAGTTCGCCACCGCCATACGCCGCAAGCTGATCCTGGAGGTGAGCGGCATCGCCGATGCGACCGTGGTCCCGATCGATGCCGCCGCACCCATGGACTGCCTGCAGGGCGAACGCGACCGGCGGCTATATTCCGACCCATATCTGCCGGAACTCGACAAATGAGGTTTGAGGCAGTTCGGAGGGGAAAGCCGCTGCTCGGCTTGTCGGCAAACTTCAGGCCGGCCGTGCACCGTATTTGTCGCGAAATTCGGCATAGAGATCGCGGCGCCAGCGCCGGCCGCCGACATAGCCACGCAACAGCTGCGGCAGCGAATAGCCAAGCGCCTTCGACGACCGGTTGGCCATATAGCCGGAGAACGCCTGCGAAACCCTGCCCTTGAGTGCATCGGCGATGAGCTGCCGGGCGATCATGTAAGGCGGAATGTAGGGGTAGCGGTCGGCGATATAGGGGTGCTTGTCGATCAAGCTCGCATAGGCTTCGACATAGCCGTCCCGGCGACCGGAGATCGAATTCTCCGAGTTGTACTTTTTCCAGTCGATCACTTCGGACAGCTGCGCGCCGCTGCGACGGGCAAAGCGCAGCAACAATTCGCGATCCTGCATGCGCGTGACGTCACTGTCGTAGCCGCCGATGGCCAGCAGCGACTCGCGCCGGGCGGTGATTGCCGACCCGGCAATGAAGATGGTCTGCGCGACAAGGGCCCGCTCCAGCGAGTCGCGGCTCAGCAGCGCCTCGCGGTTGACGCAGTTGGTGCGGCGATTGCCCTTCAGCGACACGAAGGAACTGATCAGCACTTCGAGCGAGGGATTGTTGTCGAACTGCTCCAGCGTCCGCGCCAGGCGATCCGGCAAATAGACGTCGTCGGAATCGAGGAATGTCACCACCGGCGCCTGCGCCCGCTCGATGCCGGCATTGCGGGCGGCATTGGCGCCGCGCCATTTCGAGCCAACATAGATCAGCCGTGGATCGCGGATTTCGGCAAGTGCGGCTGCCGTACCGTCGGTCGAGCCGTCATCGACGACAATGTGTTCGAACCGGGGAAAATTCTGCGCCAGCACGCTCTCCACGGCGCGCACCACCTTGCTGCGGCGATTGTGCGTCGGTGTGATCACCGAGATCAGCGGAGCGAGGTCGGTTGCCTTGGACATGTTGCTTCGATTGTGCCCCGAAATGCCTGGAGGCCGGAGGTTTTGATGGTCGCCGTCCAAGCCTTACCCCGGGATGGCATTCGCTTCGACGCTACAAAAAACCAGCGGCAATGTCATCACAAACTGTTGAGCCAGGACGCCGGTAAGCCGGCCGATTACCCCAGACGTAATCGACCGATGGCCATCATGTCTGCAGATTGCGCCAACGAAGCCGGTCGTCGGGCTTCGATCTCACAGGGAGTTCAGCCATGGCCGCCTACGCCGTCGCCCATATGCGTCAAGTCACAATGGGCCCGCAGATTGTCGAGTATCTGCAGAGGATCGACGCCACATTGGAGCCTTTCGGCGGCCGCTTCCTTGTCCACGGCGGCGACATGGAGGTGGTCGAAAACGAATGGCCCGGGCATCTGATCGTCATCGAGTTTCCGGACAGGGCGCATGCGTGGGGCTGGTACGATTCATCAGCCTATCGCGAGATTCTGGCCTTGCGCACCCACAACTCCCACGCCGATGTGATCATCGCCGATGGCGTTCAGCACCCGCACAAGGCGACGGACGTGCTGGAATAGGGGCAAACTACCGCTTCAGCAAGAACACCGCTTGCTGGCCGAAGAAATTCCAGAACCACCATGGCATCGACAGGCCGATCTTCTGGCCGTTGCCGTCGAGCGCGGTGGCTTTCTCGACCGAAGCGCCGAGTTCCTCGACCAGATTGACGAAGTCGCGGATGGTGCAGAAATGGATGTTGGGCGTGTCGTACCAGGAATAGGGCAGGTCCGCGGTCACCGGCATCCGGCCATTGACGAACAGCGACAGCCGCACCCGCCAGTGGCCGAAATTGGGGAAGGAGACGATGGCGCGGTTGCCGATTCGCAGCAGCTCGTCGAGCACCAGCTTCGGGTTGCGGGTCGCCTGCAGCGTCTGAGACAGGACGACGAAGTCAAAACCCTTGTCCGGATAGAATTCGAGGTCGGTATCGGCATCGCCCTGGATGACCGAGAGACCGCGCGCCACGCATTCATTGACGCCGCGCTGTGACAGCTCCAGCCCGCGGCCGTCGACCTGCTTGGTCTCCTGCAGGAGTTCGAGCAGCAGGCCGTCGCCGGAGCCGACATCGAGCACCCGCGACTGCGGCGGTATCAGGTTGGCCACGACTTCGAGGTCGACGCGCTGGCTGCCATTGACGCTCATGAGGCGAGCCC
Organism: Mesorhizobium sp. M0292; assembly: GCF_040321695.1. NCBI lineage: Bacteria > Pseudomonadati > Pseudomonadota > Alphaproteobacteria > Hyphomicrobiales > Phyllobacteriaceae > Mesorhizobium > Mesorhizobium sp. M0292. The sequence goes on from NZ_JAMYSB010000023.1 coordinate 3,635, forward strand.
CCTTGCGCGGGCCGCCGAGCCGATGAAGCCCTTGATGGCGGCAAACAGTTCGGGTTCATCGAGCAGGAAGGCATCATGGCCGCGGTCGGTGTCGATCTCGACGAAGGAGACGGAGGCGCCGGCGGCGTTGAGCGCATGCACGATCGAGCGGCTCTCCTCGGTCGGGAACAGCCAGTCCGAGGTGAAGGACACCAGGCAGAAGCGGGTCTTGGTCCCGGCAAAGGCATCTGCCAACCGGCCGCCATGGTCGGCGGCGAGGTCGAAATAATCCATCGAACGGGTCATGTAGAGGTAGGAGTTGGCGTCGAAGCGGTCGACGAATGTCATGCCCTGGTGGCGCAGATAGCTTTCGATCTGGAAATCTGCGTCGAAACCGAAGGTCAGCGCTTCGCGGTCCTGCAGATTGCGGCCGAATTTCCGATGCAGGGCGGCTTCCGACAGATAGGTGATGTGGGCGGCCATGCGCGCCACGGCGAGCCCCTTTTCCGGGCGCTTGCCGTGCTCGAAATATTTGCCGCCATGCCAGTCCGGATCAGCCATGACAGCCTGGCGGCCGACCTCGTGGAAGGCGATGTTCTGCGAGGAATGGCGTGCGCCTGTGGCGATCGGCAGGGCCGAGAAGACGCGCTCGGAATAGCATGACGCCCATTCCAGCACCTGCATGCCGCCCATCGAGCCGCCGAGCACGCAAAACAGCTTTTCGATGCCGAAATGGTCGACCAGCATCAGTTGCGCCCGGACCATGTCGCGGATGGTGATGATTGGCAGGTCGAGGCCGTAGGGCTTGCCGGTGGCGGGATTGGTCGAGGCCGGACCGGTGGAGCCGAGGCAGCCGCCGATGACGTTGGAGCAAATGACGAAGAAGCGGTTGGTGTCGATGATCTTGCCGGGACCGATCAGCACTTCCCACCAGCCGGGCTTGCCGGTCACCGGATTGGTGCTGGCGACATGCTGGTCGCCGGTCAGCGCGTGGCAGACCAGGATGGCGTTGGTGCGGGCATCGTTGAGGGCGCCATATGTCTGGTAGGCGATCTGGAACGGCGACAAAAGCGTGCCGGCGTCAAGCTTCAGCGGCTTGTCAGGGCCAAAACGCAACACAGGGCTCGACGGGTTGTCGGCCTCGTTGTTGGTTTTTGTAGCGCGGAGCGCGGCCATGTGACTCTCCTTGCCCGCCGTCAGGCAATAAAAAACCGGCAATGCGATCGCAAAGCCGGTTACGTCACGCAAACGGCCCTTTAGCGAGTTGTTTAACGTGGCTGCAAGCCGACCGGCCAAATCACCACGGAACTGTTGCGTTCTTCTAGAACTCGTGCGGCCCGGCGTCAACGGCCAGCTATTGCCCGCCTCTCGACATTCGCGGCTACGGCTTGTATTTCCGCTGCGGCCTCCGGACGGAGGCATTCTCGATGGATTTGCGACATGGACAAGACAGCGGACAAGGCACGACCGACGCCCCGCGCGGGCATTATGGACATCGACGCCTATGTGCCGGGCAAGAGCACAGCACCGGCCGGCGTCGCCAAGGTCCATAAACTATCGTCGAACGAGAACCCGCTCGGCCCGTCGCCGAAGGCGATCGAGGCCGCGCGTGAAGTGGCTGCCAAGCTCGATGTCTATCCCGACGGCACCGCCCGCCGGCTGCGCGAGGCGATCGCCGAGGTGCATGGCCTCAACCCGGCAAACATCATCTGCTCCAACGGTTCCGACGAGATACTTGGCCTGCTGGCGCAGACCTATCTTGCGCCAGGCGATGAGGCGATTTTTACCGAACATGCCTTCATGGTCTACAAGATCTACATTCAGTCGGCGGGGGCCAAGCCGGTTGCTGTGAAGGAAACCGAGGAACGCGCCGACGTCGACGCGATCCTGGCCGCGGTGACGCCGCGGACCAAAATCATCTTCCTCGCCAATCCCAACAATCCGACCGGAACCTATCTGCCGTTCCAGGAGGTCCGCCGCCTGCATTCCGCGCTCCCGGGCAACGTGCTTCTGGTGCTGGACGCGGCCTATGCCGAATATGTCAGGCGCAATGACTATGAGGCCGGCATCGAGCTGGCGGGCAGCGCACAGAATGTGGTCATGACCCGCACCTTCTCCAAGCTCGGCCTTGGCGGCGCGCGCATCGGCTGGATGTATGGCCCACTGCACATCGTCGATGCCATCAACCGCATCCGCGGCCCTTTCAACGTTAACGCAACAGCGATCGAGGCCGGCATTGCCGCCATCCGCGACCGCGCCCATGTCGAGCGCAGTTCGTTGCACAACGAGACCTGGCTTACCTGGCTGAATGAAGAACTGACGAAGCTTGGGCTGCGCGTGACGCCCAGCGTCGGCAATTTCGTCCTCATCCACTTTCCCGACGACAAGAGGCATTCGGCTGAGGCGGCGGACGATTACCTCACCCAGCGCGGCTATATATTGCGGCGCGTTACCGGCTATGGCTTCCCCAATGCGCTGCGCATGAGCGTCGGCACCGAAGAAGCAAATCGCGGCGTCATCGATGCCCTCACGACATTCCTGAAAAGCTGAAACAATGACAGCACCGATGTTTGAAAAGATCGCGCTGGTCGGCATCGGCCTGATCGGCTCGTCGCTGGCCCGCATCATCCGCCGCGAGGGCCTGGCCCGCCATGTCGCCATCGCGACGCGCAGCCCGGCCACGCTGGCGCGGGCGAAGGAGCTCGGTCTTGGCGAGAGCTACACCACCGACGCCAGGGAAGCGGTCCTCGACGCCGACCTGATCATCGTCTCGGTGCCAGTGGGGTCGTCGGGCGAGGTGGCGCAAGAGATCGCAGCGGCGCTGAAAAAAGGCGCCATCCTCACCGATGTCGGTTCGACCAAGGCCTCCGTCATTGCGCAAATGCAGCCCTATGTGCCGGACGGCGTGCACTTCATTCCGGGACACCCGCTGGCGGGTACGGAGAAATCGGGCCCGGATGCGGGTTTCGCCGAGCTGTTCGAACACCGCTGGTGCATCTTCACGCCGCTGCCGGGAACCGATCCGGCCGCGCTGGAAAAGCTGTCGGAATTCTGGCGGCGCTGCGGCTCCAACATCGACACGATGGACCCGCAGCATCATGACATGACGCTGGCCATCGTTTCGCATCTTCCGCACATCATTGCCTACAACATCGTCGGCACGGCCGACGATCTGGAATCGGTGACCAAGTCGGAAGTGATCAAATATTCGGCTTCCGGTTTCCGCGACTTCACCCGTCTGGCCGCCTCCGACCCGACCATGTGGCGCGACGTGTGCCTGCACAACAAGGATGCCATCCTGGAAATGCTGGCGCGCTTTTCGGAGGACCTCGCCTCGCTGCAGCGGGCGATCCGCTGGGGCGACGGCGACAAGCTGTTCGACCTGTTCACCCGCACCCGGGCCGTTCGCCGTTCGATCATCGAGGCCGGCCAGGATATCGACGTGCCGGATTTCGGCCGGCAGGCGGTCGAGCACCCGGTGAAAAGTTAAATCTGTTTCAGACGGGCCAGGTCGCCGCGACCATGGCCATTGTCTCGGCCCGGTCCGGCGCGCCCAGCCGGCCGCCGAAGCGCTGGCATTTGAGCGCGGCCGCCGCGCTGGCAAAGCGCAAGGCCTGCTCGATAGGCATGGCTTCGGCAAGCCCGACGGCAAAGGCACCGTGAAACACGTCGCCGGCGGCAAGCGTGTCGACCGCCTTGATCTTCGGCGCCGCGATGTGGCGCACGCATCCGGCGGACCGGTCATGCCACCAGCTTCCCGAGGCGCCGCCGGTAACCGCGACAAAGGCGTCTGTGCGGCTGGCGAGGTCGGCGCAGGCGGTTTCGGGATTCAGCGCGTGGCCGCAGACAATGCGTGCAGCCGTCTCCGAAGCGACGATGTGCGACGCCAGCGGCAACAGATGCTCCAGCACCTCCAGCGGCGCCGTGTCGGCGTCGAGGATTGCCGGGCAACCGGCGTCGCGCGCGGCGGTCAAGGCAAGAGCGGCGGCGCCCGGCCAGCGCACATCGACCAGCACGGCATCGAAGCCGGAAAGATCGGCGACAGGCACCGCCTCGGGGTCGGCCTGCGCCTTTGGGTCGTAGAAGGGCACGATGATGCGCTCGCCATGAGCGTCGACCAGGATCGCGGCCAGCGCCGAGCGGGCGCCTTCGACGCGGCGGACAAAGCCGCAATCGACGCCCTCGGCCTCGATGCCGGCCAGCAATTGGTCGCCGACGGCATCGTCACCTGCACTTGCCCACAGGAACACCTCGGCGCCGAGACGGCGGGCGGCGCAGGCAGCACTTGTCGCCATGCCCGAGGCGATCTGGATGCCGTCCGAGGCGATGAACTTGCCCTGATGCGTGGGCAGGGTTTCGACGCGCAGGATGGTATCCAGCGTCAGCGCGCCAACGCTCAGCAGTTTCACCGGTCGGTTCATGCGTCGGCTTGCTCGAGCATGATCTCTCCCCAAAAGCCGTTCCCGCTCTTTGCGATCATGCTCTATCTCTTTGTTTTAACGGAATTCCGGACGGAAAACCGCTCACACTTTTCTTGGAATTGCTCTAATCGAGCGGCTTGATCTTGCCCAGCGGAATGAAGCCGAGCGAGACCTTGCCCTTCACCACCTTGAGCGGCATCGACGGTTCGTTGCCGAGCAGCGCCAGACCGGCAAAGCCTTGCTCGATCTGGCTCTTCTGCTCGGGGATTGCGGTGGCGAGGATTGCCGCCACGGCTTTGGGATCCTGCAGCTTGATCGTCAGGTCGGCATTGACCAGGCCGTTGGCGTCGACCGACACCGGGCCGGAGACGGTGATGCGCGCGGTTCCCGACGACAGATCGAGCTTGTGGATGTCGGCCGCCTGGCCGCGCAGGCTCCTGGCCTGCGTCTTCATCAGCGCGACGCCGTTCTTCAGCGTCGCGTCGCCGCTGCCGTCGAGCGGCGGCAGCACGCGCCCGCCGATCGCGTCGGCGTCGATCTCAAGATCGGTGAAGCTGCCGACGTAGCCGATGTCCTGGCCGTCGGGCCGCAACTCGCCCGCCGCGGTTCCGGCGCTGAACAGTGAAACCGGATCAGTGTCGTCGGCCGGATCCGTCTGGCCGGACAAGCTCTCCGCCTGCAGCGAAATGCTCCGGGGCAGGGGCCAGAAGAGCTTGGCATTGGCCTGCAGATTGTCCCAGTCGATCCATAGCGGCGCCATCCCCGGCACCGAGGTGCGCAGCGGCCCACGCAACTCGGCGGCAGGCGACAAAGGCCGGATGAGCTCTGCAACGAAGTTGAAGCTGCCTGCCGAGGCGGCAACGTTCCTGGCGTCGTCCTCGTAAGCCAGATTGTCACAGGAGATGGCAAAACTCAGGGGGTAGCCGCTGACGGTGAGGTTGGCGCAGCCGGCCTCGATGCCTTTGTCCTTGAGCGAGGCCACCGCCTTGTCGGCTTCGCTGCTGACGCGACCGGCGACATAGAACCAGACTGCGCTGTAGACGCCGAACAGCATAACGAGCAAGGCAGCGAGCCACATCAGCCGGCGGCGAAACTTCGACGGACGCTCGTCACTTGACGTCATGCTGCGGCTTTCATTAACGCGGGCGTGTTGCGGGTGGACTGTGGCTTACGCAAAAGCAAAAAGAACAGAAGAGCACCGATTCCGATGCGGCGGCGTCACTCTCGTACAATCAGGCTTGGCGATATGGGCGATTTTTGGGTTTTTGGCTACGGCTCGCTGATCTGGCGACCGGGATTCGCCCATGTCGAGACACGGCGCGCGCGGCTTTACGGCTACCGCCGGTCGCTCTGCGTCTATTCCTTCGTGCATCGCGGCACGCGCCAGCGGCCGGGCCTGGTGCTAGGCCTCGACCGTGGCGGCTCCTGCATCGGGCTGGCCTTTCGCGTGCCCGGCGAGCTGCGCGATGAGGTGCTGACCTATCTGCGCGAGCGCGAATTGGTGACCAGCGTCTACCTCGAGCGTGTGCTCGATATCAGCCTCGACGGGAATGGGGCGGCCGCGGGAGAGAGAGTGAAAGCGGTTGCCTATATCGTCGACCGCCAGCATGAGCAGTATGCCGGCGGGCTCGACCCCGCGCATGCGGCAGGTGTTATCCGTGGCGCCGTCGGCCAGTCCGGAAACAACGAGGACTATGTGCTCAACACGCTGCAGCATCTCGCGGCGCTGGGTATCAGCGACCACTGGCTGGAAGAGGTGGCGAAGCGGATCGCCTCGTGAGCCAGTGGACCACGGCGAGCCTGCAGGCGAAGCGCTCGCGCCTTTGTGAAGCGCTGGCCCGCTGGAAAATTGGCTGAGGCCTTTGACCTCGGCGCGGCGAGACCTAGCTTAGCTGCGGCCCGAAGCATTCGGGTCGCCCGCCGCCAGCCCACGGAGCCCCGTCTTGCAAAAACGCCGTCTCGGTCAAACCGACCTTTCCATCGCGCCGCTGGTCCTGGGCGGCAATGTCTTCGGCTGGACCGCGGACGAGAAGACCTCCTTCGACCTGCTCGACCGGTTCGGCGGCGCCGGCCTCAACGCTATCGATACGGCCGATGCCTATTCGCGCTGGGTGCCCGGCCACGCGGGCGGCGAGTCCGAGACCATCATCGGCAAATGGATGAAAAGCCGCGGCAACCGTGACAAGATCATCGTCATCACCAAAGTCGGCTCGGATATGGGACAAGGCAAGAAGGATCTGTCCGCTGCCCATATCGAAAGGGCAGTCGAGGCGTCGCTCAAGCGACTGCAGACCGATGTCATCGACCTCTATTTGTCGCACTGGCCGGACCCGACCACGCCTTATGAAGAGACGCTCGGCGCCTACCAGAAGCTGCTCGCTGCCGGCAAGGTCCGCCATATCGGCGCCTCGAATCTCGACGCCGGCCAGCTGCGCGCCGCGCTCGATGTTGCCAGCCTGCGCGGGCTGCCGCGCTACAGCGTGCTGCAGCCGGAATACAATCTCTACGATCGCTCATCCTTCGACGGGCCGCTGCATGATGTGTGCGTGGCCGAGGATATCGGCGTCATCACCTATTTCAGTCTCGCCAAGGGGTTTTTGAGCGGCAAATACCGTAGCGAGGCCGATCTCGGCAAAAGTGAACGCGGCGGCGGCGTGAAGGCTTATCTCAATGCGCGCGGCATGCGCATTCTGGCCGCACTCGACACTGTGGCGGCGCGCCATTCGGCCAAGCAGGCGGAAGTAGCACTCGCATGGGTGATGGCGCAGCCCGGCATCACTGCGCCGATCGCCAGCGCCACGACGCTGGACCAGGTCGACAGCCTGGTGCGCGCCGCATCGCTGAAGCTCAGCGCGGAGGATCTCGTGGCGCTGGACAAGGCCAGCGCCTAGCCGCGCAGGTTCGGCACGATCGTTCAAGACGACGGCTGTCCGCCTTGCCACACTGTTCTCCATTATTGTGGAGAAGAGGCAGCATGGCCGCAGACATTCTTTCGCAGGCGCAGCCCTGGCAGCAATTGCTGGCGCTGGTGCTGGCGGCAACCGTCGTCATGGGCAGTCCTGGCCCGGCGACGATCAGCGTCACGGCGATAGGGGCCGCCTTCGGCCTGCGCAATTCGCTTCACTACACATCGGGGATCATTTTAGGCACGGTCGCGGTGCTGCTGGTCGTGGCCACCGGCATCAAGGCTATCCTCACCTCGATGCCGGGCGTAGCGCCGGTGCTGGCGGTCGCTTCAGCCGCCTATATTCTCTACCTCGCCTACAGAATAGCGACAGCGCCGCCGCTGGCCGCGCGTGACAGCAGCGCGGTTCTGCCGACCTTCCTCGGCGGCTTCCTGCTCGCCGTTGCCAACCCGAAAGCCTATCTGGCGATTGCTGCGGTCCTTGCTGGCTCCGCGACCGCAGCTCTCGGCATCCCGGCCAGGCTGGCGGTTCTCACCCTGATGATCGTAGCCATCCATGTGCTGTGGCTGCTGGCCGGCGCGGCCTTCGCCCGCACCCTGCGCCAGCCGCTGACGTCGCGGATCATCAATCTGGCCTTCGCGGCGACGCTGGTGCTGACCACGGCGCTGGCGGCGTGGCCTTGAGCCGGCCCGCAGAAGAGATCAAGCTTTGGTCTTTTTTGTTTTGGCGCGATTCAGGACGGAAAAAACCGCTCACACTTTTCCTGGAATTGCTTTGGCGGCCGCGGCGAGTTCGGCCAGCCGCTTGACCGCCGTCGGCGGCATTTGCGGCGGGTTAGGAGCCTGCGATGCCTCGATCAGCAGCTGGTCGCAGGCGGCTTCCGTATCGCCGATCAGCCGGTCCATGAATTCGTCCTTGCCGAGCCCGGGCGGGATCGGCGGCAGGAAGCGGGCCTTGATGGTGCCGGGAAAGCGCAAAAATTTGCGGCGAGGCCAATAGAGGCCGGCGACATGGGCGACCGGTACCACCGGGACGCCAAGCTGCGTATAGAGCTCGACAATGCCGTATTTGTAAGCCGGCTCGTCGCCTGGCGCTCGGCGCGTGCCTTCGGGGTAGATAATCAGCTGGCGCGGATTGCGCCCCATCTCCTGCTTTGTCGATGCAACGACCTGCTTCAACGCCTTGGAGCGGCTGCCGCGGTGAACCGGGATCATCCGCATCTTCAGGATGTACCAGCCGAAGAAGGGGATCCAGGTCAGCTCGCGCTTCAGGATATAAAGCGGATCGTGGAGGAAGGGAAAGAAAGCGATCGCGTCCCAAAACGACTGGTGTTTCGGCGCCAGGATGAAAGAGCCCTCCGGCAGGTTCTCGACGCCGGTGATGTCGCTCCTGGTGCCGGCGATCTTGTCGTAGAGCCACAGGCTGGTGCGCGACCAGAATTTCGGCACGAACCAGGCGCGATGGCGTGGCGAGAGGAAGTAGTAAGGGGTCCAGAGGACCATCTGGACGATCAGATTGACATAGAAGACGAAGTTGAACGCCAGCGAGCGGATATAGAGCATGCGGGGAAGGGCCCGTTGAGGAGGTGTGCGTTGGTTACACCAAGCGCGGGCAAAAAGGAAACGCCGCAATGGCCTGACATAGGCCGGCTCGCCACTGACTCAAGCCAGTCTCAACTCACCACGTCGCCTGCAACAGCCGCTGCTTCAGCCGCGGAGCGGCGAAATCGAGGAACGCCCTTAGTTTCACCGCCAGCAGGCCTTGGCCGGCATGGACGAGGCTCACCGGCCACGGCTGCGGCTCGAAGGGTCGCAAGACCGGGACGAGCACGCCGGAACGTACTGCGTCCGCGATCTGGTAGGAGAGCACCCGCGTCATCCCGGCGCCTGCAATCGCGGCATCGATTGCAGCTTCCGCCGTGTTGACGCGCAGCCGTGAGTGGATCGGCACGATCAGTTCGCCCTTGTCGCCGGCAAAGCTCCAGCTGGCGAGCGCTGCAGGCCCTTCGAAACTGATGCATTCATGCGCGGCCAGATCGTCCGGCGTCCGCGGCATGCCATGCGCGGCGATATAGGCGGGGCTGGCGCACACGACGCGACGGATCGCGCCGACGCGGATGGCAATGAGGCTCGAAGGCGCAAGCTCGCCGATGCGGATGGCAAGGTCGAGATGTTCCTCCGCCAGTTGGGTTATCCGGTCAGCCAGCGTCAGGCGAATGTTGACTTGAGGATAAGCCGCCAGGAATTCGGTGACGACAGGCAGCACGTGCAGGCGACCAAAGACGACCGGCGCGGTGATGAACAGGTCGCCGGTCGGCGTGCTGTATTCGCCGGCAGCGGTGCGTTCGGCTTCGCCGACCTCGCCGAGGATGCGGCGGCAGGCGGCGAGATAGGCCTGGCCGGCATCGGTCAGCGTGAGCTGCCGGGTCGAACGGTTCAGCAGGCGCGCCTGAAGGTGCTTTTCGAGGTCGGAAACCTTGCGGCTGACCGTTGCCAGTGGAATGCCGAAATGGCGGCCGGCAGCGGAAAGGCTGCCCGCTTCCACCGCGGCGACGAACAGCGACATGGCTTCGAGACGATCCATACTTTCTTCCGGAAATTGGAAGGATAGCTTGCAACTATGCCATCTACATCCAAAACATGGAAGGATCTACCTCTTCGCGTACAATGGCCGTGTTTCGGCCTCGCGGAGGCTTCCATGAATGCTCACACTTTCACCAGCGATGTCGCCTTCACGCCGACGGTCAAGGCGATCCAGACCCGCAAAGGTTCGCGCAAGGGCTATGCCAGCGCCGAGGAGCGCGGCGGATGGCGCGCCCATATGACGCCCGACCTCGCCGACTTCATCGCGGCGCAGACCAGCGTCTTCCTGTCGACGGCAAATGGCGAGGGTCAGCCCTACATCCAGCATCGCGGCGGGCCAGCCGGCTTCCTCAAGGTGCTGGACGAGAAGACCATCGGCTTTGCCGATTTCTCCGGGAACAGGCAGTTCATCACGCAGGGGAATCTCGCCGACAACAACCAGGCATTCCTGTTCCTGATCGACTATGCGCATCGCCAGCGCGTCAAGATCTGGGGCACGGCGCGCGTCGTCGAGGACGATGCCGAGCTTCTGGCAAGGCTGATGCCGCAGGACTACAAGGCGCGCCCCGAGCAGGTCATCTTGTTCACCGTCTCGGCCTGGGATGCCAATTGCCCGCAACACATTCCGCAGCGATTCGAGGCCGCCGATGTCGCGGCCGCACTCGCCGAACGCGACAAGCGGATTGAAAGCCTCGAACAGGAGATTGCGCGGCTGCGTGGCGCGGAAGACGGCACGGCCAAGGGGTAATCGAGCGCCGTCAGAGTCGTCTGTCTGGACGCAATTCCCAAGGGAAAGCGTACGTGCTTTTCCCGGGGAAACCGCTACACACTTTTCCTGGAATTGCTTTAGTCCTTGGCGGTCGAAACCTCGGCCAGTGCGACGCTGTCGGCAGTCTGGCGGACCGGGACGACGCCGCGCGCAAGCGCCAGCAGGTATTTGCTGTATTCGGTCAGAAGCACGCGTAGCGCTTCCGGCTTGGTCAGCCAGTCGCCATTGTCCAGATTGGTGTTGACCACCGGATAGGGTTCAAGCCTGGCGCCATGCAGCAGGCGGCCCATCTCGAGCAGGCTGCGCGGCATGTGGTAATTGTTGGTGACGAGGATGACGCTGCCATAGGCGTGGCTCTCCACCCATTTAGCGCTTTCCTCGGCATTGCCGATCGTGTCGAGCGCGGCGCGGTCGATGTCGACACAGCAGGAAAACAGCGCCTTGTCGCCGCCGGTAGCAGCCTGCAATTGGCGGCGGCTGGCAGAGGGATGCACGCCTGAGATCAGCAGCCGCTCGCCCTTGCCGGAGGCAAGCAGATCGAGTGCTGCGTCGAGGCGGGCCTGACCGCCGGTCAAGACGATGATCGCATCGGCCTTGGCTGGGTTGGTCGGGGTCGTCATGTGGCTGACCTTGCTGGCGAACCAGCCGAAGCCACCGGCAAACAGGGCCACCAGCAGCAGTAGACAGAGGGAGGCGAGACGCAGGGCGGTGCGCAAACGGCCCAGCCCGGTACGCACACGCAAACGCACCACTGGCATCTGTCCAGCCGTTCCGGTCGACTCCCGCGCGTTCATCATCCTATGGTTAATCCTGAAATGCCTTTTTGGTAAGGAAAAAAGCGCACATTGCGTTACGTCGGTTTTCGATCCGTGATCGTCCCTTCCATTCCTGTCCTTGCCCCCGAACTGTTTTCGCTTCTGCCCTCACGGTTCACCCCGCATCCGGCTGGCGGACATCGATGTCGCTGAGATAGGCGACGACGGTGGCGTGCGAGGTCGCCGCCGTCAGTCCGCCGATCACCAGCACCATCAGGCCGACGCCGAGATAGCCTGCCGATCCGATGGCGAAATTGCCGAACAAAGCGGTGGCCTGGTCGGCCTGCGGCGTTGCCATGTTGCGCGACGACCACCAGGAAAAGACGATGAAAACCAGGATCGCGGCTGCGCCGCCGGCGGCCGCGCCCTTCATGCCGGTGACCAGGAAATGCCAGCGGAATTCGCGCGCGATGAAGCGCGCCTCGGCGCCGACGAAATGCAGCACTTCGATGATATGGCCGTTACCCGCCATAGCGCCGCGCGTCGCAAACACTACGGTCAGCACCGTCGCCGACAGCATCAGGACCAGCACGGCGATGCCGATGGTGACCGTGGTGCGGGCCATGGCGACCAGCCGGTCGACCCATGTACGGTGATCGTCGAGCGAAGCACTCGGCAGCTTGGGCGTGAGCGCCGCACGGATGGCGCTAAAGTCGGGCGGACTGGTCTCGTCGATGGTGACGATGATCAGGCGCGGCACCGGCAATTCGTCGATATTCAGGCCCGAGCCCAGCCATGGCTCCAACAGACGCGCGGTGGCGTCGCGATCGATGATCCGGGTTTCCTTCACGCCGGGGAATTCGCCGACGATCTGCGAGGCCTGGGCAAGGGCTGCCTCCATGTCGAGGCCGTCGACCGGTTTGATCTGAATCGTCGCCTCGCGCGAGATCTGGTTTTCCCAGACCGAGGCAGTGTCGCGCACCAGCGTGACGGCGCCGAAAGTCAGGCAGGACAGGAAGGTCATGATGGCGATGACCAGCACCAAGGCGCGGCCGGCAATATTCTGCGCCGGCACGATCGGCGCCATGCGGCGGTGGACGCGCTGCGTCGTCGTCGCGGGCTCGGCGGCGTCTTCATGCAGCTGTTCGGCCGATAGCTCAGTCATAAATATCCAGCCTTCCGCCGGCCAGGATCATGCGGCGCGCGTCGACCTGCTCCATCAGGCCGAGATCGTGAGTGGCGATCACCACCGCGGTGCCGAGCCGGTTGAGCTCAATGAACAGCCTGAGCAACCGGCGCGCCAGCGGCGGGTCGACATTGCCGGTCGGCTCGTCGGCAAGCAGGATTTCGGGCTGTTCGATCAAGGCCCGGGCGATTGCCGCGCGCTGCTTTTCGCCGCCCGAAAGGACCGGCGGCAGCACATGCATGCGCTCGCCCAGGCCAACCCATTTCAAAAGTTCGGTGACGTCGGTGCGGTAGCTCGCTTCCTCGCGGCCGCGCACGCGCAGCGGCAGAGCGACATTCTCATAGGTGGTCATGTGGTCGAGCAGGCGGAAATCCTGGAACACCACGCCGATGCGGCGCCTGAGATGCGGCAGTTCAGCGCGCGAGATGCGCGAGCGGTCCTTGCCGAAGATGGTGATCAGCCCGCGTGTCGGCTTCAGCGACATGAACAGAAGGCGCAGCAGCGTCGTCTTGCCGGCGCCGGAGGGCCCGCTCAGGAACTGGAAGGAGCTCTCCGGAATGTGCAGGGAGATGTCGCGGAGGATTTCCGGACCCATGCCATAGCGGAGGCCGACATTTTCGAAGCGGATCACGTGCGACGACCTGAGGTGTGTGGCGGCGGCGTGCCAGCCCTTTCTGTCCAACGACCATCGGCCGCCATGGTTAACCGTCGGTTAATTTTCGCTGTTTTTGAGTGCGTCACAAGGGTTCCGGTGGGGAAGCGTTAACCATTTCCATTTACGCAAAAGAAACGAAGAGGCAACAGCGGGGCCATGATGGCTGAGCAACGAACCGCGCGCCCGGTTTCCGGCGAAATCATGACCGGGACAAGTGTCGCACCGGAATCGCGGCCTGTGGCGACCGACATCGTCGATGCGGATTATGAGGTGCTGCCGCAGCTGATCCCACTGATAGAAGCCATGCCGACGCCGGCGCGCGACATCGCGACGCCGTCGATGGAAGGCATGGAGATGCTGCGCAAATCAGATGCGTCAGCCGGGCGGCCGGCATCGCGTGGCGGGCCGATCTTCTGGATTGCCGGCATCGGTGCGGCGCTTGCCGCCTTCTGGGTCTCGGGTGGCCACGCGCTGGTGCGCCAGACGCCGTTCTGGTCAGTCGAACAGCCGGAGGGCGCCGTACTCAGCATTGCCGGCGTCACGTCGCGTGTCGACGCCTCAGGACCCGCCCCGGTGCTGTTCGTGGATGGCGAGGCCGTCAATGACGGTTTGAAGGCGGGACAATTGCCGCCGCTGGAGATACGTGTCACCGGCAATGACAGCCGCATCACCCGTTATACTCTGGGGACATCCAACCGTTCTCTGGCGCCCGGCGAAAGATTCGGCTTTTCCAGCCGCCTCGATGTGCCTAGAAACGGCGTCAAGGCCGTGGCGGTCACCTTCGCCGGCTAGTCGGTTCTCTGGAAAGGTTGTTGATGCCAGTTGTGCGCGGCAAGGACATCGAGGTCCTGTTTTCGGCGTCCGCGATCGCGCGGCGCAATCTCGAACTCGCCAAGGAGATCGCCGAGCACGACTATCACGACCTGCTGGTGATTTCGGTGCTGAAGGGCTCGTTCATCTTCGCCGCCGATCTGATCCGCGCCATGCACGATGTCGGGCTGTCGCCGGAGGTCGAGTTCATCTTCATTTCCAGCTATGGCGCCGGCACCACCAGCGGCGAGGTGAGGGTGCTGCGCGACATCGACAATGAGGTCGCCGGCCGCGACGTGCTGCTGATCGACGATATCCTGGAGTCGGGCAAGACGCTCTCCTTCACCCGCAACCTGATGCTGTCGCGCGGCGCCAAAAGCTGCGCCATCGCGGTGCTGTTGGACAAGCGCATGCGCCGCCAGACGGAGCTGAACGCCGACTATGTCGGCTTCGACTGTCCCGATTACTTCGTCGTCGGCTACGGCATGGACGTCGCTCACGCTTTTCGCGAACTGCCGTTTGTCGGTGTGGTCAAAGGCGATGCCTGAGAAAAGGGCCCGACGCTTCAAATTTTCAGAAAAAGTCAACTTTTGCCCGCCAAATTCCGGCCCATGGCAAAGCTTCTGATCGTCGAGGACGATGAGTCCGTCCGCACCCTCGCCGCCCGCGCGCTCGAACGCGCCGGGCACTCGATCGATATCGCCGCCGACGGCGCGCAGGGGCTGGCGATGGTCAGTGCTGCAGGCGGCGGTTACGACCTCGTCGTCTCCGATATCCGCATGCCGGAAATGGATGGCATCGAGATGGCGATCGCCGCAGCCAGGCTTTTCCCTGACATGAAGATCCTGCTGATGACCGGCTATGCCGACCAGCGCGAGCGCGCCGAGGAATTGAACGGCATCATTATCGACGTCGTGCAAAAGCCTTTCACGCTGGCCGAAATCCGCTCGCGGGTCGACCAGGCGCTCGCCTGCTTCGCCTGACACGCTTCAGGCGGCATCCTGAGACGCGGCGAGGACAGGCGCAGCGCTCCGGCGCCGTTCGGTGTTGAGCGCCAGCAGACCGGCGCCGATGATCAGCGCCGCACCGATGGCGGTGGTCGAGCGCGGCACCTCGTCGAAGAACAGGAAGCCCCACAGCGGCGACCAGATAATCCCGGTGTATTCGAAGGTGGCGACGCGGTTGGCGGGCGCCAGCCTGTAGGCCTGCGACAGCAGAATCATGCCGGCCGAAGCGACGAAGCCGCAGGCCGCCATCTTGAGGAAATCCGGGGTCGTCGGCCAGACCCACGGCCGCACCAGGAATTCGAGGCTGGGGTGGACAGCATGGGTTATGCCGGCAAGCCAGAATGTGCCGGCAACCGCAGCGGCGCCGACCAGATAGGCGCCGTTCTGGTAGAAGGCCATGACGGTGGAGGATTCGGTGTCGCCGATCTTGCGCGCCATCAGCTGTGAAAAGCCGTAGAGCAAAGCCGAGCCCAACGAAAGCAGCGCCGCCCAGTCGAACAGGCCGGCGCCCGGGCGCAGCATCACGACCACGCCCAGCATGCCGGTCAGCACGGTGGCGAGAGCCTGCCAGGAGACGCGCTCGCCGAGATAGGGCCCGGCCATCGCCATGATGAACAGCGGCGCCATGAAATAGAGCGCCACCGCGTCGGCGAGCGGCAAGGCAGCGATGGCCAGATAGTAAACCGTATAGGAGGAGAACTGGATGAAGGCGCGTATCGTCAGCAGGCCGAACCGCTTCGAGGCGATGGCCCGCAGGCCGACGTCGGCGCGAACGAGAAAGATCAGGATCGGCAAAGCGACGATCGAGCGGATCCACATCACCTCGGTCACGGGATAGCCGGCCGACACCGCCTTGACCAGCGGGTCCTGGAGCGAGAACACCAGCACGCCAAGGCACAGGCTGATGATGCCGAGAACGATCCGGTTGCGCATGTTGTTCTGCCGGCCCTTGCCTTGACTGCCCGCAGCCGCCCGGCCATGGGGTAAAAAGAACCCGCCACCGTTTCGGGCAGCGGGTATGAGTGAGGACTCTTTGATTGGTCCGCAGCCGGTTTCGCGGCGGCATATCCAATGGGTGAGCGGACTATGCTGCGGCGTTTGACATGTTGCAAACGAATTGGAATGATACCAGCGATCAAATTTGCTTATGACGGATTCGATGCGGCCAGCCCTCGACAGCGATCTCCTGCGCACCTTTGTCGCCATTGCCGAAGCGGGCAATTTCACCCGGGCGGCGGAGCAGGCCGGGCGCACCCAGTCGGCGGTGTCGATGCAGATGAAGAAGCTCGAGGAGCTGGTCGGCGACAGCCTGTTCGAACGCGGCTCGCGCGGCGTGGCGCTGACGCGCCGTGGCGGCGAGCTGATCGTCAATGCCCGCCGCATCGTCTCTCTGCTCGACGAGACGGCGGCATCGATGGCGGCGGCACCGCTTGGCGGGCCTGTGCGCATCGGCATTCCCGAGGAATATGGTCACGCCATCCTGTCGCGCGCGCTCGGCGCCTTCTCGAAGCGTCACACCAAGGTCGAGGTCACCGTGCGCTATGCACATTCGGGCGCCCAGCTGGCAGCGTTGGCGGCCGGTGAACTCGACCTCGCCGTGGTGTTCGAATGGCAGGATCCTTCCGGCGGCGAGGTGCTGATGCACGATCCGACCGTGTGGGTGACATCGAGCCTGCATCACATGCATGAGGAGCGGCCGGTGCCGATCGCGCTCTACAACAGAGCCGGATGGTGCAAGGACTTCGCCATCAAATCGCTGGAGCAGCGTGGGCTGGCCTACCGTGTCGCCTATACCAGCGACACCACCGGCGGCCTGAAGCTCGCCGTCACCTCTGGCCTGGCGATCGCGCCGATCTCGCACAGCAATATTCCGGATGGCTGTCGTGAACTCACCGCCGCTGACGGGTTCGGCCATATCGATTCCTCGAATGTGGTGATGCACCGCAGCCCAAATGCCTCAGGCGAAGCTATCGACGGCATGCAGGAGGCGATCCGCGAGGCGTTCGTCAACCGGCCGGCTTAGTCTGTTGCATCCTCGTAGAAATGCAGCCGATTGCCGAAGGGGTCGCCGACCGACACTTCACGGGTCTGCCACGACGTGGTTTCGAGGCCCGGCCGGGCGTAGCGGTATCTCTTGCCGATCAGTTCGCGGTGCAATGCCGCGATGTCCTCGACCTTGATGCGCATGGCTATACCCGGCGCGCCGTCGCCATGATGTTCGCTCAGATGCAGGACACAGCCATCGCGGATTACACCCATGTAGAGCGGCGCATTGTCGTCGAAGCGGTGCTCGAACTCGACCTTGAAGCCGAGAAAGTCGACATAGAATTCGCGTGCCTTGGCGATGTCGAAGATGCGCAGGATGGGCGTGACGGCACCGAGTTTCGGCATGGCGCTGATACCATTCAGTTCGACGGATGTTGCCTTGGAGGCTACTTCAGCTCCAGCAGCCGCTCGAGGTAGCTGCGCTCGATGTCGGGGCTGAGCGCGTTGCCGAGCCGCTTGCGAATCGCCTCGAGAATCTGGCGGGCGCGCTGCACGTCGATCTCGTCGGGCACCTTCACCGAATCGCCGAAATCGGGTCCGCGGCTGGCGCGTGGTCGGCCCAGCGGATCGCGGCCGGCGTCCTGTTGGCGGCCGCCTTCCTGGCTGCCGCCCTGGTCGCCCTGCATCGCCTGCAGCTGCTTCATCATCTCCTTGGCGCCCTTGCGCAGCGCTTCCAGCGCGCGACCCTGGTGGCCGACTGCCTGGTCGCCTTCGCCTTCGCCAAGCGACTTTTCGGCATTGCCCATGGATTTGCCAGCGTCGCCAAACCCCTCATTGGGTTGCATGCCCATGCCTTCCAGGCCCTTCTTCAGCTTGTCGAGTTCGCTCTGCAACTGGCCCTGGCCTTCCTGCAGCTGCTTCATCGCATCGGCGAATTCCTGCGGTGTCATCGACTTCGGCCGGGCGAGAGGATCGCGATCCTTGCCGACGCCCGGCTGGTCCGGGTCGTCGCCATTGCCTTCGCCGGGCTGCTGATTATCTCCGCGCTGCATCTGGTCCATGCGGTAGGTGTCGTTCATCATCTCCTGCTGGCGGCGCATGATCTCGCCCAGCTTGTCCATCTGCTGGCGCATCTCGCTGTCCTGCTCGCCGCCCTGCTGCTGACGGCCGGCCTGCAGGTTGTTCATCATGTTTTCCAGCTGCGACAGCAGCTCCTGCGCCTTGTCGCGGTCGCCCGACTTCGCCAGGTTCTCGATCTGGTCCATCATGCGGTCGATATCACTCTGACGCAGCTCGCGACCATTCTGTTGCATCTGCGGCGCGTTCGGGTTCTGCTTGGCGCGCTCGGCGAATTCCTGCAGGAATTCGTTCATCGCCTCGCGCAGTTCCTTCATCGCCTTTTCGATCTCTTCGTCGCTGGCGCCGCGCTTGATGGCGTCCTGCAGCGCCTGCTGGGCTTGGCGGAGCCGCTTTTCGGCGGACGAGAGATTGCCTTCCTCGATGCCGAGCGCGATTTCCCAGAGATAGGCAACCTCGTTGCGCAACTGATCGTCGCTGTCCGACATCTTCAGCCGGCTGCGGGCGCTCATGATGGCGAGGTAATGCGACATGTTGTCGAACGTGTCCTCGGGCCGCAGCGTGATGGCGTCCATCAGGTCGAGCACGCGCGGCTTGGCATTGGCGTCGAGCGCCAGTAGGCGGCGCTGCTCGACCACGGCCCGCGCCAGCGGGTTGGCGAAGGGCCGCTCCGGCATCACAATAGTCTTGGTTTCGCTGGTCGCGGTGTGTCCGGCATCGTCGGTGGCGACAAGCGACAGCTTGATGCTGGCGCCGGCCCAGACGTGCTCGGTGAGGTCCTTGGTGGTCTTGGCGGCGTTCGCCTTGCCGCCGCGGCGCGGCAGCGCCAGCGGCAGGTCAGGCGGGCCGTAGAGCGGATGCGCATCGGGCGCCGCCGGATCGGCCAGCGCGAAAACCGCCTTGGCGGTGGCCGCGCCATAGTCGTCGTCGATCTGGTAGTTGAGCTCGAAGGCGCCGTTGACGGCGCGCTTGGGCTCGCCGACGAAGCGGATCGTCGGCGGCTTGTCGGGGATCACCGCGAAGGCCCAGCGACCGAGATCGGCTTCGCCCGACTTCAGCGTCAGTGTCCCGTCGGCGGTCAGCTTGCCGGTGAACTGGCGCAGCTTGGGGGTCGCGGGGTTGACCGCCGCTGCCTTGACGGCCGCCACCTGTGGTCCCGACGGGTCGATGGCGCGAGCATTGCCGCCCTTGTCGGCAAAGCTTAGCGTTTCCTCGCCGGAGCCGCCGGTCACGCGCAGCGAGACGTCGCTGCCTTGCGGCACGGTGAAGGTGGCAACCGCCTGCTTGGCGTTGCCATCGATGACTGGCGCGGTCAAGAAGATGGGCGGCTTGCCGGTATAGGCCGGCGGGGTCACCCAGGCATCGATGCGCGGCGGTACGATGTCGCGCGCCGCATGGGCACTGAAACCATCGGACAGCCTGCCGCCGGACGGTCCGAAGGAAAAGGCAAAAGCCGTGACCAACAGCAGCGCCGCCACGGCACGCAATGCCCACGGATCGCGCTCCGGCACGCGGGTACGCGGCAGGTCGGCGCCAAGGCTGCCGAGCTTGTCGGCCATGCGCTTTTGGTGTTCGCGCCACAACGCCTGGGAAAAGATGCTTTCCTTGCCGCTGGGACGGTCGGTCTGCACCAGCACCGGGCTGTGCTGCAGCTGGTTGGCGGCCTCGATACGGCGGTCGATTTCAGCGGCGGATGGAAGCTTGAAGAAACGCAGCGGATAGAGCGCCGCCAGCGTGGCAATACCGAACGCAGTGACCAGGATAATGCGCGCAATGTCAGGCAGCCGGGGGAAAAGGCCGAGCCAGGAGAGGCTGAGAAACAGGCTGGCGATGATGAGCAGCGGCAGAAGCAGCGGCCAGCCGCGCTCGACCGTCATCGAGACCCGTGTCGCCAGCCGGCTCAGGGCAAGCCGCCCGGCCAGGCTGCGATCGCCACTGGAAATGGGGCGTTCCGTCATCGGCCCTTCCTGCCCGGGCGGGATAGCCCGGACTCAACAAGCAGAAGTTTACCAGCAAACACGGCAAAGGCGAGGCGGTTCCGGAAAACTTGAAAAGCTTTGACGGGTTTGCGTCCCACTTCAGTCGAAGCAAGGTTTAGAATTTCGCCGGATCGGTATTCGAGCCGCAGACAAGGACGGCAATCCGCTCGCCCCGCGCCGGTGTGTAGCGGCCGGACAAGAGAGCCGCAAAGGCTGCGGCGCCACCCGGCTCGGCGATGATACGCACCCGCTCCCACAGCGCCTTCTGCGCGGCAATGATGGCGTCGTCGGTGACCAGGATGGAGCGTTCGACGAAGGCCTCGGCGATCGGGAACATCATCTCGCCGACGCGTTTGGGCGCCAGCGAATCGGCGGCGACGCCTTCGGCCGGCGCATCGACGGGGTGGCCGGCCTCGAAGGCGCGATGCAGCGTCGGCGCGCCTTCGGGCTCGATGGCGATGATCCTGATGCGGCCGGCAAACCAGGCGGCGATGCCGCCGATCAGGCCGCCGCCGCCGACAGCGACCAGCAGCGTGTCGATGTCTGGCAGATCGGTTTCGATTTCGAGGCCGAGCGTGCCCTGGCCGACCAATGTTTCCTCCTGGTTGAAGGCATGGATCTGCAGCGCGCCGGTCTTTTCGGCAAAAGCCTCGCTGGCGGCCAGCGCCTCGGCATAGCGGGCGCCGCCGACCATCAGTTCGGCGCCGTAGCCGCGGATGCGCTGCAGCTTGGCCGGTGGGCTGACTTCGGGAACGAAGATCGTCGCCTTGTGGCCAAGCCGCATGGCGGCATAGGCGACCGCGGCGCCATGATTGCCGCCCGAAGCCGCAACCACGCCGGCCGCAGGCACCGGCCGTTCGAGCAGATTGGTGAAGGCGCCGCGCGCTTTGAACGAACCGGAATGCTGCAGGCATTCGAGCTTGAGGTCAACCGCCAGCGGCGGCCGGTCGAAATCGGCCATGTCGACGCGCAGCACCGGCGTGTGCCTGATATAGCGGCGGATGCGCGGTTCCATCGCGGCAATGCGTTCGCGCGTGACGGTGTTGCCGTTCGTCATGACCATCTCCTTGGGATTGACAGCAATTAGTAACTTGGCAAAATGGCTAAATGCAAGAGGTTGATGTCTTCAAGGCGATCGCCAATGAACGCAGGCTGCAGATCCTCGACTGGCTGAAGGATCCGCAGGCGCATTTCCCGGCCCAGGCAGACGGCGATCTGGTCGAGGATGGCGTTTGCGCGCTGCTGATCGCGGAGAAGCTCGGCATTACGCAGGCGACGCTCTCCGAACATATGCGCGTGCTTACCCAGGCCGGCCTGCTGCGGCCCAAGCGCATCAAGCAATGGACGTTCTACCGCCGCGACGAGGACAGGATCGCCGACGCAAGGTTGCTCATCCAGAACCGGCTGTAGCGCAGCCGGCGCTGCGGCTCCTATGCAAGCCAGTCGGGCACCGAATCCAGGCCGATCAGCTCGTCATAGGTCTGGCGCCGGCGCACGACGTGGAAACGGTCGCCGTCGACCAGAACCTCAGGCACAAGTAGGCGGGTGTTGTAGGTGCCGGATTGCACCGCGCCATAGGCGCCGGCGGTGGTGACGGCAATGAGGTCGCCAGACTTGAGCCGGGGCAGGTCACGGTCGAGGCCGAGATAGTCGCCGGTCTCGCAGACCGGGCCGACGACGTCGACCGCCATGCGCGGCGTGTCGGCCGGCGGCTGCACCACCGGCTTGATGTCGTGGAAGGCATCGTAGAGCGTCGGCCGGATCAGATCGTTCATGGCGGCGTCGACGACGAGGAAGTTCTTGGCGTCGCCTTCCTTCACGAATATCACTTCCGAGACCAGGATGCCGGCATTGCCGACGATCAGCCGGCCCGGCTCGAACATCACCTTCACCCCAAGCTTTGTCAGATGCTTCCTGACGATATCGGCATAGGCATCGGGCTGAGGCGGCGGGCTGTTGTCGGTGCGGTAGGGGATGCCGAGGCCGCCGCCGAGATCGACATGCTCGACGGCGTGGCCATCGGCGCGCAGCGCGCCGACCAGTTCCGCCAGAAGCGCGAAAGCATCGTCAAAGGGCTGCAATTCGGTGATCTGGCTGCCGATATGGGTATCGATGCCGATGGGCTTGGTGCCCGGCAAACCGGCCGCGCGGGCATAGACCTGGCGCGCCCTTTGCCATGGAATGCCGAACTTGTTCTCGGCCTTGCCGGTGGAGATCTTCCTGTGCGTCCTGGCGTCGACATCCGGGTTGATGCGCAGCGAGACCGGCGCCACCTTGCCGAGCGCGGTGGCGCGGGCCGACAGCAACTCCAGCTCCGGCTCGGATTCGACATTGAAGCAGAGAATGCCGGCCTCGAGCGCAAAATCCATTTCGCGCGCGGTCTTGCCGACGCCCGAGAATACGATCTTGCTGGCCGGGATGCCGGCGGCGAGCGCGCGGCGCATTTCGCCTTCCGAGACGGTATCGGCGCCGGCGCCGAGCTTTGCCAGCGTCCGCAGCACCGCCTGGTTGGAATTCGCCTTCAAGGCGTAACAGACCAGCGTGTCGAGACCGGCAAAAGCCCCGGCGAACACCCGGTAGTGCCTCGTCAAGGTTGCCGTCGAATAACAATAGAACGGTGTGCCGACGCTTGCGGCGATGTCTGGTATCGCCACGTCCTCGGCATGGAGCACGCCGTCGCGGTAGTCGAAATGGTTCACGAGAGTGTTTCCGGAAGTTGGAGCACGAGACCTGGTTAGCACGAGACCTGGCCAGAAAGACCAAGCCGGTCTCATCGGCTCTAGATCAGCGGGTCGAGGATGAACTTCTTGTCCACGACCGGTTTTTCCGGCTCCGGCGGCACCGGCTGTTTGGCGCGCTCGGCGTCCTTGCGGGCCTGGACGGCCGCTTCATAGGGCGTGTCGAGACCAGCCTTACGGCCGCAAGCGGTCACGGCAGCCATCGCCGTCAGCAGCGTCAGCGTCACCAAAATCCTGCTCGCGGTCATCGATCCATCCGTCCGAAACTTTATGTGCTGCGCTTTTAACCGAGTTTTAGGCGCATTGCACCCCAGCATCATGCCTTGGCGATGCGCTTTTTCCAGCTGCGGATCTGCTTCCTGACCTCCGACGGCGCGGTGCCGCCGAAACTGGTGCGGCTCTTCACCGAATTCTGCACCGCCAGAACCGAGAAGATGTCTGCCGTGATGCCGGGGTTGATCGACTGCAGATCCTCCAGCGACAGCTTTTCAAGGCTCACCTTCTTCTCTTCGGCCAACGCCACCGCGCCGCCGGTGACATGGTGTGCCTCACGGAAGGGCAGGCCCAGCGTGCGCACCAGCCAGTCGGCGAGGTCGGTCGCGGTCGCGTGGCCCGAGCCGGCGGCCTTTTTCATGGCGGCGGCATTGACCGTCATGTCGCGCACCATGCCGGTCATCGCCGCCAGCATCAGATCGAGCGTCTCGGCGGCGTCGAAGACCGATTCCTTGTCTTCCTGCATGTCCTTGCCATAGGTCAGCGGCATGCCCTTCATCACCGTCAGCAGCCCGACGAGATGGCCGGTGACGCGGCCGGTCTTGCCGCGCACCAGTTCGGCGGCGTCCGGGTTCTTCTTCTGCGGCATGATTGAGGAGCCGGTGGAGAAACTGTCCGACAGTCTGACAAAGCCGAATTGCGGCGTCGACCAGATGATGATTTCTTCGGCGAGCCGCGACAGATGCGTGGCGGAGATCGCCACCAGGCTCAAAAACTCCAGCGCGAAATCGCGGTCGGAGACGCTGTCCAACGAATTGCGCATCGGCTCGCGGAAGCCGAGCGCCTTGGCGGTCTTGTGGCGATCGATCGGAAAACTGGTGCCGGCAAGCGCTGCCGCGCCGAGCGGGCTTTCATCCATCCGCTCGATGGCGTCGCGGACGCGCGACAGGTCGCGCGAAAACATCTCGACATAGGCCATGCAATGGTGGCCGAAGGTCACCGGCTGCGCCGCCTGCATGTGGGTGAAGCCGGGCATCACGGTCGCCGCATGCTCCTCGGCGCGATCGAGCAAGGCTGAGATCAGCCCCTTCAGCGCCTCGGCGACGCGAAAGCACTCGTCCTTGACCCAGAGCCGGAGATCCACCGCCACCTGGTCGTTGCGTGACCGCGCCGTGTGCAGGCGGCCGGCGGCCGGGCCGATCAGATCGGCAAGGCGGGCCTCGATGTTCATGTGAATGTCTTCCAGCCGGGTCGAGAACTCGAACGTGCCGGCCTCGATCTCTTTCAGGATCGTGTTCAGCCCGTGAGCGATTTTTTCTTGATCGGCCGCCGAAATAATGCCCGTTTCAGCCAACATCTCGCTGTGGGCGATCGAACCTCTTATGTCTTGGGCATAGAGTTTGCGGTCGAACGAAATCGACGCGTTGATCGCTTCCATGATCGCGGCCGGACCCGAGGCAAAACGTCCGCCCCACATCTGGTTGCTGGCCTTCTTGTCGCTCATGGCTATAACCCGTGTTCCGGAGCAGTCTTAGAAAATGGCAGACGGTAACAGATACTTCCCGGCCCCGCGCCTGATCCTCGCCGCTTTGCTGGCGGGCGTGCTGGCCGGCGCGGTCGCGGTATATGTCAGCGAGAGCGGGTCTGGCAACAACGCAGCCACCGGCAGCGCACCTGCGGCCGGCGCGGGCAACAGCAAGGACGATGTCGCCTGCGCCGCCAAGAGCGACCGCGCCAAAAAGGTTGCCGCCGCGGCCACCGGCCAGGTGGCGGCATTGCTGCCCGCCGATCCGCCGCAATCGCTGAAAAGCCTCGCCTTCAACGGCCCAGACGGCAAGCCGATGACGATCGCCGATCATGTCGGCAAGACCGTGCTGCTCAACCTGTGGGCGACGTGGTGCGCGCCCTGCCGCGCCGAAATGCCGGCGCTCGATACGCTGCAGAAGGAAAAGGGCAGCGATGCCTTCGAAGTGGTCGCGGTCAATGTCGATGCCGGCGACGATGTGAAGCCGAAGAAGTTCCTAGCCGATATCGGCATCGGGTCGCTCGGCTACTACCGCGATTCGACGCTGGCGCTGTTCAACGACGTCAAGACGCGTGGCTTGGCGCTAGGCCTCCCCGTCACCATGCTGATCGACGGCGAAGGCTGCCTGATCGCGCATATGAACGGACCGGCCGAATGGTCGGGACCGGATGCCAAGCGCCTGGTCGAGGCCGCACTCGCCCCTTAGGATGAGCGCAGGGCCGCCGCCGGCGGCAGCATCAAGATGCTGCCGCCGCGTTGTTTGACGCTGGCGTCGTCGTGTGCCGCCGGCGCCGCGACGCCGGTCAGTTCGCTGAACGCCTCGATCGGGCTCGGCCGGCCTAGATAGTAGCCCTGGCCGATCTCGCAGGCCTCGGCGTCGAGGAATTTCAGCTCGCCCAGCGTCTCGACGCCCTCGGCCAGAACCGGCAGGCCGAGACCGCGGCCAAGCCCCAGAACGGCGCGCACGATGGCTGCCACCTGGCCGTTGCTGTCGACTGATTTGATGAATGAGCCGTCGATCTTGATCTTGTCGAAGGGGAAGGCGCGGAGATTGGACAGCGAGGAGTAGCCGGTGCCGAAATCGTCCATCGCCACACGCACGCCAAGCGCCTTCACCTGGCGCAAGGTCGCCAGCGCGCGCGGCATGTCCTTGACCAGCGCCGTTTCGGTGATCTCGAGTTCGAGCCTGCCGGGCGTCAGGCCGGAGCCGAGCAGGACTTCATGCACCTTGCGGCTGAAATTCGGATTGTGGAGCTGCACCGCCGAGACATTGACCGCGACGGTGAGAGGGTTCTTCCAGCGCGCTGCCTCGGCGCAGGCCGTCGCCAGCACCCATTCGCCGATCTGGATGATGACGCCGCTGTCTTCGGCCACCGGGATGAAGGTCGCCGGCGACACGTCGCCGCGCTGTGGATGGCGCCAGCGGATCAGCGCTTCGAACCCGACCATCCGCCCGCTGCTGATCTCCTTTTGTGGCTGGTAGACGAGGCGAAACTCATCGCGCGCCATGGCCTGGCGCAGTTCGTGCTCCATCACGCGCCGGTCTCGCGCCTCGGCGCCCATCGAGGCCTCGAAGTAACGGTAGGTGTCCTTGCCCTCGGCCTTGGCGCGGTAGAGCGCGGTGTCGGCGTGGCTGACCAGGAGTGTCGGCTCATCGGCGTCGAGCGGATAAAGTGCAATGCCGATGCTGGCCGACACCAGCCCGCCACCGACCGACAGCCGGTTTTCCTCGCGCATGGCCGCCAGCACCGCCTCGGCGATGCGGCCGGCCGCCTGCGGATCGGGAAGGTTCGGAGCGATGATGGCGAACTCGTCGCCGCCGAGACGCGCCAGCATCTGTCCGTGGCGGAGCACGGCGGAGGCGCACAGCGCCACCTTCTGCAGCATGGCATCGCCGGCGCCATGCCCGAACAGGTCGTTCACTTCCTTGAAGCGGTCGAGGTCGAGCAGCAGCAGCGCAAGATGCCCACCCTTGCCGCCGCGGTCCATTGCGGCAATTTCGGCCTCGAGCCGGCCGGAGAAACTGCGGCGGTTGGGGAGCCCGGTCAGCGGGTCGAAATGGGCGAGGCGCAGGATCTCCTGCTCGGCCTTCCTGCGTTCGCGGATGTCGCGCACGGCGACCACGCTGTGCCGCTTGCCGCAATAATCGATGCTCCTGGCGATAAGTTCGACGGGGATGGTGGCGCCGTCATGGGCTCTGAGTTCGGCTTCCTGTGCCTGTCCGCTGCAGTCGGACATGCCGGCCGCGGTGCGTTCGCCGAAGAGGTCGCCAAGCAGCATCGCGTTCAGCACTTCCGGCGCAATGCCGGTTAGCGCGGCGATGCTGTCATTGGCGCTGACGATGCGGGCGCCGTCGCAGACGATCAGCCCCTCGACGGCGGCGTTGGCGAGGCCGTGCATGCGCTCGGCCTCGAGCTTGTGACGCCGGAAGCGAAGGTCGATCCACAATGCTGCGGCTGAAAGCACCAGGATAGCCATGCTGACTGCAGCGGCGGCGAAGGCCTGCGACACCGGTTCGACCGTGAACTGCGATATCTCGATGGAGGAGTCCGGGAAGATCGACACCGCGCCCATGGCGATGAAGTGCAGGCTGCAGATCGCCAGCGTCAACAGGATGGCGGCGGCGATTGTGGCCTGCATGGACGGCCGTCGCAACACGACCAGCAGCGCCAGCGCGGCGAGGGTCACGCCTGCCAGCACCGAGACGCCGACCAGCAGCGGGTTCCAGACGATGCGCCCTTCGACCTCGAAAGCGGCCATGCCGATATAGTGCATGGCGGCGATACCAGCGCCGAGGACCGCGCCGCCGACCAGAGGGTAGTCGATGCCCCGGCGCAAGGTGGCGATCCACATGCCCGCAGCGGTCAGGGCGACGGAACCGGCGAGCGAAAGCGCCGACATTTCCGTATTGTAGGCGTTGGGGATTCCGGGAGAAAAGGCAAGCATTGCGATGAAGTGCGTCGCCCAGATACCGAAGCCGGTGGAAGTGGCTGCTATCATCAGCCAGGTATAGCGGTTGCGCTCGCTCGAGCGGTCGACATGGCGAAGCAGGTTGACCGCCGAGAAGGAAGAAATACCGCAAATGAGCGCTGCCAGTGCGACCAGTCTCAGATCGTGCTCATGCACGATACAATTATAGACCGTCAGCATCTCGCCCACCTGCTCTCCCACAGCAATCAAGCCGTCCACTTGATTAGTATGCCACGCTTGACGAAGAATCGGTTATGCGAACTACAACTACAGCGGGTTTTTCGGGTTGTACGTTGCGGCGATCCTGTCTCATTCCAGACGCACGGTTACAGCAGCGCCTGGCGCGATGCCGCTCGGCCGATCTCGATCTGGCCGAGCGCCGGTTTGGCGGCCTCACGGTGCAGGTGCGTGGCGCTGTCACGCGGGCCCTTCACGCATCGCTGGGCGGTCGGCGATCCTTGCAGGCCCACCATGCCCCATTCTATCGCTGAGCCGGCTTGGCATTTCTCTCTGTCCTCGTTGCAAGGCGAGGGGGCGCGAAGTTAGCCGGGTATGAAATTCACGAAACAGCAACAAATCCGTTGTCCGATTGTCATCAGCGACACATATTGCCTTTGCGGGAGTGCCCCTTTCGCCAATGACAAACGGGAGATGAAACATGAAGTTGTTCGGCTTTGCGGCCGGTGTTGCCGCCACCTTGACCCTGCTTTCCACCACCTCCGCCTTCGCCGCCACCCAGATCAGTTGGTGGCATGCAATGACCGGCGCCAATGCCGAGGTGGTCGACAAGATCGCCAAGGATTTCAATGCCAGCCAGAGCGACTATGAAATTCTCCCTGTTTTCAAGGGCACCTATCCCGAAACGCTGAATGCCGGCATCGCTGCCTTTCGTGCGGGGCAAGCGCCCGATATCATCCAGGTGTTCGACGTGGGTACCGGCGTCATGATGGCCGCCGAAGGTGCGATCAAGCCGGTGGCCGATGTGCTGACCAGCGCCGGCGTGACCTTCGACAAGAGCCAGTATTTGCCCGGCATCGTCGGCTACTATTCGAAGCCGGACGGGACCATGCTGTCCTTCCCCTATAATTCCTCGTCGCCCATCCTCTACTACAACAAGGATATTTTCCAGAAGGCCGGGCTTGATGTGAACAACCCGCCAAAGACCTGGAACGAGGTGTGGGAAGCCGCCAAGAAGATCAAGGCGAGCGGCGCCGCTTCCTGCGGCTATACCTCGACGTGGTTGACCTGGATCCACCTTGAGGCCTTCGCGGCCTGGAACGACGTTTCCTATGGCACCAACCAGAACGGACTTGCCGGAACCGACGTCGAGCTCAAGATCAATGCGCCGATCTTCGTCAATCATTTCCAGGCGCTCGCCGACCTGGCCAAGGACGGCACCTTCAAATATGGCGGCCGTACATCCGAAGCCAAGCAGATCTTTCTTGCCGGAGAATGCGGCATCTTCACCGAATCGTCGGGGGGTCTCGGTGACATCGTCAAGTCGGGCATGAACTACGGCATCGGCCAGCTTCCCTATGATAGTGACGCCAAGGGCGCGCCCCAGAACACCACGCCGGGCGGCGCCAGCCTGTGGGTGTTCGGCAACAAATCGGACGAGGAATACAAGGGCGTCGCGGCGTTCTTCTCCTACCTGTCCAAGACCGAAGTGCAGGAGTATCTGCATCAGAAGTCGGGTTATCTGCCGGTGACGCTCGCTGCCTATGAGGCGACCAAGAAGTCCGGCTTCTATGACAAGAACCCGGGCCGTGAGACGCCGATCCTGCAGATGCTGGGCAAGGCGCCGACCGAAAACTCGAAGGGCGTGCGCCTCGTCAACCTGCCGCAGGTGCGCGACATCGAGAATGAGGAGTTCGAGAAGATGCTGGCCGGCCAGCAGACTGCGCAGCAGGCGCTCGACAACGCGGTCGCACGCGGCAACAAGGCGATTCAGGAAGCGATCGGAAACTGAAGCGATTGTCAGTTGAACGTCG
The DNA here is from genome assembly GCF_040321695.1 of Mesorhizobium sp. M0292. Lineage (NCBI taxonomy): Bacteria > Pseudomonadati > Pseudomonadota > Alphaproteobacteria > Hyphomicrobiales > Phyllobacteriaceae > Mesorhizobium > Mesorhizobium sp. M0292. The sequence continues at coordinate 33,184 of NZ_JAMYSB010000023.1, forward strand.
TCCACGCGGACCCGCGTGGACGATTTCCTGAATAGCGAGGAAATCACCCTGTCTCCACGCGTCGTCTTTCCCAACAAGACCCTGCCTTACCTGCTGGTGGCGCCGCAACTCGCCATTACGCTGATCTTTTTCTACTGGCCGACCGGGCAGGCGCTCTACCAGTCGATGCTTAGGGAAGACCCGTTCGGGCTGAAGAGCAAGTTCGTCGGGCTCGCCAATTTTCGCAAGGTGCTGGCCGACCCGGCCTACCTCAACTCGATCAAAGTTACGCTGGTGTTCTCTCTGGCGACCGCGATGGTCGCCATGGGTGTGGCCCTGTTGCTTGCCGTCATGGCCGAGAAGGTGGTGCGCGGCAAAGGCCTTTATCGCACGCTGCTGATCTGGCCGTATGCGGTGGCGCCGGCGATTGCCGGCATGTTGTGGCTGTTTCTGTTCAACCCCTCGATCGGTTCGCTGGCCTACGCCTTGAGAGGTCTCGGCATCGCCTGGGATCCCTTGCTTAACGGAAACCAAGCCATGATCCTGCTGGTATCTGCGGCTGCCTGGAAGCAGATCAGCTACAATTTCCTGTTCTTCGTCGCCGGGCTGCAGGCGGTGCCGAAGACGTTGATAGAGGCGGCGGCCATGGACGGCGCCGGGGAGACGAAGCGCTTCTGGACCATCGTCTTCCCGCTGCTCGCACCGACGACCTTCTTCCTGCTGGTCGTCAACACTGTCTATGCGCTGTTCGACACTTTCGGTATCGTTCATGCCGTCACCGGCGGCGGGCCAGGCAAGGCCACCGAGACGCTGGTCTACAAGGTCTACAATGACGGTTTCGTCAATTTGATCCTCGGCGATTCGGCCGCGCAGTCGGTCATCCTGATGGTCATCGTCATCTCACTCACGGCCATCCAGTTCCGCTATGTGGAACGCAAAGTCCACTACGGTTGAGCGCAGGCGATGATTGGTCAGTCCCCGCTTCGCGCCCTCATCGCCCACGCCGTGCTCATCCTGGGCATCCTGATCGTCGCTTTCCCGATCTACTACACCTTCGTTGCCTCCACGCAGACGCTGCAGACCATCCTCAAGCCGCCATTGCCTCTTTTGCCCGGCGACCAGGTCTGGAACAATTACAGCGAGGCGCTGTTCGGCGGTGTCGGCCGCATCGGCGGCGTCAGTGTCGGCCGATTGCTGCTCAACACCACGATCATGGCGCTCGGCATCGCGGTGGGGAAGATTTTCATCTCGATCCTTTCGGCCTATGCGATCGTGTTCTTCCGTTTTCCGCTTCGGATGGTCTTCTTCTGGCTGATCTTCATCACGCTGATGCTTCCCGTCGAGGTGCGCATCCTGCCGACCTACAAGGTGATGGTCGATCTCGGCATGATCGACACCTATGCCGGCTTAATCGTCCCGCTGATCGCCTCGGCCACCGCCACGCTTCTGTTTCGCCAGTTCTTCATGACCATTCCAGGTGAGTTGGTGGAAGCGGCGCGTGTCGACGGCGCCGGACCATGGCGCTTCTTTTTCGACATCCTGCTGCCGCTGTCGCGCACCAACATCGCGGCGCTGTTCGTCATCCTCTTCATTTATGGCTGGACGCAGTATCTGTGGCCGCTGCTCGTCACCAACAGCAACGACATGAACACCATCGTCATCGCCCTTAGAAAGATGGTTTCCTTCGCCGATGCCGATACGCAATGGCATCTGGTCATGGTCACCGCGATGCTGGCCATCCTGCCGCCGATCCTGATCGTGGTGCTGATGCAACGCTGGTTCGTGCGCGGACTTGTCGATTCCGAAAAGTGAGAAGCCGATGGCGACCGTCGATCTGAAGGATGTGAAGAAGGTCTATCCCAGCGGCGTCGAGGCGGTGAGGGGTGTCTCCATCGCCATTCCCGACAAGGAGCTTTGCGTGCTGGTTGGGCCGTCCGGCTGCGGCAAGTCCACGCTGCTGCGGATGATCGCCGGGCTTGAGACCATTTCTTCCGGCACCGTCGCCATCGACGGCAAGATCGTCAACACGATCGGTCCGACCGAGCGCGATATCGCCATGGTGTTCCAGAACTATGCGCTCTATCCACATATGAAGGTCTACGACAACATGGCCTACGGGTTGCGCAACCGGGGTACTCCCAAGGACGAGATCGACAGCAGGGTTCGCTCGACCGCCAAGGTGCTGGAGCTCACGGCGCTGCTCGACCGGCGCCCGCGCGAGCTTTCCGGCGGCCAGCGCCAGCGCGTGGCCATGGGTCGCGCAATCGTGCGCAATCCGAAAGTCTTTCTGTTCGACGAACCGCTTTCCAACCTCGACGCCAAACTGCGCGGCCAGATGCGGGTCGAAATCAAGAATTTGCAGCGCTCGCTCGGTGTCACCTCGGTCTACGTCACCCACGACCAGCTTGAGGCGATGACGCTGGCCGATATTCTCGTCGTCATGAATGGCGGGTTGGTCGAGCAGACGGGCGCGCCGCTCGACATCTACGAGAAGCCGGCATCGACCTTCGTCGCCTCCTTCATCGGAGCGCCGCCGATGAACCTTCTGCCTCTTTCGCAAGGACCGGCTGGTCCGGCGCTGACCGACGGCAAGACGGTTGACTTCGCGCCTACGAACGCCGCCACGCTTGGCTTCCGCCCTGAGGATGCCGACGTCACCTTCAGTGCCGAGGCATCATCCGGCGCGCTTATTCTGCCTGCGGCGGTCGAGGCGGTCGAACCTGTGGGAGCCGAAAGCTTTCTTCACTGTGCCGCCGGCGGCAACCGCATCGTCGTGCGTGTGGCCGGCCGCGCCACGGCCAAACCCGGCGATCAACTGCGCGTCGTGGCCAGGGCCGAGAAGCTGCATTGGTTCGACAATGCTGGGAAACGAGTCGATTGACGCAGCCGCTCGCGCCAATCCGACGCATCGGCAGTTCAGGCGAAGACATGCGCCTTGCCGGAAACTGTCAGGCGCACGATCTCGCCGACGGAAGGCGCGTCGATTCCCGGCTTGCGTAAGGTCAGCGGTGTGCTGCCGATCGCCGCGGCGTCCGGCGGATCGGGGTTGTTCAACAGCCGCACGGCAATGGTGCACATCGAGCCTGCGAATTCCGAGTCCGTCACCTCGGCGAATATCGTGCCCGCAGGACCCGACATGCCTTCGCGCGACGTGCGCTTTACCTGCACCTGCTCCGGTCGCAGCATGATGCGGGCGATGTCGCGCCGCTCCTTCGAGTCGACGGCTATGCGACCAAGCGAGGAGGTGGCGAAGCCGCCTGAAATCTTTGCCGGCAAGATGATGGCGTCGCCAAGAAACTCGGCAACCATGCGGTCTTTCGGCTGCAGATAGAGTTCTCGCGGTGTGCCGATCTGAGAGAACTTTCCGTCGCGCATGACCGCCACCTGGCTGGCGAAGGACAGCGCCTCGGCCTGGTCGTGGGTGACCAGGATGGTGGTGATGCCGGCGGCTTCGAGTAGTTCGGCGACCGCCTTGCGCATCGAGGCGCGCAGACCGGTGTCGAGCGCCGAGAACGGTTCGTCGAGAAGCATCAGCCTGGGCTTCATCGCCATGGCGCGGGCCAGCGCCACGCGCTGCTGCTGGCCGCCGGAGAGCTGGTGCGGGCGGCGCTTGAGGATCGCCTTGTCCAGCCCGACGGTATAGGCGAGCTCGGCGATGCGCTCGGCGCGCTGGTCCTCGCCGCGGGCCATGCCAAAGCCGATATTGTCGCCGATGCTGAGATGCGGGAACAGGGCGCCGTCCTGCGCCACCAGGCCGATGCCGCGGCGGTGCGCCGGCACCGCTTGGCCGCCATTGGCCAGCACCTCGCCGTCGAGCACGACGCGGCCCTGGTCGGGCGCCTCGAAGCCGGCGATCAGCCGCAGCAACGTCGTCTTGCCGCAGCCGGACGGGCCGACGATCGCGGTGCGACTGCCGCTTGCGGCGCTGAGCTCGATGCCGGCAAGGGCTGCGACCGGGCCGTAGTGCTTGGTGAGGCCACTGATTTCGAGAAAGCTCATCGCCCGGCCATCCGTTTCGACTGGACATAGAGCAGCCAGGTCAGCGGCAGCGACATCGTCACCATGATGAAGGCGTAAGGGGCGGCCGACGCATAGTCGATCTCGCCGCTATAGGACCAGAACGCCATGGCCAGCGTGCGCGTGCCGTTGGGCGCCAGCATCTGGGTGGCGGTCAGCTCGTTCATGATGCCGAGCGCGACCAGCGCCATGCCGGCCGCAGCCCCCGGCGCCGACAGGCGAATCGTTGTCGACCAAAGCGCCTTCAGCGGCGGCCGGCCAAGGCTGGCGGCGGCGCGTTCGAGCTCGACCGGCGCCTGTGCGATCGAGGCTCTGAGGCTGATCAAGGCGCGCGGCAGGAACATCAGGGCATAGGCGACCAGGATTGTGAACAGCGTCTGGTAGAGCGGCATGGCGATGCGCACGGTAATGGTGACCAAGGCCAGCGCGATGACCACGCCGGGCAGCGAACCGACAATGTAGTTGCAGCCTTCGAGCAGCCGCTGCAGCGGTCCCGGCGCGCGGATCGAGATCCAGGCCATCGGCATGGCGGCGATGGTCGCAAGCAAGGCGCCGGCCAGCGCCAGGAACAGCGTCTGGCCCAGCGCCAGGCCGATCTCGTCCAAACGCCAGACATCGGCCCCGCCGGCGACCAGCCAGCGGCCGACGGTTACGAAGGGCACGCCGATGGCGAGCAGCGTGGTGACGGTAGGCAGAGCTAGGCAAGCCAGCGTGGCGCGCCCGAGCCTCGAGCGCTGCCGGTGGCGCGCCGCGCCTGAGCCGACGCGGGCATAGCGCTCTTCGCCGCGCACCAGCACCTCCAGAGCGAGCAGCACGAAGCAGCATGTCACCAGGACACCGGCCAGCATGTTGGCGGCTGGGCCGTTGAAGGTCGACTGGAACTGGTCGACGATCGCGGTGGTGAAAGTGTCGAAGCGGATGAAGACATAGAGGCCGTATTCGGCCAGCAGATGAAGTCCAACCAGCAGCGCACCGCCGCAAATGGCGAGCCTGAGCTGCGGCAGCACGACGCGCCAAAACACGCGCCATGGTCCGAGGCCAAGCGCTGCGGCCGCATCTTCCAGGGCGGGATCCAGCCGGCGCAATGCGGCCGCTAGTGGCAGATAGAGGAACGGGAAATAGGCAAGGACCGACACCAGCACGCCGGCCCACAGGCCGTGCAGCCCCGGCACCAGGGTAATCCAGGCATAAGAGTGCACGAAGGCGGGGATGGCGAGCGGCGCGACCGACAGCCAGGCCCAGAGGCGGGCGCCGGGCAGGTCGCTGCGTTCGGTCAGCCAGGCCAGCGCTATCGACAGCACAGCGGCAATCGGTACGGTGAGCGCCACCAGAAGCACGGTGTTGACCAGGAGTTCACCGACGCGCGGCCGAAAGATCAGAGCCGAGACGGTGTCCCAGCCCGTCTGCACACCGATCCAGATGATGAACGCCAGCGGCAGCAGCGACAGCAGCGAGACGATTATGGCGGCAAGCGCGATCCAGGACATGGGCTTCCGGCGGGACCGCCCGACTGTCTGGCCTGAACGTGCGAGATCGACCGCAGTTTGCATCAGCTCGACCGCGCCACTGCCGCCGGGGCGGGGGCGCCGCAGGCGCGGCCGGAAACGCAATGTGTCGTCATGGACAATGCCATCTCGAAAACAGAGCGCTCCTGCGGAAAGTCCGGCAGGAGCGCAATCGTTGCCCTTTTAGGACGAACCCAGCCTAAAGCAAGCCGGCTGCCGTCATCAGGTCCGTCACCTTTTTGGAATTCAGTGTCGCCGGATCGACCTTCGGCGCCTGCAGGTCGGCCAGCGGCACCAGCCTGGGATTGGACTGCGCGCCCTTGCCGATAGCGTATTCGAAGGATGTGCCGGTCTTCAGCACGTCCTGGCCGCCTTTGCCGGTCACCCATTTGAGAAACGCCCGGGCTTCCTTCGGGTGCTTGCTCGAGGCCAGCACGCCGCCGCCGGAGATCGAGACGAAAGCGCCGGGATCCTGGTTCTTGAAATAATGCAGTTCGACGTTCTTGCTGTTTTCGCCGGTCTTTGCCTGATCGCCGAAATAGTAATAGTGGTAGATGATTCCGCCTTCGATCTCGCCGGCATTGACCGCCTTCATCACCGTGCCGTTGCCCTTGTAGGCGGTGAAATTCTCCTTCATGGCCTTCAGCCAGTCGGCGGTTGCGGCTTCGCCCTTGAGCTCGAGCAGCGCGCTGACGATGGCCTGAAAATCGGCGCCGGAAGGCGAGGCTGCCCAGCGGCCTTTCCAGGCGGGATCGGCGAGATCGAGCATCGATTTGGGCAGCTTTTCGGCCGTGAGCTTGGTCTTGTTGTAGGCAAAGACGGTGCTGCGCGCCGCGACACCCACCCATTTGCCGCTGCTCGGCTGGAATTCGGCCGGGACTTGCGCCAGCGTGTCGGCGTCGACCGGCGCGAAAAGGCCCGCCGCTTCGACCAGAGTCATGGCCGGCGAGTTCTCGGTCAGGAACACGTCGGCCGGTGAAGAAGCGCCCTCGGCGACGATCTGGTTGGAGAAATCGCTGTCGCCGCCATTGCGCAGCGTGACCTTGATGCCGGTTTCCTTGGTGAAACCTTCGACCCATTCCTTGGCCAGGCTCTCATGCTGGGCGTTGTAGACGATGATGCCGGCATCCGCGGCCATCGCCGGCCCGGCGATCATGCTAACGGCCAGCGCTGTGGCCCCCGCTAGGGTGGAGAGCGTGTATCTCACGGCGTCATCCTCAATCTCGGTGGTTCTGGTTTCGCAGGCTGCACCTATCGATACCTGACAGCAGTAGTCAACATTGCTCGGCTGCTTCAATCGGTCGCCGCTCCCGCAAACTTTCGTGATTTTGCGGCACTTTGGCTTGGACATTATTTCGCCGGACACGTAACAAATCGGTGCCGAGGCGCGAAGATCGGGGAGTGAACTCTTGTGAGCGGCAAGGATGAGGCCGAGCTTTCCCGGCTGATGCGGGCCGCGATCGCGGGAGATGAAAGGGCCTACGCCGACTTTTTGCACCGGATCGCCGCGCTGGTTCGCGGCTTTGCGAGGCGCAAGATCGTACAGGGCGGGGTCGATCCCGAGGATGTCGTGCAGGAAACCTTGCTGGCCATTCATGTGAAACGGCATACCTGGCGCCAGGACGCGCCGGTGTTGCCATGGATCTATGCGATAGCCCGCTTCAAGCTGATCGATGCTTTCCGGCGGCGCGGACGGCGCATCGAAATCGAGATCGACGAGATCGCCGAGACCTTTGCCGAGCCGGAAACCGAGACCGTCAGCGAACGCGACATCAACCGGGCGCTGGACGGACTGCCGGCTGCGCAGCGTTCCGTCGTTTCTTCGATCTCGGTCGACGGCCGCTCCATCGGCGAGACGGCGGCCAGGCTCGGCGTCAGCGAGACGGCGGTGCGGGTGTCGCTGCATCGCGGGCTTGCCGCGATCGCCAAGCGATTTGGGCAGGGGCGCTTCGGGCGGCAGTGACATGAGGACGGAGGATCTCATCAAGGCACTCGACGCCGACACAAGCAGCAAGGCGATGCCGCTGCGCTCGGCCTGGTTGATGGCGGCAGCAGCCGCGGCGGTGATCGCGGCTCTGGTCTTCTTTCTCACCATCGGCCCGCGTCCCGACATCATGACCGCCATGCACACGATGCGATTCCTGGCGAAGTTCGTGTTCACCATCGTGCTCGCCGTCACCGCCTTTGGCCTGGTCCGGGCGTTGTCGACGCCGGGCGCTTCGACGGCAAGAGCCGCGGCCTGGATGCTGGCGGCGCCGCTGCTGGTGGCCGTGGCGGTGGCTCTCGAACTGTTCATGGTGCCGGAGCCGATGTGGAGCACGCGCATGGTCGGCTCCAACATGATGATCTGCATGGGCTTCATCCCGCTGATCGGAATCGGCCCGCTTGCCGTCTTCCTGTGGATGCTGCGCTATGGAGCGCCGACGCGGCCGGTGTTGGCCGGGGCGGTCGCGGGACTGCTCGCCGGCGGCCTGGCGGCGACCTTCTACGCCGCGCACTGCTTCGACGATTCGCCGCTTTTCGTCGCCACCTGGTACACGCTCGCCATCGCCGTCCTCGCCGGTCTGGGCGCGCTCGGGGGACGGTTCTTCGTGCGCTGGTGACCGGGCCGTCCAAGATCGCCCAATAATCACCGATCCTTAATCATGCCGGGAATTGTTTGCGGGTTCACCGTGTTGCCGGTGGCTCCGGCGCAACCTTTCCTTAAAATCGATCATCCAGTGTTTTTTGCAGAAATGTGTTGCGCATGGGGTGGCATGCACAGTGATGCGACGAGAGCGAAAAAGCCTGCGGGCTGACAGTCACGTGGCTTTGGTGCTTGCGGCCGGAGGGCTTTGCGCTGCCGTGGTCGCGCTCCTGCTGTCGCGGCTCGATGTCAGCGCCGAAGTGCTGAAACTCTGCCTGCAGATATCGGTGCCGGTCGCCGCCGTTGCGCTGATTCTCGCCGCCCTGTTCATTTACCGGATACTGGACGACCGCCGGCAGATCGCCGAAAGCGAGCAGCGTTTCCGCCGCGCCATGGAGGATTCGGCGATCGGCATCGCCATTGTCGGCCTCGACGGCCGCATCCATGAAACCAACCCGGCCTTCGCCGCCATGCTCGGCTATAGCAAGCAGGAGATCGAGGCGCTGACCTTCTTTCAGATCACCCATCCCGACGATGTGCAGATCGGCCGTGAGACGATGGACGGCATGCGGGCGGGCACCGTCAACGCCTTCCACTTCGAAAAGCGCTACCTCAGGAAGGACGGCACGCCGGTATGGGCCCATCTTGCCGGTTCCGTCATTCGCGACGAGAAGAGCGGGAGCCCGCTCTACCTGGTCTCCCAGATCGAGGATATCGATGCGCGCAAGCAATCCGAGGCGCGCATAGCCGAAGCCGAAACGCGCTGGAATTTTGCCCTGGCCAGCGCCGGACAAGGCGTCTGGGATCTTGATATGCGGAAGGGCGGCACCACCTACTCCGCCACCTGGGTGAAGATGCTGGGCTATGCCGATGGCGAACTGGACGGCGACCCCGACCGCTGGCTGGCGATGATCCACCCCGACGATCGCGAAAACGTCGCCGAAGCCGATCGTGCCCATCTGGAGGGCAGGACACCGTTCTTCGAAGCCGAGTTCCGGATGCGCCACAAGGATGGCCACTGGGTCTGGATCCTCGACCGCGGCAAGACGCTCGAACGCGACAAGGACGGACGGCTGGTCAGGGCCATCGGCAGCCTGACCGATATCACCCAGCGCAAGCAAACCGAGGAAAGCCTCATCGTATCGGCGGCAATGCTGGCCGACGAGAAGGAGCGGCTGAGGGTGACGCTGCAGTCGATCGGCGACGCCGTCATCTGCACCGATGCCGCCAACCGCATCACCTTCATGAACCCGGTCGCCGAAAAGCTCACCGGCGTTGTTGGCGCGGAGGCGCTCGGCAAGACGCTTGGCCATGTCTACTGGGCGGTGGACGAAGAAACCGGGCAAAGGATCGGCATGACGCGGCCGGCGCTCGGCAGCGCCAGCCCTGCCGACCAGAACAGTCGCGCCGTCCTCATCCGTCGCGACGACACACGCTGCAGCATCCGCCAGGTGGTGTCGCCGATCATGAACGACCGCCAGGAGTTCTGCGGTCTTGTCATCGTCTTCCAGGACTTCACCGATGCGCGCGCCTTGCAGCGCCAGCTCGCCTATGCCGCCGCGCATGATGCGCTGACCGGCCTTGCCAACCGTTCGAGCTTTATCCGCACCATGGAGGAACTGGTCGACCGGAGCCGCAAGGCCGGCACAGCCAGGTCGGCGGGCGAACATCATTTCATGTTCATCGATCTGGACCATTTCAAGCTGGTCAACGACACTGGCGGGCACGCCGCCGGCGACGCCTTGCTGAAGCGGGTTGCCGAGGCCATTCGCGGTGCGCTTGGGCCGGAGGATATCGTGGCCCGCCTCGGCGGCGACGAATTCGCGGTCATCCTGAAAGCCGGGCCGAGCGCCGGCGCCAGGATTGCCGCACGCTCTGTCATCGACGCCATCCGCGGCCTGCAGTTCAGCTGGGACGGCCGGCCGCATGCGATCGATGCCAGCATCGGGCTGGCGCCAATCCACAGCAACAGCGGTGAAGTCGACGAGATCATCGCCCGGGCCGATGCTGCCTGCTATGCGGCCAAGGCCGCCGGCCGCGGCTGTGTTTCCGTGGCGCCTGACGATACCGGGTCAAGAGGCCAAGCAGAGCCGCCGCTTGCAGCGGCGTCCTGAGGGAGCACGGAACTTTCGTTCTGGTGGTTAGCGCGTCGGAACCGGATGCTCGCCGCGATAGTCGTAGAAGCCGCGCCCGGTCTTGCGGCCGAGCCAGCCGGCCTCGACATATTTCACCAGCAGCGGGCAGGGGCGATATTTCGAATCCGACAGGCCGTCATGCAGCACCTGCATAATCGACAGGCAGGTGTCGAGGCCGATGAAATCGGCGAGCTGCAGCGGTCCCATCGGATGGTTGGCGCCGAGCCGCATGGCGGTGTCGATGGCATCGACCGAGCCGACCCCCTCATAGAGCGTGTAGATCGCCTCGTTGATCATCGGCAACAGAATGCGGTTGACGATGAAGGCCGGAAAATCTTCAGAGACGGTGATGGTCTTGTCGAGCTGTTTCACATAGGCCTTGGCCGCCTCGAAGGTCTGATCCTCGGTAGCGATGCCGCGCACCAGTTCGACCAGCTTCATCAGCGGCACGGGGTTCATGAAATGTATGCCGATGAAACGCTCAGGACGGTCGGTCTGCGCGGCAAGCCGGGTGATCGAAATCGACGAGGTGTTGGTCGCCAGAATGGCTTCCGGGTTGAGCTGGGGACAGAGCTGCGCGTAAATCTTGCGCTTGACCGTCTCGTCCTCGGTCGCCGCCTCGATAACCAGATCGGCACCGGCGAGATCAGCCATGGTGGGGGCTGCGGAAATGCGCGCCATCGCTTCGTTACGCAGCTTTTCCTCAAGCTTGCCGGAGCCGACCTGGCGGGCCATGTTGCCGCTGACCGTGGCAATGCCCTTCTCGATACGGTCGGGCGAGACGTCGTAGATCAGCACCTTGAAACCCGAAAGTGCTGATACATGCGCGATGCCGCCGCCCATCTGGCCGGCGCCGATGATGCCGATCGTCTCGATCTTGGCCATTTGCAGCGATCCCGTCGAAAAGGCCTTTGCGGCCTGCTTTTTGTGCAGTGCAAACTAAAAGGGTGGGGCAGCTTCGTCTACCCCACCCTTTCACAATTTAATACGCTTTGGCAGAAAGCGTCAAAGCGCCTTTTGCAGTTCCGGCAGGATGACGAACAGGTCGCCGACCAGGCCATAATCGGCAACCTGGAAGATCGGCGCCTCTTCGTCCTTGTTGATGGCGACGATGACCTTCGAATCCTTCATGCCGGCAAGGTGCTGGATGGCGCCGGAAATGCCGACGGCAATATAGAGGTCAGGCGCCACGACCTTGCCGGTCTGGCCGACCTGCCAGTCATTCGGGGCGTAGCCGGCGTCGACGGCAGCGCGCGAGGCGCCGACGGCTGCACCGAGCTTGTCGGCGACCGGCAGGATGACTTCCTGGAACTTTTCCGAGGAACCGAGCGCGCGGCCGCCCGAAATGATGATCTTGGCCGAGGTCAGCTCCGGACGGTCGGTTTCCGAGAGTTTGTTCTCGACGAAAGTGGAGAGGCCGGGATTGGCCGCGGCCTTGACCGTCTCGACAGCTGCCGAGCCGCCCTCCGGGGCAGCCTGGAAGGAGGCGGTGCGCACAGTGATGACCTTCTTGGCGTCGCTCGACTGCACCATCTGGATGGCGTTGCCGGCATAGATCGGCCGTTTGAACGTGTCTGGTGAAACCACTTCGATGATCTCGGAGACTTGCGCGACATCGAGCAGGGCCGCCACGCGCGGCGCGACATTCTTGCCCGACGAGGTCGCCGGCGCGATTATGGTGTCGTAGGCGCCGGCCAGCGAGACAACGAGTGCGGCGAGCGGTTCGGCGAGGCGCTCGGCCAGTTCGTCGGCCTCGGCCAGCAGCACCTTGCTCACGCCCTCGAGCTTGGCAGCGGCGTCGGCCGCGCCCTTGGCGCCTTTGCCGGCGACCAGCACATGCACGTCCGAACCGATCTGCAGCGCCGCCGAGAGCGCCTTCGCGGTCTGGTCGGAAAGGCTGGCGTTGTCGTGTTCTGCGATGAGGAGAATGGTCATTTTATCTGTTCCTTCCAGTCTCAGAGCACGCCGGCTTCGTTCTTGAGCTTGTCGACCAGTTCGGCGACACTGTTGACCTTCACGCCTGCCTTGCGGCCGCTGGGCTCCTCGGTCTTGAGCACCTTCAGGCGCGGCCTGACGTCGGCGCCGTAATCGGCCGGGCTCTTTTCGTCGAGCGGCTTCTTCTTGGCCTTCATGATGTTGGGCAGCGAGGCATAGCGCGGCTGGTTGAGGCGAAGATCGGCGGTGATGATCGCCGGCATCTTCAGTTCCACCGTCTGCAGGCCGCCGTCGACTTCGCGCGTCACCTTGGCCTTGTCGCCGTCGAGCACGACCTTGGAGGCGAAAGTGCCCTGTGCCCAGCCGAGCAGGGCGGCCAGCATCTGGCCGGTCTGGTTCGAGTCATCATCGATCGCCTGCTTGCCGAGGATCACGAGACCGGGCTGTTCGGCGTCAACGACGCCCTTCAGCACCTTGGCGACGCCGAGCGGCTCGGTCTGCTCGTCGGTCTTGACCAGGATGGCGCGGTCGGCGCCCATGGCGAGCGCGGTGCGGAGCGTTTCCTGCGCCTGCTGCGGGCCGACCGAAACGACGATGATCTCTTCGGCCTTGCCGGCTTCCTTCAGCCGGAGCGCCTCTTCCACCGCGATCTCGTCGAACGGGTTCATCGCCATCTTGACGTTGGCGAGTTCCACCGCCGAACCATCGGCCTTGACGCGAACCTTGACGTTCGCATCCACAACCCGCTTCACGGGCACAAGGATCTTCATTGTCTGTCACCTCTCCTGAGATATCCGGGCGCGCTATAGCAGCGTGCGCCTCCGCAGAGTTGTCGAAAGCCGACATTCCTGACTGAATTCCGGCCAAACGGAATCCTGGCCGGACGAATTCTGGTCTTCTGCCGCCTAGCGGTGGCGCTCTCCGTAGTTGTGGCGACGCAACACGTCAATATGCCACGGCAGCGGCCAAACCACCCAAATCGGTTCACTTGTGACCGGAAGCGCCACCCCGGCCCCAACGCGTCTCAGGTTGCACGGGAGCGGGACCGGCTGGCGCCGGCCCAGTAGAAGCGGCTGGCTGATCGGCGGGTTCCGGCTCGCCGTCGTCACCGGCGAGCAGCGGCACGCCGCGGCTGCGCATGATGAGCACCAGCACGCCACCGGCAATGATGCCGCCAACATGGCAGGCCCAGGATATCTGGTTTTCGCCGCCGGCGGCAAACATCACCACCTGGAAGCCGATCCACAGGATCAGCGGGATGAAGGCCGGGATACGCAGCGGAATGCGGGCAAAGACCAGCACCCACACTTTCACCCGGGGGTAGAGGACCAGATAGGCGGCGACGACGCCGGCAATGGCGCCGGAGGCGCCGATCAGCGGCACCTCCGAACTCCAGGCGACGAGCCCTTGGAAGAAGGCGCCGGCGATGGCGCAAAGCAGGTAGAAGATAAGGTAGCGGATGTGGCCGAGTGCGTCCTCGACATTATCGCCGAACACCCACAGGAACAGCATGTTGCCGCCGAGATGAAAGATATCGGCATGCAGGAAGGCATAGGTGAGGTAACTCAGGCTCTCCGGAATGACGACGAATTGGGGCGAGAGTTCTGCCGTGTCGTGGACAACCGAAGGGATGAAGCCGAGGCCGAGCACGGCGGCGTTGTTGAAATTTTCGCCGCCGATCGTGGTGATGAGAAAGACCAACGCGTTGGCCGCGATCAGGCCGATCGTCACATATTGCAGCCGGATGTGGCGCAACCTGTTGGAGTCGTAAAGCGGGATGAACATGCCCCAAGCCCTTTCCCGCCTTCGAGAAAATTCAGCGGTTCTTGCCGGGCACCCATAACACGTCGGCATTTCCGTTGTCATTGACCGCACGAGCGGCGACGAACAGAAAGTCGGAGACGCGGTTTATGTATTTCAGCCCCTCGCGATTGACATGTTCGGCCGGGTTCTGCGCCAGTGCCACCATGATCCGCTCGGCCCGTCGCGCCACGGTGCGGGCAAGATGAAGGGCTGCCGCCGCCGGCGTGCCGCCATTGAGCACGAAGGATTTGAGCGGCTGCAGATCCTTGTTGAGAAGGTCGATATCCTTTTCGACGCGCTCGGTCTGCGAGGCGATGATGCGCAGCGGCTCGTAGCCGAGCGGCTTGCCGTCGTCGGGCACGGCGAGATCGGCGCCGAGGTCGAACAGATCGTTCTGGATGCGGGACAGCATGGCGTTGATGGCGGGATAACTTGCCGCTGTGTGCAGGCGGGCGATGCCGATGCAGGCATTGGCTTCATCGACGGTGCCGTAGGCATCGACGCGCAGGTCGGATTTCAGCCTGCGTTCACCGGTGCCGAGGCCAGTGGTGCCGTCATCGCCGGTGCGGGTGTAGATCTTGTTGAGCTTGACCACGTCGCCTCCCGAACGGCCGTCACTTGCGGGTGAAATACACCACCAGCAGGATCAGTGCCAACGCCAGCGCCTGCAGCAGCACGCGTGCCTGCATCAGCTTGTTCGAGCTCACACCGGAGCCGCCGCGCATCATGTTGATGAGGCCGCGGACAAGCACGATCACCACGGCGACCATGACGAGGACGAGGAGGACTTTGATGACGGTTGCCATGATCTGTTCCCAGTTCTGTTGCGATCAGGCGCGTCCGGCCAGAACGCGGTAGAGCATCGATGCCGGCAGGATGCGCTTGAGCATCACGCCAATCCTGGCCGGCACTGTTACCACATAGTGCGGGCGCGGGCGCCGCGACAGAAGTGCATGGCGCAAGGCCGCATAGACCACCTCCGGCCCCTTTTTCAGCCGTGATGAGCTGCCGCCGGCCCGAAGCCGCGCCAACTGCGCGGCATAGGCGACGTGGTGGACGGAATTCTCGCGGTCGATGTTTTTCAGGAACCAGAACAGCCCGTTGCTGGCGATTTTCGAGGTCACCGGCCCCGGTTCGATCAGCGAGACATGGATGCCGCTGCCCCTGAGTTCCTGCTGCATGCACAGCATCAGGCCTTCGAGCGCGTGCTTGGAGGCTGAGTAGGCGCCGCGAAAAGGCACCGGCGCTAGCCCAAGGATCGAGGAACAATGAACGAGGCGGCCATGTCCCTGGCGACGCATTACCGGTACGATGCGTCGGGTGAGGTCGTGCCAGCCGAAGAAATTGGCCTCGAACTGCTCGCGCAATGCCGCAACCGGCAGGTCTTCCACGGCGCCGGGCTGTGCATGGGCGCCGTTGTTGAACAGGGCGTCGAGGCGTCCGCCTGTCCGCTCCAGCACCGATGCCGCAAGTGCTGCGATGGAATCCGGCTCACGGTAGTCGAGATAAAAGGCCTCGATGCCGTCGGCTTCAAGTGCGGCTATGTCATCCGGCTTGCGCGCCGTTGCAAACACGCGCCAGCCATCCGCCTTCAGTGCACGGGCGCAGTAGGCGCCTATCCCGGACGAGGCGCCGGTGACGATGATGGTGCGCAACTCTTTGGCAGGCGGCATCGTGGTTTGAGCAAGGGTTGCCATTTGCCACAATCCCTTCCCATATTCGCGGCGTCGAGACAATCGAAGGGAACGCGGCTCTTGATGCGGAATATCGTCGTGCTGCGCCGCGTGCTCTATGACGCGCTTGGCCATTTCAACACCGATGACGGCTGGGCCATGGCCAGCCATCTGGCGATCACTTCGCTCATGGCGCTGTTCCCGTTCCTGATCTTCGCCACCACGCTGGCGAGCTTCCTCGGTGCGCAGGCGTTCGCCGATACTGCCGTGCACCTGGTCTTCGACACCTGGCCCGAACAGATCGCCAAGCCTATCGCGCGCGAAGTGCTCAACGTGCTGACCGTGCGGCGCACCGATCTTTTGACCTACGGCGTGCTTCTGGCGGCCTATTTCGCCTCCAACGGCATCGAGGCGCTGCGCACCTCGCTCAACCGCGCCTACCGCGTCGCCGAAACGCGCGGCATCATCTACCGCCGGGTGCAGAGCATTTTCTTCGTGCTGATCGCGACGGCCGGTTTCCTGGCGATCAGCGTGCTCCTGGTCTTTGCGCCTTTGCTGGCGCGGCTGGCGGAAGCTCATTTCGAGTGGATCAAACCCTATACGGGCACGATCACGCTGTGGCGCTACGTCATCGCCTCAACCGTCATCATTGGTGGCTTGTTTGCCGTCCACTACTGGCTGCCGGCGGGCAAGCGCCGCTTTGTCTCGCTGGTGCCTGGCATCATCTTCACTCTGGCTGCGTGGCTTGTCGGCTCGACGATGTTCGCGACCTACCTCGACCATTTCTCGTCCTATGTGACGACCTATGCCGGCCTCGCCTCGATCATGATCGCCGTGGTTTTCCTCTATATGCTGTCGGCGATCTTCATCCTCGGCGGCGAACTCAATGCGGCGATCAGCCGCTTTCTCGAAGCGCGCGCACGTGTCGGCAGCTAGGTTTTGGCTGGCCGAGCCGTGGCCAGCCCGACGCCGAGCGTCGCGATTGCCATGCCGACGATCTGCACGAGGCTGAGCTGTTCGCCGAACAGCGCCCAGGCGATGACAGCGGTGACGGCCGGCACCAGGTAGAACAGCGACGCGACCTTCGACATCTCGCCGTCGCGGATCATCACCATCAGCAGGAAGATGGCGCCGATCGACAGCACCAGGACCAGCCAGGCCATGGCGAAGATCAGTTCGCCGTTGATGATCACCGTGTGGGTCTCCAGTGCCAGCGAAGCCAGGATCATCAGCGAGCCGCCGCCGATATATTGCCACATCGTCGCCGCCACCAGGTCGCCACCCGAGGCATAGCGCTTCTGCCAGATGGTCCCGGCGCTCATGCCCAGCACCGAGACCAGCGACGCCGACAGGGTTTCGGGCGTAACGCCGCCGCCGAGAGCGCCGAGCTTCGGCCACAGCACGATGATCACCCCCACAAGGCCGACGGTAAGGCCGGCCCAGTGGCGCGGCAGGATGGCCTCGCCGAGGAATCGGCCGGCAAGCACGGCGGTGATCAGTGGCTGCAGGCCGACGATCAGCGCCGAAAGCCCGGCGGGCATGCCCCTGTGGATCGCCCAGAACACGGCGCCGAGATAGATGCCATGCATGAGGATGCCGGCGACCGTGGCGTGAAGCGCTTCTGCCCTTGTGGCTCGCTTCGAGCCAAGCACGAGCATCAGCCCGGCAAGCAGCAAGGCGGCGATGACAAAGCGGGCCGCCAGAAAGGTGAAGGGCTCCGCCCAGGGCATGGCGTAGCGCGCGCCGATGAAACCTGTCGCCCACAGGACGACAAACGAGGCGGGGATGAACCGCTTGAGACTGTGCATTTTCGGGGAAGCCGTTTCCGGTGGAGAGGTCCGATTCGGTGAAGAGACAAATACGGCAATTGCTCTAATGCGGTTCAATCCGGCAAGCAAAGCGAAACAATTGGTACATAAGCTCATCCTGATGTAGGAGGTGGCCGAATTCAAAGGGCGGCGTCAGGGCAATCGACTTCTGTCGATGGATCCGGCGACATGGCGTTTTGGCTTCGACAGGGAGCGCGCATGCTGTTGCATCTCGACACAAGCTGGCTTTTGATGACGGTGGCCAGTGTGGCCGTGTTCGGCTTCTTCTTCGGTTCAGCGCTCGACGCCATCATGCAGGAGGACGGTTTTGGGTCGACCGGCAACACATTGCTGTTCACGCTCGGCTTTTTCGCCGCGGTCATGGCCGCGAACGAACATGGCATCGTCCTGAGAGATCTGAAGCTCGCGGTTGCCTGGGGACTGGGCGGCGCCTTCGCGTTTATAGGCGCGTTGGCGCTGCTCAAGGCGGGGCTGGCCCGGCTTTAGTCAGAGCCCGACCAGCCGCCTGACATCGTCCGGCGACATGCCTGCCGGCCTCAGCGCGGCAAGGCCGGTATCAGCAAAACTCTTCGACAGTTTGCGCCCATCCGGTCCGAGTATGAGACGGTGGTGGAAATACTGCGGCTGGCCGAGGCCGAGCAGTTCCTGCAGCAGGCGCTGGATGCCGGTCGCGGAATAAAGGTCGCGGCCACGCACGACATGGCTGACGCCTTGCAGAGCGTCGTCGACGACGACGGCCAGGTGATAGCTGGTCGGGATGTCGCGGCGCGCCAGAATGACGTCGCCCCAGTCCTGCGGACGCGCCTCGACTCGCTGCGTCGCCGAAAGCGTCTCGTTGGTGAATTCGCGCCAGGACAAATCCGTGCCGACGCGCGCCAGCGCTGCATCGATGTCGAGGCGCCAGGCGAAGGGCGCATTTTCGGCGATGCGGCGGTTGCGTTCGCTGACCGGCAGCGCCTTGTCGGCGGCGGGATAAAGCGGCACGCCGTCCGGGTCGCGCGGCCAGCCGCGGCCGCGCTTTTCGCTGTCGGCGATGAAGGCCCTGATCTCGCCACGGCTCATGAAGGCAGGGTAGACGAGTTCTTCGCGGACCAGCCGGTCGAGCACGGCCTGATAGTCGGAGAAATGCTCGGCCTGGCGCCGCACCGGCTGTTCCCATTCGAGACCTAACCATTCGAGGTCGCGAAAGATGCCGGCCTCGAATTCAGGCGTGCAGCGGATCGTGTCGATGTCCTCGATGCGCAGCAGCAGGCGGCCGCCGGCCGCACGCGCCAGTTGCTGGTTGAGCAGTGCCGAATAGGCATGGCCGAGATGCAGTTCGCCATTCGGGCTCGGCGCGAAGCGGAATGTCAGGAGCGTCATCTCACAAGCGGCAATCGGGTTGTGCAGCGGTTTTGCCAATTGCTACCGTGCGGTCGGTTCAGGAACAAGAAAACATGCAACGCATCGCGACACTGGACGATATTGCGCGCGGGTTGGATGCGCTTTGCGCAATCGATCCGCGCCTGGAAAAGGTGCGCGGCATGGCTGGCGAGGTGCCGCTGCGGCTGTCGGAACCCGGTTTTCGAAGCCTGGCCTCCATTATCGTTTCGCAACAAGTATCCCGTGCGAGCGCCGATGCGATTTTCGGCCGGCTGATGAAACTGGTCGATCCGCTAACGCCGCAGGCGATCCTTGCCGCCGGCGAGGACATGTTTCGCGAGGCCGGGCTGTCGCGGCCGAAGCAGCGCGGTCTGATCGCGGTTGCGCAGGCCGTGGTTGAGGGGCTCGACCTGCATCACCTCTGTTTGCTCGACGCCGAAGAGGCGATCGCGGCTATGATCGCGGTGCCGGGCATCGGCCCGTGGACGGCGGAAGTCTATCTCCTGTTTGCCGCCGGCCACCCCGATATTTTCCCCGCGCGCGACGTCGCGCTGCAGAGCGCGGTCGGCCACGCGCTCGGTATCGAGCCGCGTCCGCCGGAGAAAACGCTGATCGCCCTGGCCGAATCATGGAGCCCGTGGCGAGGTGTCGCATCGCGGCTTTTCTGGTCCTATTATCGCGAAACCAGGGGCCGGGACGCGGCACCTCCGGCCTGAAACCGCAAAAAAGCATGAAAACCCTGCATTTTTGCCGCGTTTGGCTGATGACAATCCGCTTCACATCCCTGTCATGTCGGGCTTACAGTATCCACGCCGATCGGTTTTAAAACGAGGAGGTCAACAAGGTGACGGTTGCCGTATCTCCGGATGGGCTTCCTGCGCTGGTGCTGAATGCGGATTACCGTCCGCTCAGCTATTACCCCTTGTCGCTCTGGTCCTGGCAGGATGCCATCAAGGCGGTGTTCCTCGACCGGGTCAACATCGTCGCCGAATACGAGCATGCGGTGTCTTCGCCGACCTTTTCGATGAAGCTGCCCAGCGTCGTCAGCCTGAAGGCCTATGTGAAGCCGTCGAGGCACCCGGCATTCACCCGCTTCAACGTGTTCCTGCGCGACCGCTTCCAGTGCCAGTATTGCGGCACGCCCGAGGATCTGACCTTTGACCACGTCATCCCGCGCCATCGCGGCGGGGCGACGACGTGGGAGAATGTCGTGGCCGCCTGTTCACCCTGCAATCTGAGGAAGGGCGGCATGATGCCGGCGCACGCCAAGATGTGGCCGTTGCAGAAGCCCTACCAGCCGACCGTGCACGACCTGCACAACAATGGCCGGCTGTTCCCGCCCAACCATCTGCATGAAAGCTGGATGGATTATCTCTACTGGGATGTGGAACTCGAACCGTAGGGATCGTTCGAGAATTCGCAAGGCTGGCCGCCTGAAGCGATTTTGCGCTTCCGATGCTCACACGCCTGCCAGACCATATCGGAACAGCTCGGCTGCGCTCACTTATCGGCGGCATCGCCTTTAAGGACCGGCTTCCCCCACTCCGTCGCTGCTTCGCAGCGCCACCTCTCCCCCCTCCGGAGGGAGAGGAAGGGAGCCCCGCTGGAGGAGCGCTGGCTGTAGAGTAGCGCCGGCTGTAATAGGCTCGCGCCTTTCCTCTACCCCGTCGATCGGGGGAGAGGTGGTTCGGCGAAGCCGAGACGGAGTGGGGGTCGACCTGGCTCGGACGTCGAAAGCCGCGCCACGCGAACCAGTCTGCAGAATTTTTGCTCGAACTCTGCGTCGTGGCGCTCGATCGAATTAGCTCAATCGCGCGCCATTGCCCCGCGAAAGGCGACGGCGGCGAGGATGAAGCTGGCGATGGCGTTCCACCCGGCCAGCGACAGGCCGAGGATACGAAGGGCTGCCTTATCGCAGGATGGCGGCACGAATTTGTCGAGCGCGTCGAGCACGCCCTTGCCGCCGGTGTCGACCGGGCCGGCGCCGGCCGTGCAATCGGCCGGGCCCTGCCACCAGGCCCATTCGACGCCCGAATGATAGACGCCGAGATAGAGGCCATAGAGCATCAGCAGGCCGCCGACGGCAAGCAGGCCGCGCGTCAGCCATGCGGGTGCGCTGAACATCGAGGCGATCACCGCCAGCAGCATCAGCGGGGCGCCGATATAATAGGGCGTGCGCTGCTCCAGGCAGAGATGGCAGGGGATGTAGCCGCCTATGTGCTGGAAGGCGAGCGCGGAGCCGACCGTGGCGGCCATGGCGACGGCGAGAAACAAAGCGGTGCGCGTGCGCTGGCGTCCGGTATCGGCTGTCATCGTGGCTGTCATGTTTCGTCCGTTGAATTCGCCGTCCGCCGGCATAGTCCTGAAACCACCGCCCGCCTTGGGCGGTCAGAAGGCGTATTTGACGACGATATAGAGCAAAATCAGGGCGGCGGCGCCGGCGCCGACGATCAATCCCAAACGCTTCTCGATGAATTCCTTGATCTCTTCGCCATAGCGGCGCAGCAGCCAGGCAAGAAGCAGGAAACGAGCGCCACGCGCCAGGATGGCGGAGACGATGAAGACGACAAGATTGACGTGGAGGGCGCCTGCCAGAATGGTGACCACCTTGATCGGCGGCAAGTGGGCGGCACCCGATGTGACAAGCAGCACCAGCATCAGCCCGGTGCCGGCCGACTGCCACCTCTCGAACGCGTCAAGGCCGCCAAAGTGCTCCAGCATCGGCCGTGCTATCGTGTCGTAGGCATAGTAACCGATCAGCCAGCCGGCAATGCCGCCCAGCACCGACGCGACAGTGGCGGTCAGCGCATAGCGATAGGCGCGTTCGGGCCGCGCCAACGCCATGGGCAGGTACAAGACGTCGGCAGGTATGAAAAACACCGAGCTTTCGACGAAGGCGATGAAGGCCAGCCACCATTCGGCGGATTTGCGGGCCGCCAGCGACAAGGTCCAGTCGTAAAGTCCGCGAAGCATCGGCTCTCCTGGATGCAAGTTGCCCAGACGCAACGCGCTTTGATACGCGTCTGTCTAGAAAGGTTTTCCGCGCCGCACAATGGCAGGAGCTTCACGAAACAGAAAGGCGGGCTTTTGCCGCAAGCAGGGCACGGCGGCGCATTTGGCCAGTTGACGAACAGGCCTCCAACCGTATAGTCCGCGCCCATCCAGGCCTTTGGGCCTGAGCCCCTATGGCGGAATTGGTAGACGCGCTCGACTCAAAATCGAGTTCCGCAAGGAGTGCTGGTTCGATTCCGGCTAGGGGCACCATTTTTGATCTCACGCCAGTTCGCTTCGCTCATGGGCTCCGATGGGGCGGCCTGACCGGCCGACGGGCGGTCGCCCTTGCGAACCCTCCGGGTTCGAACAGTGCCTTGAACACAGAGCCAACCGCGGCTGCTGCGAATGACAGCGATAGCGCCAATCAGCGGCGGCCGGTAGCCCAGCTCTACGTGCTCTCAGGCCGCCGCACGGTGTTCTTCACGGGCAGCTTCCCACACTTCGCGGGCCGCGTCGGCGTTCATGACCGCGATCCCCAATCCCACCGCCAAATCGGGCCACGCGGAATGCCAGAGCAAGGTCGTGACCAACCCTGCGGCAATAATGGCGATGTTGGCCAAGGCGTCGTTGCGGGCCGACAGGAAGGCCGCCTTTGTGAGGCTGCCGCCACGATGCCGGTGCGCGGCCAGCATGTAGGCACAGGACAGGTTGACGGCGAGAGCGCCAAGTCCCGCCAAGGTCAAGGCGATGGGCTGCGGCGGCACCGGCACGTTGAACTTTTCCCAAGCCGTCCAGAGCGTTGCCAGACCCGGCATGAGAAGGATGAGCGCCAATGCCATCCCCACCCGCGCACGGGAGCGCACAGACCAGCCAAGTGCGAGCAGGATAAGGAGGTTCACGGAAGCATCTTCAAGAAAGTCGATGCTGTCGGCGAACAGGGACACTGATCCAATGGCGAGCGCCACAGCGAACTCGATCCCGAAATAGGCAAGATTGAGAAGCGCGACGATGAGGACGATGCGGCGAAGGTTCATCTTCTGGCAGTATCCGAAACCAGTGTGTGGAGCTACAGCTTCGCGGTTTCCAAGGAAAGCCCCTGCTCGTTCCGGGTCCCGGCCGATGGGCGGTTGCCCTTGCGACCTTTTGCGTTCGAGCCGCGCCTCGAACACGGACTTAGCGCATATTCCCCGTATGCCCTTGCGAATACCGCCCCGGCTGTGGCCACACCGTCAGGCCGTGCGGCTCTGAGCCAACCCGAAACTTGGTCACCGCGCCTGATGTCGTGTCGATCATGTAGGCGGCACTGTCGAAGCGGCCGGACAGCCATAGTTGTTTGCCGTCGGCGCTGACGTTGCCCATGTCGGGGCTGCCGCCGCCGGGGATCGGCCAAAGTGCTACGACCGCGCGGGTGGCGAAGTCGATCACGCTCACGCTGCCCGGTCCCTTTGCCTTGCCCTGCTCCATCTTGTGCGAGCCCCGGTTCGAGACATAGAGCCGCTTGCCGTCGCGGCTGACGACGAAGCCATGGGCGCCGATGCCGGTCGGGATGAAGCCGATCTCCTTGAAACTGTCGCCATCGACGAGGAACACGCCGTCATTCATCATGTCGGCGACGTAAAAAACCTTGCCGTCGGGCGAGAGGCGGATGTCCTGCGGCATGCCCATTTTCGAGAAGTCGAGATGGCCAAGCACCTTCTGGTTCTTCAGGTCGATCTTGGCCAACCCGCCATTGCCGTATTCGCAGGTGAAGATCGCGTAGGCGCCGTCGATGGAGAAATCGGCGTGGTTGATGCCGGGACAAGTGGGCGTCGGCAGGGCCGACTTCAGCGCCATGGTGTCGGGATCGCGGAAATCGAGCCGCTCCAGGGCTTCGTCGACGACGATGGCCGCGCCCGGCATGAAATACAAATTGTAGGGATCGTCCACGGCGATCTGCGGGCCGGGCTTGCCGGTCATCGGGTCGATCGGCGTCAGGCTGCCGTTCTTGCCGGTGCCATTGTTGGCGACCCAGAGCGTCTTCAGGTCCCAGGATGGCACGACGTGCTGCGGTTTGCTGCCGACCGGGAACCTGTCGACCTCCTTCAAGGTCACGGTGTCGATCACCGAGATGCTGTTGGAGGAGCGGTTCGGCACATATACGCGCGGCAGTGCACCCAGCGTGGCCGGGCTGAGATGGCCGGCGGCGGTGTGGCTGTAGATGTTGATGGACGGCGCGGGCTCGCTGCAATCCTCGGGACAGCTATCGGCCCAGGCGCGGACAGGCAGCAGTGCAAGCAGCGAAAAGGCCGCACGGGGACCGGCGTGACGCAAAAAGGTTCTAATCATCAGGATGGCTTGTCGTGAAGGCCGGCCGAAATTGCCGCCGGAGCCATAGCTGGTGTCTTGCCGTTGATCCAGTGGCTATCGCCGCCCCAGCAAACTCTTCATGCGGTTGCGCAGCAGGCGGGCCATGTTGCGGGTCTCGCGGTAGAGGTGGAGTTGCGAAGCCGCCTGGCGGGCGAGGCGGTCGGCATCCGGGGTCAGCCCGATCACCAGCGAGCCCATCGGCTTGCGCTCGCTCCATAGCCGGCTCATCACCGGATGGTCGGGCACGGCGCAGGAATCGGTCATCATGATGTTGGGGTCATCGAGATGCTGCTTGGTCACCTCGATCATCAGCAGCGTGCCCGGCGAATAGGTCGCCAGCGTCTCGTCATAGGCGGTCTTCCAGGTGTAGGCGACGCCGGCTTCGACGAAGACGACCAGGCAGGCGATGGTGCGGCCGTCCAGCGTCAGCGAATGGATCCGGCACAGATCCTGCTCGGCCAACCGGTGCACGGCCTCGCGAGCGAAGGCGGCGCGGTAGCGGTCGATGGCCATGGCGGTGCGCTCGCGGCCCTTCCAGCCGGCGGCTTCCAGCGTCAGGAAGCTTTCGATGGCGTGGCGGATTTCGTCGGGGCCACGCGCCACGAGGTGTTCCAGTTTGCCGAGATCGCCCAGGCGCCGCTTCAGGCGGCGGAACTCGCGATAATGGTGCGAACGCAGCGACGCCTTCAGATAGGCTTCGCCTTCGAGCGTGCTTTCGAGCACCGGCCGGTCCGCCTTGCCGGTGGTGACCATTGTCAGGCCGCGCGTCTCGGCAACGGCTTCAAGCACGCTGGCCAACGGGCCGTCGAGCCGCATGTCGGGCAAAACGAAGACCTTCGGCAGCTTCAGATGCGGCCGCGACAGCATGCCGAAGAAATCCTCGACGACGCCGATCGGGTCGTCATGGTCGACCAGCGGTGTGCCGATCGGGCCGAACGGGCTCGACCAGGTGCGCATCACCGGAACGCCGAGCGGCACGGCCGGCCTTTCGACCGAGAACGGCACCAGCAGGCGCAGCCGGTTGCGGTATTCGTCGCCGTCACGGATCACCGCCAGCTTGACCTCGCGATCTTCCAGCCGGGGCATGGCCGGCGCCAGAAAGCGCGGGTTGAAGAAGACGTTGGGCTCGATCGTGCGGGTGCACAGATAGTCGAGTTCCTCGACCAGTTCGAAGCCGGCCGAAGCCGGATAGATCGCCAGCTTGCGCAGCGGCCGGTTGTTGGCGAGGATCTCGAGATGCGCCGGATCGGCGTCGCGCGCCAGGCCGGCAAGGCCCGACACCATTGCGCCGGCTGGACCGCCGCTGGTTTCCTCGATCAGCGGGATGGCGGCCATCAGGCGGCTCCCTCGGCAGCGGGCACGAAGATCAGCATGACGATGCCGAGCTTGCGCCAGACGGTGAAGGACAGGGCGCTGGCCTCGAAGACCATGGCGAGGCTGGTGGCGATCGCCGCCCCCCACAGGCCGAAGAGCGGGATGAGCACCACGTTGAGACCGATGTTGAAGGCCAGCGTCATGGCATAGACGGCGGCGCAGATGTTCTGGTTGCCGCTCATCGTCAACAGGCTTTCGCAAGGGCCGACGGCGGCGCGCGCCACGACGCCGAACACCAGCAGGAACAACAGCGGATAGCCGGCGGTGAATTCCGGGCCGAACAGAACCAGCATCGGTTCGCCGAGCGCCAGCACCAGCAGCGCCATAAGCAGCGAGGGCCAGAACGTCCACGACACGGTCTCGCGGGCGAAGGCGGCGAGCTTTTCCGGTTCGCCATGGGTGAACTGCGCATAACGCTGGGCAACGCCGGCCTTGACGGAGAAATAGACGAAATGCACCAGCGCCAGCGTTTTGACGGTGGCGAAGTAGACGGCGACGTCATTGGGCTGGAGATAGGCGCCGACCATCAGCACGTCGGCGTTGGTGAGCAGGAAGAAGAAGCTCTCGACCAGGAAGATCGGCAGCGAGACGATGAACCACTCGGCGAAATGCACCTTCATCGGCCCGGCCGGGATATTCCTGCCCATGCGTGTGGTCACGCCGATGAGCTGGCCGAGCGTGGTGGCGTAGGTGGCGGCGATCGAAGCGAAGATCGCTGTCCTGGCGTCGGGCGCATAGCCCATTGCCAGCATCAGCGCCATCAGCGCCAGGATCAGCACCGGCCGCACCAGATATGTCGGCGACAACGCAAACAACGCCCAGGAATTGGCGCGTGACTGGCCTTGCAGCAGATCGCCCATGGCGATCATCGGCAGGCAGAACAGGCCGAGGATGAAGGGCATCACATAGTAGCTCTCGATCCAGTTCGCGCACAGCCAGACGCCCAGTGCGCCAAGTCCGGCGATCGCGGTCGAGGCAATCAGCACGAACAGGCGGCTGGCGACCACGATGCCGCGCAGCTCGGCCAGCATGTTGCGTTCGCGATATTCGGGGATGAAGCGGATGACCGAGGTGTGGAAGCCGAGGCAGGCGAGGTTGCCGACGATGACCATCGTCACCCAGACGAGGACGAAGATGCCGTATTCGAACGAGCCCATCCAGCGCGCCATCAGCACCTGGCTGATGAAGGCGATGACGGCGCTGACGATGCGGATGGCAAAGGCGATCAGCGACATGCGGCCGGCTTCGCCGCGTTCGTCGGCGGTGAACAGCACCGCATCGATCCGGCCAAGCAACGGCCTCATGCGCAGCGCCAAGCGCTGCGGCAAGAACCGCCCGGCCGTCGTCGCCGCGGAAAAGCGCACCCCGATGTCTCTCCGTTTTCCGCCTCTTTTCAAGGTTTTGGGTGTATCCGAAACACCTTAAGAAAGGGTGGGCAGGTGCGGGTGCGCCGAGGGGCCAAGGACGGCCGCGTGTGCAAGTGCGTCATCGTATGCCGGGGCATAATAAAAGGCGAGCGAACGCCGGGGAAGACTGGGGAGCCGGTCGGCGTTGCGCTCGCCCCTCCCCCGCCAAGGGGGATGGCCAGGCACCGGATGTCCGGTGCCCGAGGTGTCACATGTGAGGCGTTACATCCCCTTCATGGCGTCGCACGACACGTTCGGGTTCATGTCGGCGAAGGCGCCCGTCGGGTTCTGTTTCCATGCCCAGACGTGCAGTTCGTAGAACGGGCCGAGGCCGTAGCGATTGGGGGCGCTGTTGAAGTTGAACAGCTGGCCTTCGAGCGAGGCCGGGCCTTTCGAGGTGATGTATTCGACCGCTATCAGCTTCAGGCTGCCGTCGGCCGTCGGCTCGTACATCACCGCTTCGGGCTTGGCGACATCGACGGCATCGTCCTTGAGATAGGCGCCGTTGACATAGTGGATGCCCATGGCGCCGCCGGTGATGCCGCTGGCGCAAGGGATGGGGGCATAGCCTTCGGCGGTGGCGGCTGCCACATTTTCGAAGCGGCTGTTGGCTGCGCGCACCTTTTCGGCCAACGGGTTGGCGTCGTGCGCCTGGGCGGCCGCACCCGCCGCGATCGAGATGGCGGCGAAAGCCGCGAAGCGTGTCGTCCAAAGCATTTTGGTCATGGTCTTCCGTTCGTTTGTTGACGCTTGAGGCGACGGCGGCCGATGCCGAAACGCCTGCGGCGTTGGTTTAGGATTTGGTTTGTCCGTCCCGGTTCATGCGATGCGGCTTCCGTTGCCGGGCTTTGGCCGCAGCCCTTAAAAACCGTGAAAAATCAACGATCCCAAAAGTAATATTGCCAATATTCCTGCGGGACGTCCCGCTCCGATAGCCCGATGTCGCGCCTCAGATAGTCGCCTTCCGGGGGCAAGCGCCGCCTTTCAGACAGATACGCAGGCAGCTTCGACGCGAACCGCCATAGACGGCCGAGCACGGAGGTTGGCCGGCCGGTCTTTCCCAGGACAGGCCCGATTCCACCGAGCGGCAGGCCATCAGGCAGTTCGCCATGGCCGCGAAGGACAGTTTGATGCTCATCACCGTGGCGACCGAACGCAGGATCAGAGGTAAAAGTAAGGGTCAAGAACCCGCACCTCCGTGATCTTGTCGACCGGCAGCGAGTTTTTCTGAGCGGTGCTGCGGATCGCTTCGGGCGTCGGCGCGTCGTAGATGCAGAAGCTGTGCTTCTTGTCGGGCGTGACGAAGGACTGGATCCAGGTGACGCCCTTTTCGGCATTGCGCATGACGACGCCGCCCACCGCGCTGGCGCCGATGTCGGTCATCGGTATGTTGAGGCCGTCCGGAAATGTGCGTTCAATCAGGTAGCGAGGCATGGAAGGTTTCCTTTTCCATTGGTTCACGCTCGATCGGAGCGCGGCTGGACGTTGACCACGCCCGCCCGGCCCGCGCATCGGAACGATTCCCCATATTGGACGGGACGATTCCCTATATTGGCGTCGTTCTTTGTGGAAAGAGGCACGGCAATGTGTGCAAAGTCACATTGCGTCGCTTTCTTCACGGGCTAATCGTGAGCGGCCCGCCATGGTGGGAAAACTCCGATCCTGTGAGACGATGACAATGATGCTTCTGGAACGGCAGACGCAGCTGCAGCAGTTGGAGAGCCTGCTTGGCGATGCAATAGGCGGCCATGGCCGCGTCGCCGTGCTGGCCGGGGAGGCCGGCGCCGGCAAGACGGCGCTTGTCGAGGCATTCGCGGCCCGTGTCGGAGAGAGCGCGGCGACGTTGCGCAGCGCTTGCGAGGATCTGTCGATCCCCGATCCGCTGGGGCCGCTTTACGATCTGGCCCGTGAGGCGCAATGGGCGCTGCCGCGCGCAATCGACGCCCGGCATGGGCAGAGACTGCCGCTGTTTTCCGATGCGCTCGACGCTTTTGCGGCCAAGGGGCCGTGCCTGCTGATCATCGAAGACCTGCACTGGGCCGACGATGCGACGCTCGATTTCGTGCGCTTCCTCGGCCGGCGTATCGTCAACACCCACATCCTGCTGTTGCTGACGGCGCGCACCGACCGCAGCGAGGGACAGATGCGGGTGCGCCGCGCCCTGGGCGAAATCCCGGCCGGCAGCGTGGCGCGCATCGACGTGCCGCTGCTCAGCCAGGCGGCCGTGCTGTCGCTCGCCGATGCGGCCGGACGCGATGGCGACGCCATCTACCGGGCGACCGCCGGCAATGCCTTCTTCGTCACCGAATTGCTGTCGGCCGAAAACGAAACGGCGCTGCCGGCAAGCGTGCGCGACGCCGTGTTGGCGCGGGCTGAACGGCTGTCGCCAGGCGCCCGCGCAATGCTCGACGCGGTGTCGGTGTTTCCGCGCCGCGCCGACGCCTGGGCCCTGCAGGGCCTGTGCGGCGTCGCCAGCGCCGGCCAACTGGCCGAGTGTGTCGCCAACGGGCTGCTCGACGATCTGGGCGACGGCTACGCCTTCCGCCACGACATCGCGCGACGCGCCATCGAAATGATGCTGACGACGTCGCACAGGCGGCAGTTCAACCAGCGTGCGCTGGCGGCACTGCTCGAAAATGGCGACGTCTCCACAGGCCGCCTGGTCCATCATGCGGTCGAGGCGCACAATCTGGCGGCGGTGCGCGAACTTGCGCCGATCGCCGCGCGCGAGGCGTCGCGCGTCGGCGCCCATCGCGATGCCGCCGGCTATTACGAGATCGCCTTGCAGCAGGCCGACAGCCTGCCGGTGATTGACCGCGCCGCGCTCTACGAAAGCCATGCGTTCGAGTGCCATCTCATCGGCAAGATCGACGACGCGCTTGCAGCGCAGGGCGAGGCGCGCCGGTTGCATCAGGCAGGCGGCAACAGGCTGAAGGAGGGCGACAGCCTGAGATGGCTCTCCCGGCTGAGCGAAATGGCCGATGACCGCGAGGCGGCCGCCGCCTTCGGCGCCGAGGCGGTGGCGATGCTGGAGGCGGCTCCCGCCGGGCCGGAACTCGCCATGGCCTATTCGAACCTTTCACACCTGGCGATGCTGTCGGAGAGGGTGGAGGACACGCTGTTCTATGGCGAGAAGGCAGCGGCGCTGGCTGCGCGCATGAACCGTCCCGACATCGCGTCGCATGCCCTCAACAATGTCGGCTGCGTCGAGCAGTGGCTCAATCCGGATGCCGGACGCCTGCGCCTCGACCAAAGCCTTGAAATTGCGCTCCAAGGCAATTTCCAGGAACATGCCGCGCGCGCCTTCACCAACCGCGCCTGTTTCGAGATCACCCAGATGAGCTACGACGCGGCGCGTCCGGTGCTGGAGAGCGGCATCCACTATTGCACCGAGAACGACCTCGGCACCTGGCGCGACTATCTCAGGGGCATGCTGGCCGATGTGCAGCTGCGTCAGGGCCAATGGGATGAGGCCGCCGCGACGGCATGCGATGTCATCGACAATGAGCGGACAACCACCGTGGGCCGGTTTCCGGCGCTGCTGGCACTGGCGAAACTGCGCCTGAGGCGCGGCGATCCCTCGGCCGAGCCGCTGTTCGCCGAAATGGCGCGTCTGGTCGGAAGCGGCGGCGACCTGCAGATGCTGAGCTCTTACGCGGCGCTGATGGCGGAGCAGGCATGGCTGGGCCTGGCCGACAGGCAAGAGGCGCTGGCGCTGATCACCCGCGCCGAAACGCCGGTGCGCTCGCGTGCCCATGTCGGTGAGCTGGCTCTGTGGCGAACATTGCTCTCTCCCGATATGCCGGCCGGCGACACCGCCGAGATGGCGACACCATACCGGCTGCTCCTGACCGGCGACTGGCGTTCGGCTTCGGCACTCTGGTCCGAATTGAATGCGCCATACGAGCGCGGACTGGCGCTCATCCTCGGCGACGACGAGGGGCAGCGGCTGGCATTGGATATTTTCGACGGCCTGGGGGCAAGGCCGGCAGCCCAGCGCCTGCGCGATATCATGCGCAAGAACGGCGTTGGCGGCATCGCCCGCGGCCCGCGCCGCTCGACGCGCGCCAACCTCGCCGGCCTCACCTTGCGCCAGATGCAGGTGCTGCAGCTGATCGAACGCGGCCTCTCCAACAAGCGGATCGCCGAGCAATTGACGATTTCGCCAAAGACGGTCGATCACCATGTCTCGGCGGTGCTGGGCAAGCTGGATGCGGTGTCGCGCGGCGAGGCGACAGCGACCGCGCGCGATTCGGGGTTGTTGTGAGGTTTTGACGAGGGTTGGACCGAGAGGTCGCGATCCTTCGCACCCCCTCTGTCCTGCCGGACATCTCCCCCTGAAGGGGGGAGATTGGCTGTCACTGTGGCTTTCGCCAATTGTCGAAATTGAAAGAAGTTACGGCGCCGAAGCTGCTGATCTCCCCCCTTGAGGGGGAGATGGCCGGCAGGCCAGAGGGGGGTGCTGTCCCGCCGACCTAGCCTTCGAAATCAGGCAAACGCGCCGTGGCAGTGCTTGTATTTCTTGCCGGAGCCGCAGGGGCAGGCTTCGTTGCGGCCGATCTTGCCCCAGGTCGCCTGGTTGTTCGGATCGCGGTCTTCGGGAGCGACGATGGCGTTGCTCTCCTGGCGGACCAGAAGTGCGGTCTCGCCACCCTCGAAATCGTCCTCGCCCGTGGTGCCGTCAATGTGGCTGCCGAACATTTCAGGCGCTTCGGGCGGCGGCGCTTCGGCGGCCTGGCGGACCAGTTCGACGCGCATCAATTGCGCGGTGACGGCCTGGCGCAGATTGCCGAGCAGCGCCTGAAACAGCTCGAACGCCTCGCTCTTGTATTCCTGCAGCGGGTCGCGCTGGGCGTAGCCGCGGAAGCCGACGACCGAACGCAGATGGTCGAGGTTGACGATGTGCTCGCGCCACAGATGATCGAGCGTCTGCAACACCACCGAGCGTTCGACATAGCTCATCACGTCTGGGCCGAAGCGCTCGGCGCGCTCCTTGGCGGCGTCGTCGGCGGCCTTGGTCAGGCGCTCGCGGATGTCGTCCTCGGCAATGCCTTCTTCCTTGACCCAGTCCTCGACCGGCAGGTCGAGATTGAGGAATTCGGCGACCTCGGCCTTGAGGCCGGCGACGTTCCACTGCTCGGCATAGGCGTTTTCGGGGATGTTCTTGGTGACGATCTCCTCGATGACGCCTTCGCGCATCTCGGCGATCGTCTCGGACAGGCCTTCGCCGTCCATCAATTCGATGCGCTGCTCGAACACCACCTTGCGCTGGTCGTTCGAGACGTCGTCGTATTTCAACAGGTTCTTGCGGATGTCGAAGTTGCGCGCTTCGACCTTCTTCTGCGCCTTTTCCAGCGCCTTGTTGATCCACGGATGGATGATGGCCTCGTCTTCCTTGAGGCCAAGCTTCTGCAGCATGCCGTCCATGCGCTCGGAGCCGAAGATGCGCATCAGATCGTCCTGCAGCGACAGGAAGAATTTCGAACGGCCGGGGTCGCCCTGGCGGCCGGAGCGGCCGCGGAGCTGGTTGTCGATGCGGCGCGATTCATGGCGCTCGGTGGCGAGCACGTAGAGGCCGCCGGCGGCCAGCGCCTTTTCCTTCAGGCGCTCGACATCGGCAATGATTTCCTTTTCGCGCGCCTCTCGCTCGGGACCAGCAGGCATGTCGCCCAGTTCGTCCTCGATGCGCATCTCGGCGTTGCCGCCGAGCTTGATGTCGGTGCCGCGTCCCGCCATGTTGGTGGCGATGGTGATGGCGCCGGGCTTGCCGGCCTGGGCGACGATGGCCGCTTCGCGCTCGTGATGGCGGGCGTTCAGCACTTCGAAATCCTTGAACCCTTCCTTGCGCAGGCGCTCGGCCAGCTGCTCGGATTTCTCGATCGAGGTGGTGCCGACCAGCGTCGGCTGGCCCTTGGCGCGCGCTTCCTTGATCTCCTTGACGATCGCCTTGTACTTCTCCTCGACCGTCCGGTAGACCTCGTCGTCCTCGTCCTTGCGGATGACCGGCAGATTGGTCGGGATCTCGGTGACTTCGAGGCCGTAAATGTTGCCGAACTCCTCGGCCTCGGTCAGCGCCGTGCCGGTCATGCCGGACAGCTTCTTGTAGAGGCGGAAATAGTTCTGGAAGGTGACGGATGCCAGCGTCTGGTTTTCCGGCTGGATCGCCACATGCTCCTTGGCTTCGAGCGCCTGGTGCAGGCCTTCCGAATAGCGGCGCCCCGGCATCATGCGGCCGGTGAATTCGTCGATGATGACGATCTCGTCGTTGCGGACGATGTAGTCCTTGTCCTTCTGGAACAGCCGGTGCGCCTTCAGCGCGTTGTTGACGTGGTGGACGATGGCGACGTTCTCGACGTCATAGAGCGACTCGCCCTTGAGCAGGCCGGCCGCGCGCAGCAGGTTTTCCAGCTTCTCGGTGCCTTCCTCGGTGAAGATCGAGGTCTTCTGCTTCTCGTCGATCTCGTAGTCGGCTGGGCCGAGCTGCAGCATGAAGGCATCGATGGTGTTGTACATTTCCGAACGGTCCTCGAGCGGACCGGAAATGATCAGCGGCGTGCGCGCCTCGTCGACCAGGATGGAATCGACTTCGTCGACGATCGCGTAATTGTGGCCGCGCTGCACCATCTGCGCGCGCTCATACTTCATGTTGTCGCGCAAATAGTCGAAGCCGAGCTCGTTGTTGGTGGCATAGGTAACATCGGACGCGTAGGCGACGCGGCGTTCCTCGTCGGACAGGCCATGGACGATGACGCCGACCGAGAGGCCGAGGAATTTGTAGACGCGGCCCATCCATTCGGAGTCGCGGGTGGCAAGGTAGTCGTTTACGGTGACGACATGGACGCCCTTGCCGGCAAGCGCGTTGAGATAAACGGGCAGGGTGGCGACCAGGGTCTTGCCCTCGCCGGTACGCATTTCGGCGATGCCGCCATTGTGCAGCACCATGCCGCCGATCAGCTGCACGTCGAACGGGCGCATGCCGAGCACGCGGCGGGATGCCTCGCGGACGGTGGCGAAGGCCGGCACCAGCAGGTCATCGAGCGTGGCGCCGTTGGCGATATCCTGGCGGAATTTTTCCGTGCGGGCCTGAAGCTCGGCGTCGGACAGCGCCCGCA
This sequence comes from Mesorhizobium sp. M0292, assembly GCF_040321695.1. Lineage (NCBI taxonomy): Bacteria > Pseudomonadati > Pseudomonadota > Alphaproteobacteria > Hyphomicrobiales > Phyllobacteriaceae > Mesorhizobium > Mesorhizobium sp. M0292. Next base: position 67,280 of record NZ_JAMYSB010000023.1, read on the forward strand.
TCTCGTTTTCCATGGCGTTGATCGCCTCGACACGCGGCCGGGTCGATTTTACGCGACGATCGTTGGAGGAACCGAAAACCTTACGGGCGAGACCGCCGAGACTGACCATCCGATGGTCCTTTCGATAGAATTCTCAATTTTGAGATGAGCGCCGGCCGGCCCCATCAATTCCGCGTGAAACGCGGACAAACACAAAAAGCGCCCGGAAAACGGTTCTGGACGCAAAGTCGTTGGACAGATAAGAGGGGGCTCAACTGATGTCAACGCCGCGTTAGCCCTATGGGCAGCGCCAAATTCCGCCACAATCCGGCTGATCTGCAAGCCCTACCAATCCCCCCTTGGAGTTAATCTTGATGTCCTTACTGTTTCGCCGTGCGTCGCTCGCCAGCCTTGGCTTGGCTTTCGGCCTGTCGGCCCTGTCGCTGTCTCCGCTGATGGCCCAGGAAGCCGCTCCCGCCCCGGCCGATGCCGCAGCAGCGCCGGCGGCAGCCCCCGTCGATCCGAACGCCGTTATCGCTACCGTCAATGGCCAGAAGCTGACCGAGGCGGACCTTGGGCTTGCCGAGGGCGAGCTGTCGCAGCAGTTCTCGCAGTTGCCACCCGAGCAGCGCCGCGCCGCCGCCCTTTCGGCGGCCATCGAAATCCGCGTCATGGCCGCCCAGGCGGTCGCTACTGGGCTCGACAAGGATCCCGAATTCCAGCGCCGCATGGCGTTCCTGCAGCAGCGCGCGCTGCATGGCGAGATGGTCGAGAAGGGCGTCGTCGACAAGGTTACCGATGCCGAGGTGCGCGCCCGCTACGATCAGGAAATCGCCAGCACGCCGCCGGTCAATGAGATTCATGCCCGTCACATCCTCGTGAAGACGAAGGAAGAGGCCGAGGCGATTATCAAGCAGCTCGATGGCGGTGCCGACTTCCAGAAGCTCGCCAACGAGCATACCAGCGATCCCTCGGGCAAAACCAATGGCGGCGATCTCGGCTGGTTCGGCCCGGGGCAGATGGTGCCGGAATTCGACAAGGCGGCAGTTGCGCTCGAAATCGGCAAATACACCAAGGAGCCGGTGCAAACGCAATTCGGCTGGCATGTCATCAAGCTCGAGGACAAGCGCACCAAACAGCCGCCGGCCTTCGACGACGTCAAGGACCAGGCCAAGCAGGCGGTGATCCGCGACAAGTATTTCGCACTGGTCAAGCAGCTGCGCGGCGCCGCAAAGGTTGAAATCCCCGACGCCAATCTGAAGAAGGCCGTCGACACGATGGAAGCCGGCAAGTAAGGCCGGCACCGAAAACATGCAAAGGGCGCCGTTCGGCGCCCTTTTCAATTGCGGGAGATGCCTGACATCACATAGCGGACAGTGGCAAGGATTGTCGCCTCATCTTCGTCCAGCCGGTTGGTCAAAAGGTGTTTCCAGGCATAGGAAGCGATGAGGTCGGCGACCAGCGCTGCGTCGATATCGGCCGCAACCTCGCCGCGCGCTTTGGCGCGCTCGATGATCCGAGCGGTGTGGGACACGCGCCCATCGGCATAGCCAGTCAGGGCCGCGGCCGCCGCTTCGTCCGACTGGGCCTCGGCGATCAGCGAGCGGAATACGCTGCCCGAGGATGTGTCGCGCCAATGCGCGAAGAGGTTCCTCAGGAAACCGACGAGGTCGTCTTCGAGACTGCCGGTATCGGGGACGTCGACACGCTTTTGCCGCTTGTAGACCTCTAACAGCAGGGCCGCCTTGCTCGGCCACCAGCGATAGATCGTGGGTTTGCCGGCGCGCGCCCGCCGCGCCACGGCCTCTATGGAGAAGCCGGCATAGCCGGCCTCGACCAGCACCGCCTCCGCGGCCTCGAGAATGGCCTCGGCGCTGTCTGGGTTGCGCCGCGCCCCGATCGATCTGCGCGCCGGATCCTCGCCCATGTCTGTCCTCGCCAACAATCTCGCCGGCAATCCTGGCCAACAATCTCGCCGGCAGTATAGGTGAGCTGGCAGGCAAACGAAACGGCCCGTTTCCAGCGCTTGTAGAAGCAGGCCTCACGTTCGCCCTGCGCGGGGATTTTCAGTTCATCGCTTGCGAGGTTTCCGAGGCGATCCGCCACTGGCCGTCGCTCTTCACCAGCCCAAGCGTGACGCGTGCCTTGCCGGTCATGCGCGCCGCCGATTTGTCTTTCGACATATAGTCGTAGCTCATCGCGAACACGGCTTCGGCGCGGTTCTCGCCCTGCCGCGTCACATTGAGGCTGCCGGGCTCGAGACTGAACGACCAGGATGCAAATTGCGCGAACCAGTCCGTCTTGAGCTTGACGACGGCGTCGCTGTCATAGCGCGTGCCGAAGATGGTGGCGGAAGGCGCATAGAGCCGCTTGACGGTCTCGCCGATCGCCGCGGCATCGGGCGCAAGATAGTCGTCGCGCAGGAATTTCTCGATTGCGGTCTTGTCGTCGCCTACAGACCGTTCGAGTGCCGCAACCTTTGTTTCGGGCGCCGGGGGGACGGCGGGCTTCGGCTGTGCAACCGTTTCGCCGCCGGGCACAAACTCAAACCGTTCGAGCAGCGAACCCTGTTCCCATGGGCGCTGTCCCTCGCGGGTTTCGGAGACCACGTCGCGGCGCACCGCGATCATCATGTCGTTGATGCTCTGGCCGGGCTCGGCCATGTGTCGCAGCAGGGCGGCGGCGAACGGCGAATTGCGCCCGGTGCCGTCCATGGCGACAGCGCCTGGCGCCGTCGAGAAGGCGATGAAGGAGCCGCGCGTCGAATCGAACTGCGCCAGACCGGCAAGCGCCGTTGCCGAGCGCGTGGTGGCGGTGCGGCTCAGGCTGCGGGCAAAGGGATTGTTGCGGCAGGCGTCAAGGAAAACCAGGCTGACCTTGGTCTGCTGCTCCATGATGTCGAGGACTTCGTCGATCGGCACGGCTTCGAGCTGCAGCTTGACCGGCATGTCGAGCCGGGCGTCGACCGGCACGATGTAGTTGCGCCCTTCCACCTGCAAGCCGTGGCCGGCGTAATAGAAAAGCCCGACGCCCGCACCTTCCAGCGCATCGGAAAATTCGCCGATCTTGCGCTCGAGTTCGCGCTTGCCGAGATCGTTGCCCTCGATGACGTCGAAGCCGATCGAGCGCAGCTTGCCGGCAATATCGAGCGCATCGTTGACCGGATTGGTGAGCGTGCCGGCTTCGGCATAGGTGCCATTGCCGATGACCAGCGCCACGCGCCGTTCCGGCTGCGCATCGGCGCTCAGGAGCAAAAGCCCCATAAACGCCACCGCCAAGATCACCAGCCTGCCCATGGCCGATATCATAACGCCAGAGGCCCCGCCGACGCCAACGGATTTGAAATGCAAGCTTAATCCCTGGTGGCTTGCCCACAGCGGCGGCCAAGAAAACGCCCTTGCGCCGGGCCGTGCTATCGGGCAAACCGGCCTTCGCCCAGCGTTTTTCCGTCGCCCGAGGTCCCCAATGTACGCAACGATTTCGCCGCTCGCGCCGAAGAAATATCCCAAAATGCCTGCCATTGAGGGCGTGCGCATCGCCACCGCAGAGGCCGGGATCAAGTACAAGAACCGTACCGACCTCTTGGCCATAGTCTTCGATGCCGGCACAGCGGTTGCCGGCGTGTTCACGAAGTCGAAATGCCCCTCGGCGCCGGTCGACTTCTGCCGCGAGAACCTTGGCGCCGGCAAGGCGCGGGTGCTTGTGGTCAATTCCGGCAACGCCAACGCCTTCACCGGCAAGAAGGGCCGCGCCTCCACCCAACTGACCGGCGAGGCCGCGGCCAAGGCCGCAGGCTGCACGCCAGGCGAAGTGTTCCTCGCTTCTACCGGGGTAATCGGCGAGCCGCTCGACACCACCAAATTCAGCCATTTGCTGGCCGGACTGGTCAAGGACGGCAAGCCGGATCTGTGGACCGAGGCGGCAAAGGCCATCATGACCACCGACACCTATCCGAAAGTGGCGACAGCGACGGTCAAGCTCGGCGACACCGACGTCATCATCAATGGCATCTCCAAGGGCGCCGGCATGATCGCGCCCGATATGGCGACTATGCTGTCCTTCATCGCCACCGATGCGCCGATCGCCGCCCCCGTGCTGCAGGACTTGTTGTCGCGCGGCACGGCCAAGACCTTCAACGCCGTCACCGTCGACAGCGACACCTCGACCAGCGACACGCTGCTGTTGTTCGCCACCGGAGCCGCTGCCAAGCGCGGCGCGCCCGCCATCAGCGATCCCAAGGATGCCCGTCTCGGCGCCTTCCGCCGGGCGCTGGGCAAGGTGCTCAAATCGCTGGCGCTGCAAGTGGTGCGCGACGGCGAGGGCGCCCGCAAGCAGGTCGAAGTCACCGTTACCGGCGCCAAATCGGCGCGCTCGGCCAAGCGCATCGCGCTGTCCATCGCCAATTCGCCGCTGGTCAAGACGGCGGTTGCCGGCGAGGACGCCAATTGGGGCCGCGTCGTCATGGCCGTCGGCAAGGCCGGCGAGCCGGCCGATCGCGACCGGCTGTCGATCTGGTTCGGCGACAACCGTCTGGCGCATGAGGGCGAACGCGACCCGGGCTACTCCGAGGAAGCGACCTCGGCCTATATGAAGCGCGACGACATTCGCATCCGCGCCGATATCGGTATCGGCCGCGGCAAGGCGACGGTGTGGACCTGCGACCTCACCAAGGAATATGTCGCCATCAATGGCGATTACCGGAGCTGATGGAGTTGGCTTCCAGGCATCCGGCAAGCATGCTCGCCATCGTGCGCCGCTACGAGGCTGCGGGGTTTCGCGCCTGGCCGGCGGCGGCCGTGCATTATGACGGCACCTGGGTGGTGCGGCTGACAGCCGGCCATCCGGCCAAGCGGCTGAACTCGGTCAACCCGCTCGATCCCGGCGACACCCAGCACATTGCCGAGCGCATCGGCCGCGCCAGCCGGCGCTTCGACGCCTATGGCAGGCCGCTGACCTTCCGCATCTCGCCGCTGTCGGGGCCGGACCTAGCCAAGCATCTCGACAATGAGGGCTGGAGCACATTCGACGAATCCCTGGTGATGCGGCTGCCGCTGGCGGACGCGCAACTGGCGCCGGCCATGGACCAGATTCCGCTGAAGGATATCAGCCGCTTTCTCGGCGCGTCGCTCAAGGTCAGCGGCTCGGATGCATCGCTGCGGCCCGGTCTTTCGGAACTCATCGGCGCTATCCAACCCGAAGTCGGGCTGTTTGCGCTGGAGGAAGGGGCCGACCCTCTGGCGGTGCTGATCTGCGTCCATGACGGCGATCTTGCCGGTCTGTTCGAGATCGCCACCGCCAAGTCGGCGCGCAATCAGGGCCATGGCCGCAACCTGATCCTGTCGGCGCTGAAGTGGGCGAGGCTGCGTGGCGCTCGCGAAGCCTGGCTGCAGGTCGAGGCCGGCAATGCGCCGGCGCTGGCGCTCTATCGCTCGCTGGGCTTCGACGAAGTCTATCGCTACCACTATCGCCGGCCGCCGGGCGCATGAGCGAGATCACCGGCAAACGCCTGCTGCTGGTCGCCGCGTGCGCGCTGGTCGATACCGATGGGCGGGTGCTTCTGGCGCAGCGGCCCGAGGGCAAACAGCTTGCCGGCCTGTGGGAATTTCCCGGCGGCAAGGTAGAGCCAGGCGAGACGCCGGAACAATGCCTGATCCGCGAACTGCAGGAAGAAATCGGCATCGAGACCGACATTCCTTGCCTGGCGCCGCTCACCTTCGCCAGCCATTCCTATGATGATTTCCATCTCCTGATGCCCCTGTTCGTCTGCCGCCGCTTCCGCGGCATCGCGCAGCCCAGGGAAGGGCAGGCGTTGAAATGGGTGCGGCCAAAGCAGATGCGCGACTATCCCATGCCGCCGGCCGACGCGCCGCTAATCCAGTTCCTCATCGACCTGTTGTGATACAAAGCCATTTCGCGGTCTGATCTAGCCAGCGTTAATGGAAGATTTATCTCGTCGTGAAAAATTGCGGCAAAGCGGGTTCGCGGGGAGCGATTGCATGAGCCTCGACAGGGAATGGGACTCGATCCGGCCAGATCGCAGCTTTCGCGCCGCCGGCGTCGGCTTATTGCGCGTCACGCTGTTGTTCGGCTCGGCCGCAGTGGCGCTGGCGCTGATCGCGGTCCCCGTGCTGGACAACCAGACGCGATCATCCAGCCGCGATGCTCTTGCAGGCGGTCTCGACCCGATGAGCACGGGTTCGATCGGCTCGCGGGCCACCTATACGCTGCGCAGAAGCGTGCTGCAGCCCTCACCGCGCTCAGTCTGCATCATCCGCGCCGACGGCCAACGCAGCGGCGACTGCTGACCAACAAGGTCGACACCACCTTGAGAACTTCCTCAACGCAGGCCCATTTCACAGCCTGTTAAGCTTGTGCCGTTAACCTTTCTTAACAGGTCGGCGATATGGTCGGGGATGAGAGGGATCGACGATCATGAAGCCATTGCTGCGCCGATTTTTGCAGGACGAAACAGGCGCCACGGCCATTGAATATGGCCTGATCGTTGCGGTGCTGTCGCTTGCCATCGTCGGGGGTGTCGGCAAGGCCAGCAATGCGATCCAGTTTCTGTTCAGCGACAACAACAGCAGGCTCGCAAACGCCTTCGCCAAGCATTGATCCGGAGCGCCGTCACCGCCCGCCGGGGTTTTCCAGTATCGTCTTCAGCGAGACCTTCGCCGAACCCGGTTTCAAGGGCTTTTGCTGCGAGGCATCGGGCGCCCAGCCCGACATCCAGACGATGGAAAAGCTTGCCCTGATGCGGCCATCAGCGTCCGAAAAGCGTTCGGCATAGATTTCGGCGGCACGGGTAAAAAGCTTTCGCGCTCCCGGTCGCCGGCTGCGATCAGTCAGCGCGCTGGTTTCGCCCATCGCCCTGAGATCGGCAATGAGGTCGAAGAGGGTATCGTAGCGGACGGTCACCGTTTCGACGTCGGCCACCGGCAGCGCCAGTCCGGCGCGCTGCAGCAGTGCGCCGGCGTCGCGAACATCGGTGAAGGGGATGACACGCGGGCTGGCGCCGCCACAGAGTTCGGTCTCGGCGGCGAGCAGGCTTTCGCGCAATTCGGAAAGCGTGCCGGCGCCGGCAAAGGCGCCGAGGAAAAGCCCGTCGGGCCGCAGAGCGCGGCGGATCTGCACCAGCATGCCGGGAATGTCGTTCATCGCCTGCAACGACAGAAGTGAAACGACGAGGTCGAGGCTTTCCGGCTGGAACGGCACTGTTTCCAGCGGTGCTATCAGCCCTGGCCGGCCGTCCAGAAACGCTGGATCTGCCTCGACGCGCACGATCTCCGCTGCCTTGCCGCTTGCAGCGACCACGTCCGTTGCGTCCGGCGTCTGGCAAAACAGCACCGCGGCCTTGCCGAATTTCCGCTCGACCGCGCCGAGCCGGTCGGCAAGGTCTTCCGCCGCCCGCCGCATCAGAAAATCCGCGCCGGCTACGGGGTGGGCCAGCGCCCTGCGCTTGCGCACCAGCCAAAGTTCAGTATCGATGATCGGCTGCAACGGTAGACATCCCTGTTTGTCCGTCTAGTGATATCCTGGCGCGGACGTCAAAACCACGTGGCCGATCCGGTGATGGAGATCAAGAGCCTCGCTCAAACCATGTTGAAACTGGCCATGTTGGACTGGCCGGCGCGGATGCTGTTCCCGCCGGTCTGTGCCGGCTGTCGCAGGCACGTCTCGCAACCCGGCGTTTTGTGCGGTGCCTGCTGGCCGAAACTCAGGCTGCTGGAGCGGCCATGGTGCGCGGTGATGGGCACGCCATTCACGCACGATATGGGCGAGGGATTCCTGTCGGCCGAGGCGATCGCCGATCCGCCGCCGTTCGAGCGGGCGCGGGCGGCCGTGGCCTATTCAGGTGTCGCCCGCCAGATGGTGCAAGGTCTGAAATACCAGGATCGCACCGATCTGGCGCCGTGGATGGCGCGCTGGATGCTGCGCGCCGGCGCTGAGCTAATTGCAGACGCCGATGTCGTCGTACCGGTGCCGCTGCACTGGCGGCGCTTCTTTCGCCGGCAGTTCAACCAGTCGGCGGAGTTGGCAAGGGCGGTTGCGCAGCTTAGCGGGCTGCCTTTCTCGCCCTCGGCGGTCCGGCGCGTCAAGCTCACGCGCCAGCAGGTCGGGCTGGAGCGGCAGGAGCGCGAGGCCAATGTCCGCGCCGCCTTCCGTGTGCCTGCGGAAGCCGAAATCGAGATCACTGGGCGCCGCGTGCTTCTGGTCGACGATGTCTACACCACCGGCGCCACCGTACGCTCGGTCGCCAGGGCGCTGAAGAAGGGCGGCGCCGGAGCGGTCGATGTGCTGACCTTCGCGCGTGTCCTGCCGGGGGACTTTCGGGCCGACGAGTCCGCGACTATATAAGGTCGAGGAAAGGCACGGACCGATGCTCGATGTGACGATTTACACCCGTATGATGTGCGGCTATTGCGCGGCGGCCAAGCGGCTGCTCGAACGCAAGGGCGTCGCTTACACCGAGCATGACGCTTCGTTTTCGCCGGAATTGCGCCAGGAAATGATTTCGCGGGCGCATGGCCGCTCGACCTTTCCGCAGATTTTCATCGGCGACACGCATGTCGGCGGCTCCGACGACCTCCACGAATTGGAGGCGCGGGGCCAGCTGGACAGGCTGCTTGCCAACGGCTCGACGACAAAGAGCGGTTCGTAGGGCCGCTCTATGTCTTTGTTTTTACGCAATTTCGGACGGAAAACCGGTACACACTTTTCCTGGAATTGCTCAAAGAGGACGTGACGATGGGTGTTTTCAAGGCGGCGGCGATCCAGATGCGTTCGGGCGAGAGCCCCGAGCGCAACGCGGTCGATCTCGAACGGCTGGTTCGCGAGGCGGCAGGCCTCGGTGCAACCTACATCCAGACCCCGGAAATGACCGGAGCGCTGATTCGCGACAAGGAAGCCAGGGCTGCTTCCTTCACCTCGGAAGACAAGGACATCGTCGTGGCGACCGCGCGCAAGCTCGCCAGCGAACTCGGCGTCTTCTTGCATATTGGCTCTACCGCCATCCTGCGCGCCGACGGCAAGCTCGCCAACCGGGCGCTGCTGTTTGGGCCGGATGGCGCGACGCTCGCCACCTATGACAAGATCCACATGTTCGACGTCGATCTCGACAATGGCGAAAGCTGGCGCGAATCCGCCGCCTATGAGCCGGGCACCGAAGCGGTCGTCACCGAGATCGACGGCGCCAGGCTGGGCTTTGCCGTCTGCTACGATCTACGCTTTCCGCAGCTGTTCCGCGCCGAGGCGATGGCCGGCGCCGACCTCTTGTCGGTGCCTGCCGCCTTCACCCGCCAGACCGGCGAAGCGCACTGGCATGTGCTGCTGCGAGCCCGCGCCATCGAGAACGGCGCCTATGTGGTTGCTGCAGCACAAGGTGGCCTGCATGAGGACGGCCGCGAGACCTATGGCCATTCGCTGATCGTCGACCCGTGGGGTCGCATCATCGCCGAGGCCGTCCATGCCGAGCCGGGCGTGATTATCGGCGAGATCGATACCGCACAGTCGTCGGCCGCGCGCAAAAAAATCCCCAACCTTAGGAATGCGCGCGATTTTGCCGTCAATGCCGGCACGGCTGAAGTGCCGCGGCTCAGGGGCGCGGCTTCGTGATCCGCTTTGCCCTGATCTGCGAGCACGAGCACGAATTCGAGGGCTGGTTTCGCAGCAATGACGATTTCGACACGCAGAAGAAGCGCGGCTTCGTCGATTGCCCGAGCTGCGGCTCGCACAAGGTGCAAAAGGCGCTGATGGCGCCAGCCGTCTCCACCGCGCGGAAGCAGGAAACAATTGCGCTGGCCATGGGCGAAACCCAGAAGCAGGCTTTGGCGCAACTGAAGGCGATGGCCGAGAAGGTGCGCGAGAATGCCGACTATGTCGGCGACAAGTTTGCCGAGGAAGCGCGCAAGATCCATTTCGGCGAGAGCGATGCGCGCGGCATCTATGGCGAGGCGACGTTGGACGAAGCCAAGAGCTTGGCCGAGGATGGCATCGATTTCATGCCGATCCCGAGTTTTCCCGAGGAGCGCAATTGAGCGATCAGCTGGCGCTATCGATCAATTTGCCAAGCAACTGAGCCAGTGCCCCCCGCTCCGTGCCGGTGAGCCCGGCGAGGATTTCATGCTCGTTGGCGACGTGGGCGGTCAGGGCTTCGTCGATCAAGGCCAGACCTTTTTCGGTCAGTTGCACGACAATGCCACGCCGGTCGTTGGGGTGCGGGCCGCGCAGGATCAGTCCGGCCTTCTCAAGCCGGTCGAGCCGGTTGGTCATGGCCCCAGAGGTCACCATCGTCGCCTCGTAGAGAGCGGTCGGTGTCAGCGCGTAAGGCTGGCCGGAGCGGCGCAGCGTCGCCAGCACATCGAATTCGCCGGCCTGCAGTCCGAAACGGGCAAACAGCGGGGCGAGGCGCTCGCGGGCGATTAGCGACGAGGCTTCGTTCAGCCGCCCAAGCACCAGCATCGGCGACACCTCCAGGTCCGGCCGTTCCCGCTTCCATTGCTCCACCGCCTTTGCCGCGCGATCCATCTGTCTCACCGCTAAGTATCTTGACGTAAAGAATCTTTGTGGTATGCTACCTCAAGATACAGTTTCGACCCAGTGCCGCAAGTGAGTGACGGGACCATCCGATGAAATTTCTCTGGGAATCGGCGCTTGGCCTGCTGGTCGTCACCGGCGGCCTGCTCGGCCTGACCCTGCCGTTCGGCAAGCTGGCGACGGCTGCCGGCGTTCCGGCCATGGTCTGGGCCTTCGTCATCTCGTTCGGCGCCGGGGGCGTGCTGCTGTGCGCGTTGCTCGCGAACGGCGAGCGCATGCGGCTCACGTCGCACAGACTGCGCTATTTCTTCATCACCGCCGCCGTGTCCTACGCCGTGCCCAATCTGCTGATGTTTTCGGCTATCCCGCATCTCGGCGCCGGCTATACAGGCATCATGTTCACGCTGTCGCCGGTCATCACACTGGTGTTTTCGATCCTGCTCGGCGTTCGACGGCCAAATATGCTCGGCAGTATCGGTATCGCCGTCGGCTTCATCGGCGCCGTCATGGTGGCGGTGACGCGCGGCGAGGCCGGCCAGCCGGCCGATTTCTTCTGGGTGCTGGTCGGACTTTTGATCCCGGTCAGCCTTGCCGCCGGCAATATCTATCGCACCGTCGACTGGCCCGAAGGCACCGGTCCGATCGAACTGGCCGTCGGCAGCCACCTGGCCTCGGCGACGCTGCTGCTGATCGGCATTCTCGCGCTGTTCGGCGTCGGCGCTTTCGCCCCGCTCAGGGCCGTGCCGCTGGTTGTCGCGGCGCAAGTCGCTTCGGCCTCGGCGATGTTTGCCTTCTTCTTCCGGCTGCAGGCCGTGGGCGGTCCGGTCTATCTCAGCCAGATCGGCTATGTGGCGGCGGCCGTCGGCCTGTTTGCCGGAACCATCTTCCTCGGCGAGCACTACCAGTTGCTGACCTGGGCCGGCGCGGTGATCATCACCATCGGCGTGATCATCACCACCAAGGCGCAGAGCCAGAAGGCATAAGTTCTTTGTTTACGCAATTCCCTAGGCAAAGCGCTATGCGCTTTCCCGCGAAACCGCTTCACACTTTTCCTCGAACTGCTCAAGCTTAAATTTGGCTCGCGTCGAGGCGCTTCCGTAGCGCCGGCGGGGCGACGTTTCGCCAGGCCGTCCGAACTGCGCTGTGGAATGTCTGTTCGTCGCAGGCTTCGAGCATGATCGACGTCCATCCCTTTTGGCCCCAGCCGCCTGTCACGGGCCTGAAAACCGATGGCTCAGCCGCGGCCATCATCTCTTGCTGGTCGCGGTCGAGCTTGACGACAGCACGGTCGGCTTCGGGCAGAGAGACGAAGATACGGTTGCGGACGCGGAAGTCAGCCTTGCCGAAATGCGATTGCTCGACCGTTTCGGGAAGATCGAGCGCCAGCTCTCGGGCCCTCATAGTGTCCACGGCCGCCCCTTCGTTCAGACCGATCGTTTTTCCGCCAGCACCATATAGTTGACGTCCATGTCCTTGGAGCGTGCCCAGCGGTCGGCGAGAGGATTGTAGGTCACGCCGGTACGGTCGATGATGGTCATGGCGGCGCTGCCGAGCGCCTTTTCAAGCTCTTCAGGCCGCACCAGCTTGCCGAACTGGTGGGTGCCGCGCGGCAGCCAGCGCAGCACATATTCGGCGCCGATGATGGCCAGGCCCAGTGCCTTCAGCGTGCGGTTGATGGTGGCCACGAACATGATGCCGCCGGGCTTGACCATCTCGCCGCACTTGCCGATGAACAGGTCGACATCGGCAACATGCTCGACGACTTCCATGTTGAGGACGACGTCGAATTTCTCGCCGGAATCGGCCAAATCCTCAGCGGTCGTAGCGCGATAATCCACCGTCACGCCGCCTTCGGCCGCGTGCAGCTTCGCCACCTCGATGTTGGTTGCCGAGGCGTCGGCGCCGACCACTTCGGCTCCAAGCCTTGCCATCGGCTCGCACAACAATCCACCACCGCAGCCGATATCGAGGAAACGCAGGCCTTCGAACGGCCGCGCCGCCCGCGGATCGCGGCCGAAGCGCGCCGCCACCTGGTCCCGGATATAGGCCAGCCGGACCGGGTTGAATTTGTGCAGCGGACGGAATTTGCCGTTCGGGTTCCACCATTCGGCGGCAAGCGCGGAAAAGCGTTCCACTTCTCCGGCATCGATTGTCGATCGTCGGGCCTCTGGCATGGGGCGGGTCTCCTCGGACGCTAGGAAGTCGGGTGCCGGGGCAAGAAAGTCAAGGCCGGTTTTATGCGACTGCTGGCAAGTCGACCTAGGGCCTCGAGATCACAATCGCCGCATGTCCCATCTCAACACTCGCGGGATCGATGGCCCGCATCGCTTCGCAATCGCCGATCTCGGCCATGATGCGGCCCGCGGCGGCGAGAGCCTGCTCGCGACTTCGCCAGCGCACGACATCGACCCAGCTGCCATCGTCCCGCCGCGCCAGGCAGCGGTTTACGAAACCAGGTTGCCGCGCCAGCCAGTCGGCGACCAGGTTGTTGGCGGCGGCAAAGCCCGCTTCCGCTCCAGGCTTGAGGCGAAAGGTGACGATTTCCAGGGTCTCGGTCATTTTGCGTCCAGCACGTCGCGCAATTTCGCCGCCAGCTGCTCGATGGTGAAGGGCTTGGCCAGGAAATGCACGTCATGGTCGAGCACGCCATTGTGGACGACGGCGTTCCTGGTGAAGCCGGTGGTGAAGATCACCTTCAGCTTCGGCATGCGCGCCAGCGCCTCCTCCGCGAGCTTGCGGCCATTCATCACCGGCATGACGATATCGGTGAACATGAGCGCCACACCAGGGTTGTCGCCCAGCTTTTCCAGCGCTTCCTGGCCGCTTGCGGCATGAATGACGGTGTAGCCGAGTTCGCGCATGGCATCGGCGGTGGAAGCCCGCACGCGTGGATCGTCCTCCACGACAAGGATGGTTTCGGTGACCGGCACGGCAGGATTTCCGGCTCGTTCCGAAGATATGGCGGCCTCTTCCGGGCCGAAGAAGCGCGGCAGGTAGATCCTGATCGTGGTGCCTTGGCCGGGTTCCGAGTAAATCTTGACGTGTCCGCCGGACTGTTTGACGAAGCCGAACACTTGGCTCAGCCCGAGGCCGGTGCCCTTGTCGACCGGCTTGGTGGTGAAAAATGGCTCGAAAGCCCGCTCCATGACGTCCGCCGGCATGCCGGCGCCGGTGTCGCTGACCGCGATCATCACATACTGGCCGTCTTTGACCTCGGCATGGGTGGCGGCGTAGCTCTCGTCGAGGTGGCTGTTGGCGGTCTCGATGGTCATCTTGCCGTCCTCGCCCATGGCGTCGCGCGCATTGACCGCCAGATTGAGAATGGCATTTTCGAGCTGGCTCGGATCGGCATGGGTCTTCCACAGGCCGCCAGCCAGCACGGTTTCGATGCGGATGGTTTCGCCGAGCGCCCGCCGAAGCAGGTCCGACATGCCGGCGACCAGACGATTGGCGTCTACAACCTGAGGCGCGAGCGGCTGCTGGCGCGAGAAGGCAAGCAGCCGTGACGTCAAGTTTGCGGCCCGGGTCGCCGCATCGGTCGCCGCTTCGATGAATTTCATGATGTCGTGCTCGCCCCGCGTCAGCTTGCGCTGGGCGAGGTTCATGGCGCTGATGATCACCGCCAGCATGTTGTTGAAATCGTGGGCGATACCGCCGGTCAGCTGGCCCACAGCCTCCATCTTCTGCATCTGGCGGATCTGCGATTCGGCCTTTTCACGCGTCTGGATTTCGTTGCCGAGCTCGATGTTCTTGCGCATCAGCTCTTCCTGGGCGATCGCCACTGCGCGGAACCGGCGGCGCGAAAGGCGAACCGTGTAGGCGCCAAGCAGGAAGATCGCCAGCAGCGCCGCTATCGAGCCGATTCGCAGCCAGTTTTCGACCAGGTCGGTATGAGCGTCGCGCGCGGCGATGGCTGCGCCGCCAATGCGCCGGATCGTGTCCATGCTGGCCCGGATCTGGTCCATGGCGGCCTTGCCCTGGCCGCTGCGGACCAGTTCCAGAGCTTTTGCCGCATCGCCGCGATCGTAGAGTGCAATCGTCTCAGCCAATTCGGCCTGGTTTTGTGAAAGCGCGTCCTTGACGTGGTTGATCTGCTGCACGAGTTCGTCGTCGGGCGCGGTCATGCCGTCGATGTGGGCAAGCTGGCCCGGAATGGCGTCGACCGCCTGCCGATAAGGCTGGAGGTAGGATTTCTCGCCGGTCAGGAGATAGCCGCGCTGGCTGGTCTCGGCCTCCTGAGCCATCGTAAGCAAACCGGAAAGCAATTCCTGATACTCGACCGCCTGGCGCGCGGCCTCACGATTGGCTCTCTGGGTCTCGACCAGCACGGCGCGTGTGCCGACGATCAACGCCAGCACGGCGAAGCCGATGAACAGCGGCAGCGATTGCCACCGCATGGCGCGTCGAAGGCGAACAATCATTCGATATGCCGGACCAAAAGGAGTTTCCCGCGGGCAGCATTTGGTAAGCGGCGGCGGGGCCGAACGCAATATGCCGCGATCCTGAAGCCGGCATCCGCCGCCAGCCTTGCGAAACCGTGATCATTTGGCTAAGGAGGCGCGCATTCAGCGGCCGGCTTCTGTCGAGCGCTTACTTCCCCTTTCGGTCCTGGGCCGGCTTCAGTCAAAGGCATTTCGCTTCCATGGCGCGCATCGTGATGAAATTCGGCGGAACCTCCGTCGCCGACATCGCCCGCATCCGCAATGTGGCGCGTCACGTCAAACGCGAGGTCGATGCCGGCCATGAGGTCGCTGTCGTGGTTTCGGCGATGGCGGGCAAGACCAATGAACTGGTTGGCTGGACGCGCGAAGCCTCGCCCATGCACGACGCGCGCGAGTATGACGCCGTGGTCGCCTCGGGCGAGCAGGTGACTGCCGGCCTGCTGGCGATCACACTGCAGAATATGGGCGTCCATGCCCGCTCCTGGCAGGGCTGGCAGATCCCGATCAAGACCGACAACGCGCATGGCGCGGCGCGCATCCTCGAAATTGACGGCGCGTTCCTGATCAAGCGCTTCGGCGAGGGCCAGGTGGCTGTCGTCGCCGGCTTCCAGGGCATCGGCCCGGACAACCGCATCGCCACGCTCGGCCGCGGCGGCTCCGACACAAGCGCGGTGGCCATTGCCGCGGCGGTCAAGGCCGACCGCTGCGACATCTACACCGATGTCGACGGCGTCTACACCACCGATCCGCGCATCGAGCCGAAGGCGCGGCGGCTCAACAAGATTTCGTTCGAGGAAATGCTCGAAATGGCCTCGCTCGGCGCCAAGGTCTTGCAGGTGCGCTCGGTCGAGCTTGCCATGGTGCACAGGGTGCGTACGTTCGTGCGGTCGTCCTTCGACGATCCCGATGCGCCCGGAATGGGGGATTTGCTCAATCCTCCGGGAACGCTCATTTGCGACGAGGAAGAGATCGTGGAACAGCAGGTCGTCACCGGAATTGCCTACGCCAAGGACGAAGCGCAGATTTCTCTGCGCCGCGTCGGCGACCGCCCGGGCGTTGCCGCCGGCATTTTCGGCCCGCTGGCCGAGGCCAACATCAATGTCGACATGATCGTCCAGAACATCTCCGAGGACGGCAAGTTCACCGACATGACCTTCACCGTGCCGTCCGGCGACGTGGACAAGGCGTTGGCCGTGCTGGAGCGTCTGAAGGCTTCGATCGGCTATGACGTGGTGCAGTCGGAAGCCGGCATGTCGAAGGTTTCGGTCATCGGCATCGGCATGCGCAGCCATGCCGGTGTGGCCGCCACCGCTTTCAAGGCGCTGGCCGACAAGGCGATCAACATCCGCGCCATCACTACCTCCGAGATCAAGATTTCGATACTGATTGACGGTCCCTACACGGAACTCGCGGTTCGTACTTTGCATTCCGTGTACGGTCTGGATAAGCAGTAGCGAGAGCGATTTGAGTTGTTGCGTGTGCGCCGGTCGCAGTGGAAACTGCGGCGGGCAAAATGCCCATTGGAGAAGAAGCCGCGATGCGTGATACGGCCAGCGGCCCGCGCGTTCTGCTGAAACGGCTCCGCGAGCTCATGCAGGAGCCGCTGGAGCCGCAGGAGCGGCTCGACCGGATCGTGCGCGACATCGCCTCCAACATGGTCGCCGAGGTCTGCTCGCTCTATGTGCTGCGCGCCGATTCGGTGCTCGAACTCTATGCCACCGAAGGTCTGAACCCGAACGCCGTCCATTTGGCGCAACTGCGGCTGGGGCAGGGCCTCGTCGGCACCATTGCCGCGAGCGCGCGGCCGCTCAACCTCTCCAATGCACAGGAACATCCGGCCTTCGCCTACCTGCCGGAGACGGGCGAAGAGATCTACAATTCCTTCCTCGGCGTGCCGGTACTAAGGGCAGGGCGCACGCTGGGCGTGCTGGTGGTGCAGAACAAGACCATGCGCCACTACCGCGACGACGAGGTCGAGGCGCTGGAAACGACCGCCATGGTGATCGCCGAGATGATCGCCACCGGTGATCTCGCTCGCCTGACCCGGCCCGGCCTCGAACTCGATCTGCGCCGTCCCGTCAGCTTTACCGGCCTGTCCTTCAACGAGGGCGTCGGCCTCGGCCATGTCGTGCTGCATGAGCCACGCATCGTCGTCACCAATCTGTTCAACGAGGACAGTGAGGAAGAGGTGCGCCGGCTGGAGACGTCGCTCGGTTCGCTCAGGCTTTCTATCGACGACATGCTGGAGCGGCGCGATGTCGCCTTCGAGGGCGAACATCGCGAGGTGCTCGAAGCGTATCGCATGTTTGCCAACGACCGCGGCTGGGTGCGCCGGCTGGAAGAGGCGATCCGCAACGGCCTGACGGCGGAAGCGGCGGTGGAAAAGGTCCAAAGCGACATGCGCGCCCGCATGCTGCACATGACCGATCCTTATTTGCGCGAGAGGATGAGCGACTTCGACGATCTCGCCAACCGGCTGCTGCGTCAGCTGATGGGGCGCGGGCCTGACGACGTCGCGGCGTCACTGCCGAAGGATGCCATCCTGGTCGCGCGCTCGATGGGCGCGGCCGAACTGCTTGATTATCCCAGGGACAAGCTGCGCGGCGTGGTGCTGGAAGACGGCGCTGCCACCAGCCATGTCGTCATCGTCGCGCGCGCCATGGGCATTCCGGTCGCCGGCCAGATGAAGGGCGCCGTTTCCATGGCGGAAAACGGCGATGCCATCATCGTCGACGGCGAGGAAGGGACCATCCATCTGCGGCCGCAGCCGGACCTCGAAGCCGCCTATGCCGAAAAAGTGCGCTTCCGGGCGCGCCGGCAGGAAGTCTACCGGGAATTGCGCAAGAAGCCGTCGGTGACCAAGGACGGCGTCCAGGTCGACCTGCTGATGAATGCGGGCCTGGCCGTCGATCTGCCGCAACTGGCCGAGGCGGGCGCCGCCGGCATCGGCCTGTTCCGCACCGAATTGCAGTTCATGGTCGCCTCGACCTTCCCGCGTGCCGAGGCGCAGGAGCGGCTCTACCGCGACGTGCTGGACGCGGCGCGCGGCAAGCCGGTCACCTTCCGCACCATCGACATCGGCGGCGACAAGGTGCTGCCCTACTTCAAGGGCGCTGTCCAGGAAGAAAACCCTGCGCTCGGCTGGCGCGCGATCAGGCTGACGCTCGACCGGCCGGGTCTGCTCAGGACCCAGATCCGCGCTCTGCTGAAGGCCTGCGGCGGGCGCGAACTGAAGCTGATGCTGCCGATGGTTACCGAACTCGGCGAAATCGCCCAGGCGCGCGAGATCATCGACCGCGAAGTGCGGCATCTCTCCCGCTTTGCCCACCATCTGCCGACCAGCCTCAAGGTGGGCGCCATGCTGGAAGTGCCGTCGCTGCTGTTCCAGCTCGACGAGTTGATGAAGGCGGTCGATTTCGTCTCGGTCGGCTCCAACGACCTGTTCCAGTTCGTCATGGCGGTCGATCGGGGGAACACGCAGCTCTCCGACCGCTTCGACACGCTGTCGACGCCGTTCCTGCGGGTTCTGAAGCAGATCGCCGACGCCGGGGTTCGCAACCACACGCCGGTGACGCTGTGCGGCGAGCTTGCCGGAAAACCCATTTCCGCCATGGCGCTGATCGGCCTCGGCTACCGCTCGATCTCGATGTCTCCAGCCTCGATCGGCCCGGTCAAGGCGATGTTGACCGAACTGCCACTGGAGGAATTGGAGGCTTTCTTTGCCGACAATCTGATGGCGCCAGCTCAAGGGCTGCCGATGCGGGCGCTGCTGCAGGCCTTCGCCGACGACCGCTCCATCCCGCTATAGCATTAGCCATGGTCAATCTTCCCCGCGAGCGTATGGATCAGGTCGTCAAGCGTTTCGAGATGCTCGAAGCGCAGATGTCGGCCGGCCCGGCGGCCGATGCCTATGTGAAGATGGCCTCGGAATATGCCGAGCTGCAGGACATGGTGGCCAAGGTCAGGGAACTGCGCTCAGTCGAGCGCGAGCAAGCCGACCTCGAGGCGATGCTTGCCGACAAGGGCACCGATGCCGAGATGCGGGCCCTGGCGGAGGCAGATCTGCCCGGCGTCGAAGGGCGTATCGAAGAGCTGCAGAAGGACATCCAGATCCTGCTGTTGCCCAAGGATGCGGCCGACGACAAGAACGCCATCCTTGAAATCCGCGCCGGCACCGGCGGCGACGAGGCGGCATTGTTTGCCGGCGACCTTTTTCGCATGTATGAGCGCTATGCCGCCGAACGCGGCTGGCGCTTCGAGACGGTGTCGGCCAGCGACGGCGATGCCGGCGGCTTCAAGGAAATCATCGCCACCATTTCCGGTAGGGGAGTCTTTGCCCATCTGAAATTTGAATCCGGCGTGCACCGCGTGCAGCGCGTGCCGGCGACCGAGGCCAGCGGGCGCATCCACACTTCGGCGGCGACGGTTGCCGTACTACCGGAGGCCGAAGAGGTCGACATCGACATTCGCGCCGAAGACATCCGTATCGACACGATGCGCGCCTCGGGTTCGGGCGGCCAGCACGTCAACACCACCGATTCTGCGGTGCGCATCACCCATTTGCCGACCGGCATCATGGTGGTGCAGGCGGAGAAGTCGCAGCATCAGAACCGGGCGAAAGCCATGCAGATTCTGCGTGCGCGGCTTTATGACCTCGAGCGCAGCAAGGCGGACGAGGAGCGCTCGGAGTCACGCAAATCGCAGGTTGGTTCGGGCGACCGTTCGGAGCGCATCCGCACCTACAACTTCCCGCAGGGCCGCCTTACCGACCATCGTATCAACCTGACGCTCTACAAGCTCGACCGGGTGATGATGGGCGAGCTCGATGAGGTCATCAATGCGCTGATCGCCGACCATCAGTCGAAGCTGCTCGCCGATATTGGCCTCGATGGCTGACATGTTGCCCGGCGCGCTCGGGCCGTTGTTGCGGGTGGCGCGGGAGCGGCTTGCCGCAGCCGGCCTTTCCGACCCGGCGCTGGATGCCAGGCTTATCGTCGAGCATTTTTCCCGCACGGACCGTACGCAGGCGATCGCCGACCCGCAACGGACGGTCGATGCGGGTGCGGTTGCCGCAATCGGCGCTGCTCTGCAGCGCCGCATGGCCGGCGAACCGGTTCACCGCATCCTCGGGTTTCGCGAGTTTTACGGCCTGCGGCTGTCGCTGTCGCCGGAAACGCTGGAGCCGCGGCCGGACACCGAAACGCTGGTCGAGGCGATCCTGCCTTTTGCCGGCGCGACGGCCGAAAGGCTGGGGGAATGCCGTATCCTCGATCTCGGCACCGGTACCGGCGCGATTGCGCTGGCGCTGCTCAGCGCGGTTCCGGCCGCGACCGCCACCGGGGTCGATATTTCACAAGACGCGCTGGCAACCGCGATACGCAATGCCGAGCAACTCGGACTCGCCGGCCGGTTCGTGGGGCTGCAGTCTGACTGGTTCGAAAAAGTTTCGGGCCGATACCATGTAATTGCCGCAAACCCTCCCTATATATCGTCTAGAGACATTGGAAATCTGCAGGACGAGGTCCGCGATTTCGATCCGCACAGAGCCCTTGATGGCGGTGTGGACGGTCTTGGCCCCTACAGGATCATCGCCGCCGAGGCGGCAAAGTTTCTGGAAGCAGAAGGCAAGATAGCGGTCGAGATCGGCCACACGCAGCGCAATGAGGTCAAAGACATATTCGCGGCAGCCGGCTACAGGCTGGCCGGGGCATTTGTCGATCTTGGCGGAAACGACAGGGTTCTTATGTTTGAACAGGGAAAGCCTTGACGCAGTGCAAAAAAGCGCTTGGCAATGCCGGGGAATGCGGCTAGGGTCCGCCCTAACCGGATGAGACGAAGCAGGCAGTGCTCTTAGCGATTCGGTTTTCCTTGGAAATAGCTGCCTTCTTGCGCAAACGACGCCCAAGCTTCGTGCGGGAATCGTCCGGCAAGTGATGTAACCGGAACAGGATGACACGTGGCGCCAACGCAATTGATGCGGGCGAACGCCGGTGAAGAAACGAAACGGCTGGCTGCATGAGCGCCTCCGTTCGCGAAACGTTTTTCGAAAATTTCAAAATGAAGAGAGTCTTATGAGGCCACAACAGCAGAACAGGCGCATGCGCGGTCGCAACAACAATGGCGGCGGCGGTGGCAACAACAATAACAACAACAACAACCGCAAGGGCCCAAATCCCCTGACGCGCAACTACGAGAGCAACGGCCCGGACGTGAAAATCCGTGGATCGTGTAAGCAGATCGCCGAAAAATACGCCACTCTGGCCCGTGATGCCCAAAGCTCCGGCGACCGGGTTATGGCGGAAAATTACCTCCAGCACGCCGAGCACTACAACCGCATCATTGCCGCCGCACAGGCGCAGATGCCGATCCAGAATGCCCCGCAGAACCGCGACGAATTCGACGACGATGAAGATCGCGACGATTTTGACAATGCCGGCAGCGGCAATGGCGGCGAGACTCAAGCGCCGATGGCGAACCACGGCAACGGTCCGCAGCCGACGATTGAGGGCACGCCGGCCGAACTCGCATACGGCCAGGAAAACGGCCGCGAGAACAACAGTGGCCGTGACAATAATGGCCGTGACAATAATGGCCGCAACAACAACGGCCGCGACAACAATGGCCGCAACCGTGACCGCCGCCCCAATGGCGGCTATGGCCAGAACGACCAGCGTGGCGACTTTGCCCAGCGTGGCGAGCAGAACGGCCAGCGCGGCGACCAGCAGCGCTTCACCGAAACCCCGGCACAGGCGGAAACCGTTTCCGCGGTTGAGCCCGAAGCCGAGAGCGGTTTCTCCGAGCCGGCGCCGCTGTACGAAAACCTGTCGCCGGCGGCTCTTGCCGCCCGGGCCGAACTCAATGAGGCAGCCGCCGAGAGCGGCGCTGCCCGTCGCCCGCGGCGTCCGCGCCGCCCGCGCAACAATGCCGATCAGGTCGGTGACGAACAGTCTGGTGGTGGCCAGGTGGTGGATGGCGCCGGCGAGACCGCTGCCGCTATTGACGTGGTGGATGCGGCGCCGGCCGAAAGCCCTGCCGGCGACCCGTTCGCCGTCGACGCCAACAACTGACCCATAAGACATAAGTCGATGAAACGGCGGAGAGAAATCTCCGCCGTTTTCGTTTGCTCGGCCATGCAATATCATCAGCCGGACGTCTTGAGCGGCAATGGCTTGCGCCCCATATCTGGCGTGAACTGGACCCGGCTCGGATGAGCGGGTCCGTCACCGCAATCTGATCCGGTGCCGCAAAGCGGGCCGGTGATGGAAGGAGACAGATATGAACCTCGAGAAATACTCCGAGCGCGTCCGCGGATTCATTCAGTCCGCCCAGACCATGGCGCTCTCGCGCAATCACCAGCAATTCACTCCCGAACATATGCTGAAGGTCCTCGTCGATGACGACGAGGGGCTGGCCGCCTCGCTGATCGAGCGCGCCGGCGGCAACGTGCGCGACGTCAAGCTTGGCGTCGAGACCGCCCTTGAGGCCATGCCCAAGGTGGAAGGCGGCAACGGCCAGCTTTATCTGGCGCAGCCGCTGGCCAAGGTGTTTTCGACCGCCGAGGAATTGGCCAAGAAAGCCGGCGACAGTTTTGTCACGGTCGAGCGGCTGCTGCAGGCGCTGGCGATGGAGAAGTCGGCCAAGACGGCCGATATCCTGTCCAAGGCCGGCGTCACAGCGCAGGCGCTGAACCAGGTGATCAACGACGTCCGCAAGGGCCGTACCGCCGATTCGGCGAGCGCCGAGCAGGGCTATGACGCGCTGAAGAAATACGCGCGCGACCTCACCGCCGATGCCCGCGCCGGCAAGCTCGACCCTGTGATTGGCCGTGACGACGAGATCCGCCGCACCATCCAGGTGCTGTCGCGGCGTACCAAGAACAACCCGGTGCTGATCGGCGAGCCGGGCGTCGGCAAAACGGCGATCGCCGAAGGTCTGGCGCTGCGCATCGTCAATGGCGACGTGCCCGAATCGCTGAAGGACAAGCAGTTGATGGCGCTCGACATGGGCGCGCTGATTGCCGGCGCCAAATATCGCGGCGAGTTCGAGGAGCGGCTGAAGGCCGTGCTCAACGAAGTCACCTCGGCGGCCGGCGGCATCATCCTGTTCATCGACGAGATGCACACGCTGGTCGGCGCCGGCAAGGCCGATGGCGCCATGGACGCTTCGAACCTGTTGAAGCCGGCGCTGGCGCGCGGCGAACTGCACTGCGTCGGCGCGACCACGCTCGATGAATACAGGAAGCATGTCGAGAAGGACGCGGCCCTTGCCCGCCGGTTCCAGCCGGTCTTCGTCAACGAGCCGTCGGTGGAAGATACCGTGTCGATCCTGCGTGGCCTGAAGGAGAAGTACGAGCAGCACCACAAGGTGCGCATCTCGGATTCGGCGCTGGTCGCGGCGGCGACCTTGTCCAACCGCTACATCGCCGACCGTTTCCTGCCGGACAAGGCGATCGACCTTGTCGACGAAGCCGCGTCGCGGCTGAGGATGCAGGTCGATTCCAAGCCCGAGGCGCTGGACGAAATCGATCGCCGCATCATGCAGCTCAAGATCGAGCGCGAGGCACTGAAGGTCGAGAAGGACGAGGCGTCAAAGGACCGGCTCGCGCGTCTCGAAAAGGAACTCGTCGGCCTCGAGGAGGAATCGACCGAGATCACCGCCAAATGGCAGTCGGAGAAGCAGAAGCTTGGCCTCGCCGCTGACCTCAAGAAGCAGCTCGACGCGGCCCGCAACGACCTCGCCATTGCCCAGCGCAAGGGTGAATTCCAGCGCGCCGGCGAGCTTGCCTATGGCAAGATCCCGGAACTGGAAAAGAAGCTGAAGGAAGCCGAAGCCCAGGACGGCAAGGCCGGCATGGTCGAAGAGGTGGTCACGCCCGACCACGTCGCCCATATCGTGTCGCGTTGGACCGGCATTCCGGTCGACAAGATGCTGCAGGGCGAGCGCGACAAGCTGCTGCGCATGGAAGACGAGATCGGCAAGCGAGTCGTCGGCCAGGGCGAAGCGGTACAGGCGGTGTCCAAGGCCGTGCGTCGTGCCCGGGCCGGGCTGCAGGATCCGAACCGGCCGATCGGCTCGTTCATGTTCCTCGGACCGACCGGCGTCGGCAAGACCGAACTGACCAAGGCGCTGGCCAATTTCCTGTTCGACGACGAGAGCGCTATGGTGCGCATCGACATGTCGGAATACATGGAGAAGCACTCGGTCGCCCGGCTGATCGGAGCGCCTCCCGGTTATGTCGGCTATGAGGAAGGCGGTGCGCTGACCGAAGCGGTGCGGCGCCGGCCCTATCAGGTCGTGCTGTTCGACGAGATCGAGAAGGCGCATCCGGATGTCTTCAACGTGCTGTTGCAGGTGCTCGACGACGGGCGGCTGACCGACGGGCAGGGCCGCACGGTCGACTTCCGCAACACGCTGATCGTCATGACGTCGAACCTCGGCGCCGAATATCTGGTCAATCTCGGCGAAGAGCAGGACGTCGATGCCGTGCGCGACGAGGTTATGAGCGTGGTGAGAGCCTCGTTCAGGCCGGAGTTCCTCAACCGCGTCGACGAGGTGATCCTGTTCCACCGGCTGCGCCGGCAGGATATGGGCCGCATCGTCGAGATCCAGCTCAAGCGGCTGGAAAGCCTGCTCGCCGACCGCAAGATCACACTGTCGCTCGACCAGGATTCGATCGACTGGCTGGCGGCGAAGGGCTACGACCCGGCCTATGGCGCGCGGCCGCTGAAGCGGGTGATGCAGAAGGACCTGCAAGATCCGCTGGCGGAAAAAATCCTGCTTGGCGAGATACTCGACGGCTCGACCGTCAAGGTCACCGCCGGCTCCGACCGGTTGAATTTCCGGTCCAGGCCCACTGTGGTGCCGACCGACGCGGCAGCCTGATCCAACGCCGCGCGTCCGACCGGACGCGCGGCATTTTCTTATGAAACAACAATCCTTTGACGGGGGTGCAGATGACGCTGGACGACTACAACAGCTTCTGCGCCTCGCTGCCGCAGACGACGCATGTCGTGCAGTGGGGCGGGGCCGATGTCTGGAAAGTCGGTGGCAAGGTCTTCACCATCGCCGGCCATGACCGGGAGGGTGGCGTCTTCGTCACCTTCAAATGCTCTGAAATGGCTTATGACGTGCTGAAGGATCAGCCCGGCTGCCGGCCGGCGCCCTATCTCGCCTCGCGCGGCATGAAATGGATCCAGCGTCAGACAAGCCAGAGCATGGATGATGATGCGCTGAAGGACTATCTCGGCGAAAGCCACCGCCTCGTCGTCCTCAAGCTGACGAAGCAGACGCGCAAGGAATTGGGCCTGTAGCAACCAGTAATCCGCCATCTTCATGCCCGGTTCATGTTGGAAAGCTTATGTTGTGGTTTGCTGGCGAAGGGGTTTGCCTGCAGGCTTTTGACGATCAGGGCGTTCCTTGCGCATCCAAACGGTGGCGAGAACGTTCTGGTGGGAACACTGCCGGGCGGCGGCAATTACGCATGACCCCGAAAATCGAAATTCGATTTTCGGAAAGGATCATGCGCAGACATGAAGTGTTACAGCGTCCTTTGCGCGTCCAAACGGACGCGCGGCGCTGTAAGTACCGGAGAGTTTGACCACCATGTTCCGCACGATCCTTGCCTTTTCGGTGCTCGCCGCCGGGCTGCTCACGTCCAGCGCCATGGCATCGCCGACTGTGGACAACGCACTGCCGGCCGTCCGCGCCGCCGATAGCGGCGGCATTGTGCTTGCCCAGGACGGCAATCTCGACATCTATTACGACGCCAGGGGCAACCGCGTCATCGTCGATGCCGAGACCGGCAAGGTCATCGCCATCCAGCCGCCGCAGACCAGGCTCGACCGCCGCGCGCTGCGCCGGGAAATGCGGGCACGTGAGCTTGGACGCGCACCGGTCGAAGACGACGACCGCTACTATCTCGACGATCCCGAAGACATGGCGCGTTTCCGCCGCAGGCAACTGGACGATCAGGGACGAATCCCCGGCCCGCCGGTTGATGAATACGATCCTGAAAGCGACAGATTCCTGGGGGCCGCTCCGCAGGATGATGCCAATGACAGCGACACCTATCCGGAAGCGCCGAAATCCGCTGAACCGCGGCCCGTCAAGCGCAAGCCGCTGAACGAAGCCTCTATCGATCCCGCCGAACCGGCGGCGCCCGCCGACCAGGGCGCGCTGCCGCCGAAAGCCGGTGGCAAGACCGTGGTCGATCCCTCGCTTTCACTCGGCGCACGCCAGGATGTAGCCGCCTTGCAGGTGCTGCTCGACCGCGCCGGCGCTTCACCCGGCGTCGTCGACGGGCGCTTCGGCTCCAATGTCGACAAGGCGCTTGCCGCCTACAACCAGATCACCGGCAGCAATCTGCGCTCGACCGACGCGGTCGGCATCCAGGCTGCGCTGGCGCAAACCGGTGGCGATGCTTTCGCCAATTATACGATCACGCCCGAGGACGCGGCCGGGCCTTATGTCGCCTCGATACCGGAGGATTACAGCCAGAAGGCGCAGCTCGACCGCATGGCTTACACCTCCGTCACCGAAGCCTTGGCCGAACGGTTCCACATGGACGAGAACTACCTGAAGGGGCTCAATCCCGAGGCCGACTTCAGCCGTCCCGGCACCATCATCAAGGTCGCCAATTTCGGCAGGCTGGTGGCGACGCCGGTTGCCCGCATCGTCGCCGACAAGGACAAGAAGCAGGTGTTCGCCTACGATGCCGGTGGCAAGCTGGTCGCGGCCTATCCGGCCACCATCGGTTCAGCCGACACGCCCTCGCCGACCGGCACCCATACGGTGTCGCGCGTCGCGCTCGATCCGAACTACACCTACAACCCCAGCATCAATTTCAAGCAGGGCCAGAACGACAAGATCCTGACCATCCCCCCGGGTCCGAACGGCCCGGTCGGCTCGGTGTGGATCGCGCTGGACAAGCCGACCTATGGCATTCACGGCACGCCCGATCCCTCCAAGATAGGCAAGACCGAAAGCCATGGCTGCGTGCGCCTGACAAATTGGGATGCGCGCGAGCTGGCCAAGCTGGTGTCGCCGGGCGTCACCGTCGAGTTCGTCGGCGGTCCCTCGGCCGATGATGTTGCGGAGCAAGCGAGCGCTCCAGCGCAGTGATGTCGGCCTGCTCACAAGGCAGACCGATATCCAAAGCTGGATTCATGAGCGCAGGGCGCTGGCCGGTTGTTGCCGGCCCGCAACAAGTCTAAGCAGACGCTCATGAAGTCTCCTAGCGAAGCCGCAGCCGTTCCCCTGAGCAGGTCGCTTTCCAACGGTACATTTTGCCCGCAGTCGCAGCGCAAGTTCGTGCTGGTCGCGGCGATCCTTGCGTCAGCGCTCGGCTTCATCGACGGGTCGATCCTGGCCATTGCCATGCCGGCAATGCGCGTCGACCTCGGCGCCAGCCTGGCCGAGGTCCAGTGGATTTCCAACGCCTATGCGCTGACGCTGTCGGCGCTGATTCTGGCCGGCGGCGCCGCCGGCGACCGGTTTGGCCTCAGGCGCGCCTTCGTTGCCGGCATTGCGCTGTTCATCGTCGCTTCGCTGGCCTGCGCGGTGGCGCCCAATGCGCTGGTGCTCATCGCCTTTCGCGCCATTCAGGGCCTTGGTGCGGCGATCATGGTGCCGGGCAGCCTCGCCATCATCGCCAAGGCCTATCCGAAGAAGGAGCGCGGCCGGGCGATCGGCATCTGGGCCGCCGCCTCGGCGCTGACGACGGCGCTCGGTCCAGTGCTCGGCGGCTTCGTCCTGTCGGCCTTTGGCGGCGGTATCTGGCGGGCGATCTTCGCCGTCAACCTGCCGCTCGGGCTGATCTCGATCTATCTCCTGCTGGCCAAGATTCCCGCCGACGCGCCGACGGAGAAGCGAAGCCTCGATCTCGGCGGCGCCGCTCTCGCCACGCTTGCCTTCGGGGCGCTTGCCTACGGACTGACCTCGATGAGCGCCGAAGGCAGCGGGCTGATGTCGGGGCCGAGCATCGCCGCAGGCGCCGTGCTGCTTATCATCTTCATCGTCTTCGAGCTTCGGCAGCGCGAGCCGATGATCGATCTCAAGCTGTTTCGGATCGGCGCCTTCGCCGGCGCCAACCTCGCCACCTTCTTCCTGTATTTCGCGCTGTCGGCCAATCTGTTCTACCTGCCGATGCTGTTGATCGCCGGATGGGGGCTGAGCACCAAAGAGGTCGGTTTCATCTTCCTGCCGCTGTCGGCGTCGATCGCGCTGCTGTCGGGTCTCGTCGGCCAGTGGTCGGATCGCATCGGTCCGCGTTTTCCGATCGCCAGCGGCTGCCTGGTGGTCGCCATCGCCTTTGCCGGGCTGGCTTTGCTCACTCATGCCGGCATGCACAATTTCTGGACCGGTATCTTTCCGCTAATGGCGGTGATGGGGCTCGGCATGGCGCTGGTGGTGTCGCCGCTGTCGACGGCGGTCATGACCGCGGTCGAGGACAAGGATACCGGCGCCGCTTCCGGCATCAACAATGCGGTTTCGCGCATTGGCGGGCTGATTG
Organism: Mesorhizobium sp. M0292; assembly: GCF_040321695.1. Taxonomy (NCBI): domain Bacteria; kingdom Pseudomonadati; phylum Pseudomonadota; class Alphaproteobacteria; order Hyphomicrobiales; family Phyllobacteriaceae; genus Mesorhizobium; species Mesorhizobium sp. M0292. The sequence continues at coordinate 95,747 of NZ_JAMYSB010000023.1, forward strand.
CTGTGGCGGCGATGGGCTCGCTCGCGGCCTGGGTCTATTCGACGATGCTCGATACCAGCGTCAGGCCGGGCATTCCGGGGTTCGGAGAACCGGCATTGGCCGGCCTGGCGCCAGACCTTGATGCAACACGGCTCGCCGCCAGCGATGCGGCGTTCGCGGCCGTGTCGACAGTGACGGCCGTGCTTTGCCTGCTTGCCGCTATTATCGCCTGGGTCACCGTTTCGGGGCAAAAGCTGCCTTGGTCACGAGCCGAAGAGGAGCAGTCGACCTGATTCGGAGCCGACCCGATTCGGAATGCTCTGATGGGGCGATTATGATTCGCCGGCGTCGAGTGTGACGGCTTAAAGCGCGTCGCGCTGAAACGGATTCATACGACGCGCTTTAAGTGTTTGTTTTGAGGCATGTCGTTGTCCCAGAACCGCGGCACACTTCTGGGCGACATGCATTAGCCTTCGATCTTGGCGCTCGCGACCTTCAGCGGATTGCTGTCTTCCTGCTTGAGCAGTTCATCGATGCGCTCGCGCTCGCGCTTGAAAGCGACCAGGTCGTCGCCCTTCAGCACCTTGCCGACCGGCAGGCGCACGCGCATCGGGTCGACCTTGGTGCCGTTGACGATCAGCTCGTAGTGAAGATGCGGACCGGTGGAGAGGCCGGTCTGACCGAGGAAGCCGATGGTCTGGCCCTGGCGGACATGAACGCCCGGTTCGATGCCTTTGGCAAAGGCGCTCTGGTGATTGTAGGAGGTCTCGTAGCCATTGGCATGGCGGATGATGATCTGCTTGCCGTAGCCGCCGGCCCAGCCGGCCTTTTCGATGGTGCCGTTGCCGGCGGCGATGATCGGCGTTCCGATCGGCGCCGCCCAGTCGACGCCGGTATGCATGCGGACATAACCGAGGATCGGATGCCGGCGGGCGCCGAAGCCGGAGCGGAATTTCCCGGCCGGCAGGGGATTGCGCAGCAGGAACTGCTCGGCGCTCGATCCGTCCTCGTCGAAATAGTCGATCGAGCCGTCCTGCATCTGGAAGCGGTAGAAATTGCGTGTCTGGCCGCCGAAGGTCGACGAGACATAGAGCAGTTCCGATTCGTCGGAGGCCTGGTCGTCGCCGTCCGGCTGCGAGAACAGCACGTCGATGCGGTCCGATGGATTGAGCCTGGACTGGAAGTCGACGCCGGAGGCCAGGAGCTTGACCAATTGCTGGGTCAGCTTCTTCGACATGCCATAGGAATAGGCGGCGCGGTAGATGCCGTCATAGACGTTCGGCAGATTGCCGCGCACCACCACCGGCGCCGACGAATCATCGAACGCGGTCAGCAATTCGGGGTTCGGCTCCGGTTCCTGCGCCGGCACATACTGGCCGCGGTCGTCGAGCGCGATGGTGACGATGTGCGTTGTCTTGTCATAGACGCTGGTGCGAACGACCTTGGCGGCGTCGCCATGTACCTCGAGCCCGACGCGCAGCACGGTTCCGGTCTTCAGCGCCGGTGCGTTGAGCAGCTTGCCGATCGCCTCCGCCATGCCGGTGGCGTCATCGCCCGTATAGCCCGAATCAGCGAAAGCCTCGGCAATGTCGCGGTCCCTGGTGAAGGGAATGATTTCCTCGGCGAAAGCCGGGGTCTGGTCGTCGAGCGCGACGCGCGGCGCCACCGAGACGTTTTCCGGCACGATCTTGACGTCGTAGGAGCCGGCCATCGATTCGGCGAAGGCATCGCCGAATCGCTGCGGGTCGACATAATGCAGGGAGGCGACCTGCACGGCGCCGTCGCTGAGGTCGGTGCCGGCTTCGCGCACCACTTTTTCAACCTCGTCGGCGGACAGGTCGCTTTTTTCGTCGAAGGAGGCCGTCTCAACCGGGAAATCGACCGTCTTGAGGCTCATCTCGCTTTCGACCTTGGCGCCGTAGATCTGGCCGCCAACTGCGGAGGCCGTCGCCGGCTGCGCCGGCGTCGAGTCGCCATCGTCGCCGAACACCTGCATCGGGTCGAAAGGCGGATAGGCGCGGTTGGTGGTGTGGCCGGCTGCCAGCGCCATCTTGATCTGCACGAACGGCATGGTGTGGATAACGTCGCGGTCGCCGACCTTGGTCACCATCGACACTTCCATGCGCCGGCGGTCCTTGGCCTTGGCGATCTGGCGCGGCGCCACCAGCCTGGTGGTCTTGGCGACCTCGCCGGAATCGCCGCCGCTTTCGAGCTGGGCCAGTTCGGCGATTTCGGGCGGGGTTGCCAGCTGCTGGCGGCCGTCAAGGGCGGCAAACAACGCCACGCCCATCAGCACACTCGAGGTCACGCCGGTAAGAAAGGTGCCCGACAGCCAGCGCGCCGAAACCTCGCGCCGGTCGGGCGGGCCGCTGCGGCCATCCGCGATCAGCGGCGGCTCATTGCCGAGTTCGGCTATGACATCTTCCGTGTCTGGCATCCAGAAAGGCTGCTTCTTCCCCGGGCGGAACGGCTTTTCGCTTCTGTTGGGCCATGACATTTGCCTGTCACGGCGAGTGAAGTCAACGAAGCGGCGAAATCCCCACGCACACGCTCTGTTTTACAGCCCCTTACAGAGAGGCGACTTTATCCTCTTATAGGAGCCTCCTAAATCCTCTTGTAGGAGGGTCCGAACCGGTGATGCGCAGACCCCGCTTTGGCTCTTATAGGAAGGCACCTTGCGGGCCGCGCCGAGCCCTTCTTTGTTGGCCTTGGTGTCGAACGGCAATGCGGCGGCAATAGGGCTCCTTTTTGGCAACGCCAATGTTCCCTTGGGGCAGTCCGCCGGCGCCAAAACTTCTGTCGCAAAAAGTTCAAAAACATCGTCGATGACTGTTGACAGTTCTGGTTGGTGGCGACTATATACGCCTCACGAACGAGGGCGGTGCGCCGCTGGCGGC